>CAYHFE010000717.1:0-3620 GCA_964355375.1 uncultured Verrucomicrobiota bacterium
AGGTCAACCCGGCGTCGTTCCCCGCCGCGTCTTTGATGGTCCCGCTGTTCAAGACTAGGGGAGAGGCGGAGGCAATTCCGTCGCTGTCGGTTTCCCCGGACTGAACCGTGTACCGAAACACCAATGCGCTGGACCCAGTGCCTGACACGTAGCTGGCGCTCCGCGACGTCGATCCCACCGTCAAGCTGATCGTCGGCGTCCCGCCCGTCGTCGTCACCGTCACGCTCTCACTGTAGTTCACGGTGAAATCCAGGTTCTGGCTCGCCCGATAACTCCCGTTGGCCGGGCCACTCACGCTGCTGATGCTCGGCGCAGTTTTGTCCACCGTATAGGTCTGACCACTGGTAAAGCCGGACGAGATCGAAGCAGGAGTGCTGTCGGAGTTCTGGATGCCAGTGCCACTGCTGTTCAAGTCCAGCCGCAATGTACCATCCCCCGTGACTGAGTTAACTGTCACATCGATTGTCTGTCCGCTGCTCGCGGAGACTGATGCGATGCTGCCGTCGGCTGTGCCGGTTTTTGTGAGAGAAAAGTCAGATGCATCCACTCCGGTGACGCTCTCGGTGAACGTCACCCTGTAAGTTACACTGGCTGCGCTGGTGACCGAACCGCTCGGGGATTGGCGATTAATGGAACTGACCGAAGGTACCGATGTGAATGTGAAGTTGGCCCCGGAGCGGAATCCAGACAGCGTGGAACTCGGAAAGGTGAGAGAGGTCGCGCCCGACGCGATGCGCGTGTTTCCTGTCAAAGTGATTCTAGCATCCGACGTCGCGGTTGGGCCGAACGCTTTATACAAATCGGTATTGGAAGATGTATAAAGGACACCGACGATATAGCTCGTGCCCGCGCTAAGTTGTACTGAGGTTATTGAGTTGTAACGAAATTCACCATTCAAAGTTCCAGACGTCCCGCTGGGTACGGTGGTCGAAGCAAGCAGCGCCTGAGACGAGGCATTCCAGAGCCCAACGTCCTTTGATGCCACCAAACCGTTTGATCCCGAGTCGAAAACTCCGAGCCCGGTGACGGATATATCTGTGCTGGGAGTAAACTCTACCCCGATCAAATTACCCTGAAGCGTAGTTTCAGAACCACCTGATAACGTGTAGGCGGCGGGATCCGAGGCAACCGGGTCAATTGTGAGTGGATAACTCGCACCTTGCTCATCCACAGCCAATCGCAAACCCTCCCCAACCGGCACAAACGCGGCCTCCAGAATCCGACCGGTCGCGTCCCACACCTTCAGGCCCGTGTAATTGACGGCCGCCGCACCCTGCGGATCGAGGAACCGAATTCCGCTTCCGTCCGCCAAAACCTCCGGGCGCAAACCTCCGAGCACACCCAGATCAAACGTCAGCGGACCGCTTCCACCCACCGGGCGCTCATTGACCGTAAAGCCATGTTCCAGCCCGCCCGTGCCATTGACGAACCATTCCTCAAGCGCAGAACCCTGGCCGTAAGTCACGCGCTGGCCATTCGTCGTCACCGCCGCCCGCCCATCGACCGCGCTCTCATTCCCGTCAAACCCGTAACGCAGGAGGTCCAGCCCCCAATGCCAGCCCGCCCCATCCGGCGACACCAGAAAAGACTGGCCGTCAAACTGCGTGACCCATTGCTGCCCCGGATTGCGCGCCTGGAAGACTCCAGGCTGATTCGCGACCGGATACGCCGCGTAGCGGTCCTTCTCGTAATCCGCGAGAATGCTGGACCAATCCGAACTGGAAAGTCCCTCGGGCACGTTTGAAGGCGAATCGCCCCCGGCATCCTTGGACCCACCCCCGGCCCCTCCGGGGAGGGGAGCTTCGTTTGATGCAACCGTTGCAGGTTCCCCTCCTGGGAGGGGTGAAGGGGTGGGTTCATGGGAAGTGCTGGAGTCGGCAAGAAACTTTGAATCCAGAGCGGGCGAAGACTCGATTAAGCCTTTCTGAGCCTGAAGGTTCCAGCTTCCGCCAGCCGAAGTTGCTCCGGTTGGATTTGACGAAGCGGCGACATCCAAGCCGGTCCATTGCGCCACCGTTTCGACAAAGGCACGCCCTTCCGTTCCAGATCCAAGTTCCGAACCGAACAGCAAAAGATCGCCGCCTTTGGCGAGAGACGAAGCCAAAGAGGTCCATTCCGAGGAGAATTGCGACACGTTTTCGGAACTGCCCGGCGGCCCGCGCCCGATCTCCAGAAGCCCCGGCATATCGTCGGAAAAAATCTGGACGCTCGCCAAACCGGAATAGCCCTTGAGAGCGTTCGCGATTTGGGCCACTCCGTTCTCCGCCGAATTCAACCGGAAAACATCGGTGCCCGGCAGGACGGCCTTGACGAGGGTTTCCTGATCCGGCACCTGAGAGTCGATAAAGAGGACTTGGTGAACCGACTCCGAGGATTCGACGAGTTTCTGGCTTTGTCCGACCTGGGATGCGTCTGGCGAAGACTCCTCCGGGGATGGATTCAGATCTTCGGTAAAAAGCCCAGCCAGGATGTCAACTAGGGCTCCGTTGCTTCCATGACTCGTATCCGCAGATTGAACCCCGGAAGTGTCCTCAAGCAACACCTCCTGAATCGATTCCGATCCATCGGCGGAGGGTCGAACAACCCCGTCGGTCGCCGCCATTCCATCGCCGGAAAGCAGCAACCTCGGCTCAAGAGCCTCTAAAAAATAGAGGTTGGATTCCAAAATTAAGTTTTTAGAGCGCCGGTTCTCACGGGCAACTCATTCGGAAACGCGACAGACGCACTGGCTTCGTTCAACACCTGAATTGCGAATTTCATCGAGAAGTCAGCGGCGTTCAACAACGACCCAAGGTCAGCAACCCGGCCCACAGGACGCGTGGAACGTAGCCAGAGCGCATGGTTTTAGGCCCCATGCGAGTGACTCTCTTACTTCTTCTCATCCTTCTTTTACTTCTCCAGCGGCCGGAACAGCCGCGAGCACACTAGCCGCCCGATCACGTTCCCGACGATGATCGCGACGACGACCGAGAGCATGCCAGGCCAGAACCCATTGATGCCCAGCACGGGCCCCAACAACAGGGCCGTGGTTAGGCAGGCGGCCACCACCACTCCGGTGGTGAGGCGGACCCGCCAATCGTCTGGATACACCTTCATAAGAATACCTTTCGCAAAACGGGTGAGCGGCCTAACAGCCGCTGTTAATGACACTCGGGAAGAATGTTTGACTTTCGAAAAACCTCTAGCCGCTGTTCGAAACAGCCGCAGCGTCCCCCAATCGAAGATATTCGAAGCCCGTTACTCGGAGAGTAAGAATCTTGATACGCTGTAGTCCCTTTACTAAAGAAAGCCCTGTCACTCCGCAAGAACTATATTGAACTAAATTGACCGACAAGATTTGCCGGGATTCGCTTCTTCATGACTGAGGGCCTGTTTTAATATCCTTTCTCTCGGAGGAGTCGACGAGCCTCTGATTTGCGATGAAATCCGCTGCCTTCACCGGGAGAGGAGTGAGTCTCCTCACGTCGCCTCCTACTTTTTAAACAGGTTCTGAATCGCGACCCCAGCCGTCTTCGTGCAGGAGCGTGGGCATTCTCTGCATCGGTCGGTATGTTCCCCCGCGCGTTAAGAGCCTGTTTTAAAATTCAAAAGGGTCCTGTTTTCGCGGAAAAGGCCGCTGG
>CAYHFE010000718.1:0-3607 GCA_964355375.1 uncultured Verrucomicrobiota bacterium
AGTTTCGTCATGTATGCGCTCGCGGCCATCGCGCTGGCGGAAGGGTTGGTGGATCGGGTGTTGGTGTTGTGTCCATCGCTGACGATTGAGGAGGGGTTGCTGGAGAAGTTCACCGCGCTGGCTGGCAACGCGGAGTTGTCTGGCATCATGAAGGAACTGGGCGCGGCGGTGGCGATTCCGGCCATCAAACGCGGCGACGAAACCGTGCGCGTGGGCGACATCTGCATCGAGAACATCCACGCGGTCTATGAGAACGCGGGCTCGTCCATCGCGGACAGCTTTCGCGGGAACGGCGCGCGGACACTAGTCTTGAACGACGAGGCGCACCATTTGTTCAGCAAGCAGGACAAGGCGCTCAAGGAATGGCTGAAGTTCCTGCTGCACGCCGACTACGGTTTCCGGTTCATCGTGAACGTGACGGGCACGGCATATCTCGGCAACGAGCGCGACGATTACTTCCCCGACGTGGTGTATCGCTACGGGTTGAAGCAGGCCATCGCCGATCTGGTGGTGAAGAAGCCAAATTACAAGTTGGAGGAAACCTACAAGGCGCATGACTGGCAAAAGACCTACGCCATCCACCAGCAGAACCGAAAGGATTACGGCAAGCTGGTGAAGCCGGTCAGCATCGTGGTGGCGCAGGAAATCGCGCGGTGCGTGGAGGTGTGGGCGGATTTGGTGGCGTTCCTGGCGAAGAAGGAGGGAATTCCGCGCGCCGAGACCGAAAAGAAAGTGATTTGGGTCACGTCTGGCGTGCCCAGCAGCGGCCCGGCGAAGGACCGGGTGCTGGCGGTCTATGGGCCGCGCGACGACAAGGATTCGCCGGAGAAGCGGCGGAAGGAGAACCTGGCCACGCTGCGCGAAGTGGATGACGCCGTGTGCGAAGTGGAGTGGATTGTGTCCGTCTCTATGCTCACCGAGGGTTGGGACGTGAAGAATGTTTTCCAGATCGTCCCGCACGAGTCGCGGGCGTTCAACTCCAAGCTGCTCATCGCGCAGGTGCTCGGTCGCGGCTTGCGGGTGCCGCCCGGCCTGGGCCCGCAGCCGCTGGTGACCATCAACAACCACGAAGCGTGGTCGGAGGAGATCGGCGAGTTGCTGCAGGAAGTGTTGGAAGTGGAGAGCACGCTGTCTTGGGGCTATGACCCGCGCCGGAGCAAGTATGTGTTTCCGCTGCACAACCTCCGTTACGAGCCGGAGCAAAGAACGGTTGAGATCAAGAGTGAGAAGGCGCGCGAGCCGGATGTGAAGTTTTTGCCGCAGGAAAAGCGGACGACGGAATACTCGACGTTTTCCGAAACCGGCAAGCTGGCGGTGGACATCGAACACTGCGATTTCATCGGCATCGAGGATGCAGTGAAATTGATGCGGCTCTTTCTGCGCGAGAAGGACCAAACGTTGGCGAAAGGGTGGCCGAAGAAACGGCTGCGTGAGTTCATCGTGAGCCGATTGACCGCTGCCGGTTACGACGCCACCTTTCTGAGCAAGGAAAACCGGCTGCGATTGCAGCAAGGCTTCGGCCCGATGTTCCGAGAATTGGGCAAGGAACACCCGCGCATGAGCCAGACAGCAAAGGAAATTGTGCCGGTGGACCTAGCGGCGTTTCCGCGCCAGTCGTTTTCCGAAAGCACGCTTAAGGAGCATGGAACGGTTTGGCATGTGAAGGACGAGGCCACGCCGTTCAGCGGGCACGAGGTGCATTTGTGGGAGCAGTATCAGCGCTTCCGCAAGCAGTTGGCCGATTACGGCGAGGATGCGTCCGAGCAGGCGAAAGCCATCGGCTCGCGAATCGAGCAGGTGGACTTGAGCGTGTTCAAGACGCCGTGGAATGTTCACTACGCGAGCTACGAACCGGAGCGAAAGTTTTCCGACCTGTTGTTCGAAAACGCCCACTTGTTCGACGCGTTCGTGAAGATGCCGAACCAAGGCGGCTATGCCTTCCCGTATTCCTACAAGCCGGGGAAGGCGGGCAAGACGCATGTCGCAAACGAGCATTTCAATCCCGACTTTTTCATCCGCGTGCGCGCGAAGCACGACATCCTGGTGGTGGAAG
The DNA here is from genome assembly GCA_964355375.1 of uncultured Verrucomicrobiota bacterium. Taxonomy (GTDB): domain Bacteria; phylum Verrucomicrobiota; class Verrucomicrobiia; order Limisphaerales; family SIBE01; genus CAYHFE01. The sequence continues at coordinate 2,054 of CAYHFE010000718.1, forward strand.
TGAAGTCCGAAGGCGATGACTCGAACCGCAACAAGGCGAAGTGCCGCGATGGGTTGAAGCATTTCGAGACGTTGAACGCGAAGCTCGCCGAAAAGGGCGAGCCTTGGCGCTACCATTTTCTTTTCCTCTCGCCTGAGGACTACACGAGTTTTTTCGCGCATGTGGAAGCCGGCGGTTACGCGGGGTGGAAATCCGGGTTGATGCAAGAGTTGGAGTGATTGTTCTGCCGCCCTTTCAGGGCTTGGATTCGTATTGATTCGTTACCCAGGGCGGCGCTCGCTTCACTTCGCTTGCCTTGGGCTATTATCTTTCGGGCTTTCAGCCCTTTCAGTTTGAGCCTCCACAGGAGTTCGGATCTTCGGATTTGCGGCTTGAATCTCTCGCGCCCGATGTCTTAAACAATCGGCATGTCAAATCCACGCGTTTCCTCAGTCCGCTGTCTGTTGACCATCGCCCTCATTGGCCTGCACGCCCATGCGGCAAGGGCGGCTGCGTCGGACACAGAGAATCCCGGCGTTGAAGGCGACGGCAAGTTTACGATTGGTCCCGCTTACCAGATCGATCCCGATCTCACAGACCTGGGCCATCCAAAAGGGAAGTCCTTCGAGTTCACGATGCGTCTGGCTGACAGCAAGATCTTCCCTGGCGACGATTCCACACTCGAGCCTCAGAGTAAGGCCGTTCGAACCGAGCGAAAGATCTTGGTTTACGTGCCTGCCGCCTATGTGAATGGCGTCAAAGCCCCGCTTCTCGTCATCCATGACGGACCCGGTCAGCTCAACCTCGTGCGCAATGCCCTCGACAATCTGACCGTTGCAAAGGATCCGAATCGCAAGTTGCCCGCCTTCGTCGCGATTGCCGTTCAAAACGGCGGCAACGATGGCAAGAACAGCGAGCGCGGTCTCGAATACGACACCCTGTCCGACCGCCTCGCCCGGTTCATCCAGGACGAAGTATTGCCGGCGGTTCTGAACCAGGCCGAGATCAAAGCCGCCTACCCCAAGTTCGCCCTCACGGATGATCCCTGGGGCAGAGCCGTCATGGGCTGCAGTTCCGGCGGCGCGGCGGCCTTGACGATGGGCTGGTTTCGGCCCGATTTGTTCCGCCGTTTGATCGCCTATTCCGGCACATTCGTGGATCAGCAGGATGATGACGCGGCCGAGGAAGCCAGATATCCGCTGGGCGCGTGGGAATACCACTCCAGCATGAAGCTCATTGAAAAGAGCGAGAAGAAACCGCTGCGCATTTTCACGCACGTGTCCGAGAACGATCTTCGCCCGAAAGATCCGGAAGAAACCCATCACAATTGGGTGATGGCCGGCGAACGCACCGCGGCTGCGCTCAAGGCCAAGGGTTACAGCCACCGCTATGTATTCAGCCTGGCCACGGGCCACTGTGACCGCCGCGTTTTCGAGCAAACACTGGCGGATACGCTCGTGTGGCTGTGGCGCGGCTACCACACCGACTGAGCGCGCCAACTTGCTCTAAGAGCCTGTTTGAAAATTGAAAAGGGTCCTGCGGCGAGGGATTTTGGCTGCGGCCAAGGCGGCGAGA
>CAYHFE010000719.1:0-3576 GCA_964355375.1 uncultured Verrucomicrobiota bacterium
ATGGGGAGCGCGGCCGTCCCGGCTGCACCGGTTGGCGTCTCGCCGACCGGAATCAGGACGGGACACCACAACGAGGGTCCGGCGGGACGCCGAACCCAGCAGGCGAGACGCCCGCGCTCCCCATCGCACCTTCAGGTTCATGGACCCAATGCATGCGCCAAGCGAAAGGAGGCTCTTCATGAACCTGCGGTGGGGTGAGACTCTGTCGAACCCTGACCTTTTTGCCGACCAAGATTCCAGGGCTCGACAGAGTCTCGCCCCACCGGTGGATGGGTTCAGGAGTACAAGCCGCGAATTTGTCGAGGAATTCTCTCCCGAGACGATTCGTGATGATCCTATTTCTTCCGAAACATCGCATTGGAGGTGGGAGAGCGATCCGGGAGACGTGCTCTTTCAAGTCGGCGAGATCAGTCGGAAACGTGACCGCGCGTGATCTCCACGCTTTGCACTGCGAGCGACTTGTGCGATCCTGGACAGCGAATTGGACAGCCCTATGAATGACCCAGCGCCACGTGAAGAAAGCCTCTTCGATGCGGCTGTACAACTGGCCGGACCAGAGGAGCGCGCCGCCTTCCTTAAAGAATCCTGCGCCCAGGACGAGCCCTTGCGCCGTCGCGTCGAAGGATTGCTCCAGGCGCACGATTCTGCCGGCGTTTTCCTGGAAACTCCTGCTTGTGCCGAAGTCATGAAATCTTCTTCCGCCGCGAGCGGAGAACGAGGCCAGCCCGAGGGCACGACCGTGGATGCGGGAAGTCAGAAGCCGGGGGATGAGATTGGCCGCTACAAACTCCTGCAGGTGATCGGCGAGGGCGGTTGCGGCATTGTTTACATGGCCGAGCAACAGGAGCCGGTGCGCCGCCGGGTGGCGCTCAAGGTCATCAAGCTGGGCATGGACACCCGCCGGGTCATCGCGCGCTTTGAAGCCGAGCGCCAGGCCTTGGCCATGATGGATCATCCCAATATTGCCAAAGTGCTCGACGCCGGCGCGACCGAGAATGGACGCCCTTATTTCGTCATGGAACTGGTCCGCGGCATCCGCGTGACCGAGTATTGCGATCAGAACCAACTTCGCACCGAGCAGCGGCTCGACTTGTTCATCCAGACGTGCCGGGCCATCCAGCATGCCCATCAAAAGGGCGTCATCCACCGGGATGTCAAGCCGTCGAACATTCTCGTGACCCTCCATGACGGAGTGCCGGTGCCGAAAGTGATTGATTTCGGCATCGCCAAGGCCACCGACCAGCGCCTCACCGACAAGACCCTCTTCACCGAATTTCAATCGTTTATCGGAACGCCGGCTTACGTGAGCCCGGAACAGGCGGAAATGAGCGGTTTGGATATCGACACGCGCAGCGACATTTATTCGCTGGGTGTGCTGCTTTACGAGTTGATCACGGGCAAGACGCCGTTCGATCCGGAACAGCTCATGCGGTCCGGCCTGGACGAAATGCGCCGGACGATCCGCGAGTCGGAGCCGGTCCGGCCTTCGACCCGCCTGAGCACGATGTTGGACGTGGAGTTGACCGCCACCGCCAAGCGGCGTCAGGCGGACGCGCCCCGGCTCATCTCGCGCATCCGCGGCGATTTGGACTGGATCGTGATGAAGTGCCTGGAGAAAGACCGAACCCGCCGCTACGACTCGGCCAGCAGCATCATCGCGGATCTCGAACGCTATCTGAATAATGAGCCGGTGGTGGCGCGGCCGCCCAGCCGGCTCTACCGATTCCAGAAGATGGTCCGGCGCAACAAGGCGCCAGTCATCGGCGCCGCCGCGGTCGCTCTCGCGCTTATCGCCGGCTTGATTTCCTCGACCTGGCTTTATTGGGGCGAGCACGAGGCGCGAAAAGACGCCGTGGCCGCCGAGCAGGAGCAGGTCCTCCTCCTCCGTGAAACCGAGCGCGCCCGGGTGAGTGAATCCAATCAGCACGCTCGCGCCGAGGCGGAGCGCCGCATCGCCTTGCGGACTTCCTACAACTCGGACATGAACCTGATTCACCAGGCCATGGCCGCCAATAACTTTGGTCGGACACTGGACTTGCTCAATCGGCATCGGCCCGGACAACAACCCGGCGAGGCCGGGAGATTCCGAGCCGAGGGCGGCGGACCTGACGCGTCCGAGGGGCCGCACCCCTCGGCCCCCAAATCGGCCGTCGCCGACCTGCGGCAATGGGAGTGGCGTTACTTCTGGAATCAGTACCGAAGCGATGCCGCCTTCGCCCTGGCCCGGCAATCGAACGCCATCAGCGCGGTGGCCATGTCGGCCGACGGACGTTTTCTGATTTCCAGCGCGCAGCCCGGCGAGCTGAAACTCTGGGATTTGTTTCGTCGCGCCGAGGTGGCGACATTTCGAGTGGGCGGGAGTGGCCCGGGTTTCGGTCCGGGATCCGGAGCTAGCCCGTTCGCCATCTCAGCTAAGGGAGATCGGCTGGCTGCGATCGTCAGCGACGAGCGGCGACGGGACGAGCGGCGGCATTCGACGGTCAAGGTTTGGGCCCTGCCGACGCGCGAAATCGTGGCGGAAATCGCTCTCGAAGGGGCAGTGCAATCGCTGGCCTTCCGGCCCGATGGAACTCAACTTCTGGCCGCCGGGCAGGAGTTTGGCTCGAGCTTGGTGGTGCGGGTCTGGGACTTGGCCAAGCAGCTCGTCGTCCAGCAGACCGCGGTCAAGATGGCGGAGGAGGGATTCCGGCGTCGTCCACCGGTCTTTTCTCCGGATTCCCGCCGTCTGGCCATTAGTGAAGAGGGCGGGGTTATTCGGATCATTGACCTCACCACGGGCCGCGAGATGAGCAGCGTGGAGGCGTTCGAGGACGGCTCCGTCCATGGCATGACGTTTTCTCCAGACGGCGAACGGCTGGCCGCCACGGCGTTTATTACGGAAACGGCGATCAAGGTCTTTGACGTTCGAACGGGTGCACTGACGTTCCAATTGGATGGACATGCATCCTGGGTTCCTGGAGTGGCCTTCACGGCCGACGGGCAGCGGTTGGTTTCGGCCGGAGCGGATCAGACGGTTCGCGTTTGGGACCTGGAGAAACGGCAGGAGCTCGCGGCCTTTCGCGGACATTTCACTGAGGTCAATTGTGTCGCCGTGACTGGCGACGGCAAGACCATCGTGAGCGGCTGCAAGGACGGCTCGATCTTCGGTTGGGATGGGGAGCGGACGGAACGAACGAAATCCTTCGAAACGCTTCCGGTTCCATTGGCCGGCCTCGAGTTTCTTCCGCAAAGCACCGCCATGCTGAGCATTAACATGGACGGCACGGTCAGCCTCTGGGATCCCGTCACCCTGCAGGAGACCGAGCGTTTGACCGCGTTGGGTGATCGGAACGCGCGGCTGGTCGTGGCGCCCGACGGGGCCCGAGTTTATGCCGGGTCGTTTTCGGGTGAGATCAAAGTGCTCGATTTTGCGACTCGGATGATCGTGACGAATCTGACGGGGTTCAGTGGACGGGGTGGGCCTCCGCCGGGAGGACTGGGTGGACCGGGGCGGCCAAGCCGGGGGCGGCCCGGTCGCGGCGGACCGGGGCCGTGGTTCGCGTCGGGGCCGATTGGTCTGATTGGGCAAGGCCAGAC
>CAYHFE010000720.1:0-3575 GCA_964355375.1 uncultured Verrucomicrobiota bacterium
CCAGTCAACCACCGGCATGCCCTTCTTCAGCGATACCGGCAGCCTGCGCCCGTCGTCCAGGTGGAGCATCCGAGGCTTCAGCTTCCCGGAGCGCTCGAAGGTCGCCGGGCCGAACTGTTCCAGCTTGCGCGTGCCCCAATAGGTACGTTCCAGCAGCACTCCGGGCATGAAACAGTCCCATGCATCGAGGCTCCAGCCGAACGTGAAGACGAACAACACCCTGATCTCGCTGCCCGCTCCCAGGCTTACGCCATCAGCCGTGATCAATTTCAGCGGGATCCGGATCTCCAGCGTATAGCCCGTGCCGTCCGGGTCGTCGCGGTACGTTTGTTCCGCCCCGAGTTGCTTGGGGTCGCGTCCATTCTTGAGCGGCGGCTCAAAGCTGAGGGAGATCAATGGTTTGCCGTCCTTGTCGCGGGAGCACGTGAAGTTCGGCTGGAGCTGCGACGGCGTTCCAGCGCCGGTGAGCATCAGGAGCCGCAACCGCCGGCTTTCGGCAGGCTTCTGGGTCTTGACCCGGGCGAGCACATAGAGATTGTCCTGGTCGTACATCGCATGAAGCCACGCGCTGTGGCGGTCACGCTGCTCCTCCACGTTGTCGCAGGCAAAGTTGCCGCCGGTGAGGTCCCAGTCGTCGAATCTGCCGTCGATGACGACCTTGCCCGGCGCCGGCAAAACGGGAATGCCGTAGTTCTCGGTTTGCGTGGCCGCAAATGCGGACCTCGCAAGCAGGCCGCAGACGATGAGCAGGCTGAAAATGGTCTTCATAGAAGGTCTCACTGAGTTATGAGTTATTGAGGCTTCACCGAGGATCCCAAATCGGGTGTGCTCTCAAGCAAGGCTTCGGTTAGTTGATAGCAGACCACGGTATCCAACCCACGAATGTAGAGACGGCCGTTTGCAAGTGTCGGCTGTTGGGTGTGATGGATTTCCAACCCGTGGCGCACCCGGCCGAGTTCCTTGTAGCCAGCCTTGTTCGCTTCCGCCATCACAAGCTCACCGGCTTTGGTCAGGCCGAAGATCAACCCGTCGGCGATGATGAGTTGCTGTTTTGTGTCCCAGTCCCGGCGCTCGACTTGCTCCCACATCAGTTCGCCGGTCGCGAGGTCGGTGCATTGCAGCCGAAACGAACCAAATCCATAAACGGCACCCTCGTAAATGGACGGCGTATGGAAGTAATTCAGCTGCTCCTTGGAACTCTGATACAAGATTTCTGGCAAATATTGTCCCTCACGCTTCTTGAGCTCAATACACATGGAGAATCTGTTTTCTCCGCTGCACAGAAATACCCGATTGGATACCGCCACCGCCGAAGCCATCAAACCGTGGCCCAACACGCGGTGGATCGTCCACAGTATGGAACCGTCCTTGACGCTGACGCCTATGATCTCCTCGTTGCCCAGGCCGTAAATCAACTGCCCCTGACCGTCGAGTTCAAGATAGGTCGGCGACGCGCCGGCATACGGCGCACCGCCATGCCTGGGCTTCCGTTCCTTTCCGGTCCACAGGACTTTTCCGGAAACCTTATCCAACGCCATCAGAATGTCCTTCTCGATTTGCGGCAGGACAAAAAGGGTTCCGCCGACCACGAGCGGCGTCGAAAATCCGTTCACAAAGGGGATGTCTCCACCACTGCGCCACAGTTCCTTGCCATCGCTTACCCGAAGACAAACCAGCGGGGAATTTTCACCTCCTTGAGTACGGGGATCACCGGTTCGCCGATAAGGGATGTAATAGACACGGTCTTCATCAACCAGCGGCGACGCCACGGTGCCCCACCAATGGGCCGGCACCATGAATTCCGGTCCGAGTTCCGTCTTCCAGATTATTTTCCCGGTTTTCGCCTCCAGGCAGTATGCCCACTGTTTACCGTCCAGTTGCCCCGTTGCAAATGCCCGGCCGCCTGATTCCACGGTCGCGCCGATTGAGGGTCCGGTCTTCAGCCGCCAAAGTTCTCTGGGGCCGTCTTTCGGCCAGGTTCGCAGCAACCCAGCCGCGTTGAACACCGTATTCCCGTCAACGGGAATGAACCGATTCAGATCGGTATTGCGCGCCTCGATCGATCTCGTAAAAGTTGCCTTCAAGGGCGGAAGGGCATCCCACTCCTGCTGGGCGTCGGTCGGAATGGTTAGCTCTTCACCCTGCTCACAGGATTTCGTTCCTTCTTTTCCGTCCATGACATATGAAACGAGCATGACTTTCCCCGCCCCGCTGCTTGGATCCCCTGCCAGCTGGTCCGAAGCCACAATCGTCATTTTGTCGTTGGCGATCGCTGCATTGCACGGCTCGGTTACGTCCACCCATCCCTCTCGTTTACCGTATATGGCGAACTTGATCCCCAATCCCTTGGCCGGCAATGGCTTGCTCGCGCCTAGAACCGCAACTCCTTTCACCCAATCCGCGCCCGGGGTAGCAACCCCCAATTCATCACCGGCAATCGCCGACAGCTCGATCGTTTGTGGCTTGCCGTCCAGAACATAGTCCACCACAATTTTATCATTCCCGGCATCCACGCCCAAAAACGCGCTGGTCGCAACAATCACCAGCCGGTTGTTCTTGACCTTGGCCGCCAGCACCTTGGTGACATCCACTTTCCCGGCCAGAGCCTTGGTAATCGTCAAGCTCGCGGTCGGAATGGCAGCCCGCTCCTCCGCGATGGCCGTCGATGTCACGAGACATATCACGGCCATCGTTGACAGAATTCCTCGTGTTGCGTTAATCATTGTCTGTTTTCTTGGTATTGATTGAGTGTTCAGGTGATAGGCGTGATCAGGGTTTTGCGTTCGCAGTTTTCGGCGGGTTCCACCTGCTCAATAGTCCGCCACCGAACCATCCGGATTTTTCTGGCCGGGCCATTTGAACTTCGTCGGATCAAGCTTCGCGAGCGCCGCTTCATCGACCTCGACGCCCAGCCCCGGTCCCTGTGGCAGCGAGACGTTGCCATTCTTGTCCACTTCCCAACTTTTCTTGAGCGTGCCGCCGCAGTCATTGGCGTAGTATTCGTGAATGAGAAACAGCGGGATGGACGCCGTGACATGAAAGCTCGCCGCGATGCCGAGGAACGACGCAATCGAATGAGGCGCGAGCGGCACCGTGTAGGTCTCCGCCAGCACCGCCACCTTTTTCATCTGCGTGATGCCGCCGCCATGCGCGCAATCGTGCTGGATGATGTCGATGCAGCGCTCCTGCAAATACGGGATCACCTCCCAGATCGTCCGGTCACGCTCGCCCGAAGCCAGCGGCACTTTGACGGACTGCTTGATGCGTTTGAACACCTCGATGTTTCCCGGCACCGCCGGTTCCTCGATCCACAACACGTCGTAAGGCTCGATGGCATTGGCGAACTGGATCAACATCGGCGGCGGCAGACAACAATGCGCGTCAAACATCACCGTGCCGTCCTTGCCCACCCGTTCCCGCGCTTCCTTGACCGCCTTCACCAGCGGCTCAATGTCGGCGGGATTGCCGGACGCAGGACGAGGTCCACCAGCGGGAACCTTGTAAGCCTTGGGCGTGGGATAAACGCGGATCCTGTCGCGCGTCGGGCCACCCATCAGCCGATAAACCGGCACGCC
>CAYHFE010000721.1:0-3566 GCA_964355375.1 uncultured Verrucomicrobiota bacterium
CGTCCCTCCTACTGCTTGGGCTGATCGTCCTGTTCAGTTCTCCGCCCCTGCGCGGTGAGGTCATCCGGATCGGTGAATCGCCCGTCTCCCTGACTTTCGTCCAGGAATCCAACCGTCTGGCCTTGGTGCAAATCAATCAAGCGGATGGTTCGCCCCTCCTTTTTGCCAATGCGGAAACCACTCAACCCGGCGGAAGCGGACCCGGCAATCCTCTGGCCATCATCATCCGTGATGGCCAATACGCTTCCACGAATTCGATGGCCAACTTCCACTTGGTGAGTCTCGACAAATCGGACCGCCGGCTGCGCGCCTACCTCGAAAATGACGCCCTGCCACTCTTGATCGCCCTGGATATCAGCGTGGAGGGCCGGGTCATCCATTGGCTGGGACAAGTCCTCTGGAATGGCGACGAGAAGATTGAGGCTGAAATCTATTACCCGCTGCTCTCGCGGGTGAAATTCGATGCGCCGACGCGCGACCGGGCCCTTTTTCCGCAGACCTCCGGTTCGGTCCGAGCTCCGCTGGGCGAGGTGAACTACCTGCAAAACTACGTCGGGCGCATGGCCAGCCCCGTGTTTCTGACGGAAGGCGGCGGGCGCGGCCTGGCGTGGCTGGACGACAACCGCGCGGACTACGCACCCGACCCCGGAGCCACCTGTTTGCGGTCTTATCTCGTCTCGAATCACTTTCCTCCGACCCGATCCGGAAAAGGCGGAGGAGATGGCCCCATCGTCGGCCTCGGCCACACCCGGGTTTTCCGGCCGATCAGCGATTTCGGCGGCGAATCAACCTATAACGCCGCCGAAGTGGTGCGCGGTCTGCCACTCAAGAAACTCGGCGACGCCCTCGATCTGGGGCCGATCCGGACTTATGCCTACAACGGTTCCTGGAAGACGGGCGCCGCGTGGTTGCGCGAGCAGCGCAGTTGGGTTCCTTTCCGCGTCTCCCCCGCTCCGTGGTATCGACGCACCACCTTCGTCGGCGAAGACGGAGCTCCGAATCGCAACGGGCTCGGCTTCTTGAGCCTGCCCCAGGTTTACCAGGACAAACGGAAACTCGGGGCCGACCTGTTTTTCATTGTCGGATTCGCCGACCCGGAAATTCTCGGCGCCAGCGGACAGGCGCGCGGCGATTATTTCTTTCCGGCCCAGAACCTCGGCGGTCCCGACGCCCTGCGCGCCGGGATCGAAGCGACCCATCGCGCCGGTGGCCGGGTGATGTATTATGTCGAAGGCCTGATCGTCTGGAAACGATCGCGCATCGGCCGAACCCGGGCTCAGGACTGGGCCTTGATGGAACGCGACGGCAAGTACACGGAGCACTACAAAGGCTTTTGGCACGCCTGCCCGGCCGATGAAGATTACCAGAAGTGGTTTGCCGAAACTTGCGCCGAGCTCGTCCGAACGACGGGCGCGGACGGTTTCTTCATCGACTCCGAACTGGCCACCTACAACCATCGCTGCTTCAACCCGGCCCATCACCATCCGCATCCCGATGTCTGGACCTGGGGCATTCGGCAGTTGCTTCGGCGCACCCGCGAGGCCGTGGACCGGGTCAATCCCGAGACCGTCCTCCTCATCGAAGGTTGCGGCGATCTCGGGCGAGAGTCCGGTGATGGGTTCATCGCGCACGGACATTTCTGGACCGAGAACACGTTTACCGAGCCGTTGGTCCGCTTTCTGCACGCCGACATGCGCGCTTATGAAAGCTGGGGATACGTGCCGCGCGGCGGAACGGTGGAGACGCTCAAGAGTTGGTTCATCTGGAATTGCGTGAACGGCTACCGAGTCTATGCCCACAATGCGAACACGGAGTCCATGGCCAAACTCAGCACCCGGGTTCGATCCTATTACGATGCGTTCCCGGAAATCTGCGACCAGCCCATGTCCTCGCTCGAGGTCCAGGCGGAAAACTGTCTCGCGCAGTTGTTTGACGGATCGCCGCGGGTCGTGACCCTCGGCAATACAAACAACGCCGCCGTGGAGGCCAGCATCACCTTACCGGTGGAAGCGAGCCTGCTGCTGGATCGCGTGGACGGCCGGCGCCTTCGCCTTACCGAACGCAAGATCACCCTGAAATTGGAGCCCTGGGAATTTCGCGCCTTTGAACTCAAGCCCTGAGCCTGTTTGAAAAATCCATTCCGGTCGGAGGAGTCGAGGTGACGAGACTCTGATTTTCGATGGAATAGGCCGGCGTCACCCGGAGAAAAGTGAGTCTCCTCACGGCGGCTCCTGCTTTCCCAAATGGATCTGAGCCCTAGCTACTCAATTGTGAAGGGGAGCGCGCGCGCCCTCGCGGGCCGTGGTCGGCGCCCTCGCCGACCACATTGGCGCGTTCGAAAGAGTCACCGTTTCGCACCGAATCGTGCCCCCGTTCCGACCGGCGGGGCGCCGGTCGGGACACGCGAGGGCGCGTGTGTTCCCCAATCCTGACTGCCTACTCACGGCTGAGCGAAATCCGATTCTGCGAGCGCTCTCTTCGCTCCGAACACGCCTCATCGCGAGTAAATGACGAACCACTTATCGGGGAATAGCTCGAATTCCTCGAGCGGTTTGAAACCGATCGCGGCCAGCCACTCGGCCGACTGGCTCTTCGTGACCTGCAGGGTCGGATCGTTCCGGTGCGGTCCGCGCTCGGGATAAAAGTCAATAATGGCGATCCGACTGGACGGTTTCAGGGAGCGCGCCAGGTTTTTCAGATAGTCCGTTCGGTTCTCGATGTGATGCAGGACGTCATTGATGAAGGCCAGGTCCACGTCGGGGGCGGGGAGGTTGGGATCCGTGAATTTCCCCAGGATGCTCAACACATTGGGGGCATTCTGCTCCGTCGCTCTCTTGGCGATGTGATCGACCAATCCCTGCTCGATGTCCACGGCATAGACCTTGCCGGCCGGAGCTACGGCTTTGGCCATGGGCACACTGAAAATGCCCGAACCCGCGCCGATATCCGCGACCACATCGCCCGGCTTGAGCTTGAGCTTCGCGATCGACTCGTCAACTTTCAGCCTCGCGACGCGATTGGAGGAATCGAGCGTCTTGATCCATTCATCGGCTGGTCTGGAGGCCAACTGCGCGGTGACCGATGCTGACAGACCGAGCATGACGGTGAGCGCGAGCAAGGCTCGGAGAATGCTTGGGCGGGCCTTCGGCCGACGCGCCCGGGCTCGGACCGCGACAAGGATGAGAGTGACAACGCGAGGAGGAATCCGCATCTGGTTCATGAGGGTCAAGCCTACCGGATGAATCCCGCCGGAACAACAGCAGAATCCATCCACAAAGGAGGCGGGGTGCCTTGGGAGTGAGGACACGTTCAAACCACTCCCTCTCCGCCATCGGATGGAGGAGGGCCACGGAGAGGAGGCGGTTCATTGGAGCTCCCCCCTCCCGTGAACCGGCGGTGGGGCGAGACTCCGTCGAGCCGTGACTTCTCGGTCGGCTCGTCCGTGCCTCGCTCAGCGGCGCCAACAGGGACCCGCGAGCCGCGTGTCCCTACCAACAACGGTTCATGGAAGGCCCCCTTTCGCGACGCGCATGCCCCGGGACCATGAACCGAAGGGAGTGGACTGT
>CAYHFE010000722.1:0-3565 GCA_964355375.1 uncultured Verrucomicrobiota bacterium
GCGCTTCGCGTTCGAGAAGTTCCCCCAAGCCGACCCAACGCTGAATACCCAAATGAAGTCGGTGGGGGAAGCGATGTCGATCGGCCGGACGTTCAAGGAATCATTGCAGAAGGCGCTGCGCTCGCTGGAGATTGGGCGCTACGGCCTCGGCGGCGATGGCAAGCCCTGGCGGATTGGCCATCATGTTTATGGGGACCGAGACGTTCTGCCCCGAGACGTGATCTCGAGCAAGTTGAGCGTGCCCAACGCGGAGCGAATTTTCTTCATTCGCCACGCCTTTCGCGCCGGGTTTGGGGTCGATCAGATTTTCGACCTGACCCGGATCGACCGGTGGTTCCTCACGCAGATCAGGGAAATTGTCGAACTGGAGGAGCAGTTGGCTGCGTCGCGAGCCTAGGCGTCCGAAGCGGCCTGCGACTTGACGCGCGGGACGTCACTTATCCACGATTTCCAGCTTATAGGGGGGCGAGAGGCTGCTGCTGGCGCGTTTTTGGGGGATGCTGTCGTATTCGAAGTCAAACTTGTATCGATAATAGACGAACTTCCGATCCGGCGGCACGGGCACAAGAGTCTCCCACCGGTTCTTCAGGACCGGCCCGGGTCGCATGGGGAACGCTTCTGCTCCGATGATGACGGAGGGTTGGATCGAATCTTTGCGGATGCTGTGCTGCCGGCTTTCCCAGGCCGCTTCGAACGAGTAGAGTCCATTGGTGTTTCGCGGCTGCTGGCTCGAGGTCAAGTTCGTAATGGTGGGGGTCGTGCACCCTCCCAAGGCCAGACCGCATAGCAATAGGGCAAGGAATTTCGCAATCTTCATATACCCCGCGCAGCGTTGCATAGGCCTGCGGCCCTGTAAAGTTGGATTTCCCGACGGAGTTGCCTCGAATTGTCCTTGCTGGCGAGATGGCGAAAGGTTCTCTGCGTTTTCCGTTTGACCATGGTTGGTCAAGATGGTTAGGGTTGCATCCCTTAAATTTAGAGAAAGAATATGTTCGATAGTATCCGTCGCCATCAGAAGTGGCTCTGGGCTGTGATCACGACCCTCACGATCATCAGCTTCGTCGCCTTTTTCAGTCCGCGCTCCCAGAGTGGTTCGAGCCGTACCGGTGGATTGTTGGGCGTTGACCAGGTCGGCAAGATTGCCGGACGAGGCATCAGCCGTGACGAGTACATCGACGCATATCGCGAGGCCGAGCTGCGGTATCTCTTCAGCACCGGCGACTGGCCGCGGAACGACGAGATGACCCGGCAGTTGGGCATCATGGAGCGTGAGACCCGCAATCGCCTGCTCCTCGTCGAGAAGCTCCGCGAGATGAAGGTGGAAGTGACCGAGAAGGCGGTGGCCGAGTGGATCGCCGAGGCGTTTCGAGATCGGCAGCGGCAAGTTTTTCAAAAGGAAGCCTACGATCAGTTTGTCAAAACCCGTTTGGCCGAGCACGGTCTGACGGCGGGGGATTTTGAGCGATTTGTCCGGCACGAAGTGGGGGTGCAGCACTTGATCAGCCTCGCCGGTCTGACAGGCAATCTCGTCAATCCGCAGGAGGCGGAGATGCTCTATCGCCGGGAGAACGAACAGGCCGATACCGAAGCCATCTTTCTTTCGACCTCAAATTTCCTGTCCAAAGTGACCATCGATCCGGCGGGGCTGGCGACCTACTACACCAATCATCAGGCCGAATACCGAGTGCCGGAGCGCGCTCGGGTTCTTTACGTCAAATTCGAGATGACCAACTTCTTGGCGGAAGCCGAACAGAAGATGGCCCAGAATACGAACCTCAATCAGTACGTTGATGCCGTCTATGCCCAGCGCGGAACGAACGCATTTCTGGATCCCAACAACCAGCCGATGACCCCCGACGCGGCCAAAGCGAAGATCAAGGATGAGTCGCGGCGTCAGTTCGCCTTGGTCGAGGCACGGAAGAAGGCGATCGATTTTGCGAACAAATTGATGGAAATGCCCCCGGGGACAAATAATCTGGCCAATCTGGCGGCCGCCGAAGGGCATTTGACCCGCCTGACTGAACCGTTCGAGGAGTTCGGCGGGCCGGTCGGTCTGAATGTTCCAGAGACTTTCGCCAAAGCCGCGTTTCAATTGAACCCCCAGACGCCGTTTTATGAACAACCGATCGTGGGAGAGGACGGGGTCTATATCATCGGATTGAATCAGCGCATCCCGAGTGAGCTACCTTCCTTGGACAGCGTTCGCGAAAGAGTTTCGGAGAGTTATCGAAGAAGCAGAGCCGGAGAAATGGTCCAGGCGGCGGGCGACGCGCTCTCCAAGGCTGTGACGGACGGTTTGGCTCAAGGTCAGACTCTCCAGGCTGCGGCCGGAACCAACGCGGTTTGGATTGACCTTCCGCCATTTTCCCAAAAAACGACGGCTTTGCCTGAAATTCAAGGTCGGGGAGATTTGGCGACGCTCAAAAATGCGGCCTTCGCCCTGGGAGCGGGCAAGGCGAGCGCATTTGCCCCCACTCGCGACGGAGGTTTTATCGTTCGGTTGCAGGCGAAGGTCCCCGCCACCGACGCCAAAGTGAAATCCGAATTGGCTGAGTTCACCGCGGATCTGCGGCGGACGCGCCAATATGAGGCTTTTTCAGACTGGTTGCGCAAAGAAACGGAGCTCGCCCACATCACGCTGCCGGGAGATAAGAAGAGCGAGACCAAGTAGATCCGCGCTCGCGGGAGGTCTGCGGGCGAGACGTGGAGTCGATGAGCGGCATTATCAAACTGTCTTCTCCCGCCACCCGGGAGTATTGGGAGATTCCGGTCCTGTTCGAAGACGAACAGTTGCTCGCCCTGGATAAGCCCTGCCGTTTGCGGACTTCTCCGGATCGCTTCGATCCCGAACGTCCGAACCTAATGGGGTTGCTCCATCGGGACATCGCTCGGGGCGCCGTTTGGAGCCGCGACCGGCAAATCACCTACCTGGCCAATACTCATCGGCTGGATTCCGAGACGACCGGTGTCATCTTGTTGGCCAAAACCAAGCCAGCATTGGTGTTCCTGGCCAATCAATTCGGGAGCGAGAGGCCGGTCAAGACCTACCTCGCCTTGGCTCAAGGATCTCCAACGGAAGATGCCTTTTCGATTGAGCTCAAGCTGGCGCCGCATCCGACCCGCCTTGGCTTAATGCGGGTCGATCAGAAGACGGGGAAGAAAGCGAAGACGGACTTCGAGGTGTTGGAACGGTTTTTGGGATACACGTTGTTCCAATGTCGGCCGGCGACCGGACAGAACCACCAAATCCGCGTTCACCTTCATGCGGCGCACTACCCTTTGGTGGGTGATCCTCTCTACGGCGGGCGACCGCTCCAATTATCAAGGCTCAAGCCGAAGTACCGATTGAAGCCAAAGGCCATTGAACGACCTTTGATTGAGCGCGCGTGTTTGCATGCGGCCGAATTGTCGATAGCTCACCCAACGAAGAGCACGACGATTCAGATTCGGGCTCCTTGGCCCAAGGATTTGACGGTGGCGATGAAATACTTGCGTCGTTATGCCGGCGGCCTTCCTCCGACCGCGCCGATCGCTTCGGAACCCGATCCTCCACCGGAGCCCGGCG
>CAYHFE010000723.1:0-3551 GCA_964355375.1 uncultured Verrucomicrobiota bacterium
TGGGGATGAGCCGCGTTCAGTGGCGCCAACAGGGACGCGCGAGCCGCGCGTCCCTGCCATGCGCAGTTCAGGGAGAGGGAAAACCTCCAACGATTGGACGTGAATCGTGGCCATGAACCCATCCAACGGTGGGGCGAGACTCCGTCGAGCCCTGGAATCTTGGTCGGCAAATAAGTCAGGGTTCGACAGAGTCTCACCCCACCGCAGGTTCATGGAGAGCTTCGATCCGTTCCGCACACGCCTTGGGACCATGAACCGAGATCTTACGCGTCAGCGCCTTGGAGCGCGCCGGCCTTCTTGGTGACTGCGGCCGCGGCGCAACCTCCGGCACGCTTCACGCCGGCGCCCGGGAGAAACTCTCGGCCAGCGCCACCGCCTTCAACATCGCCTTGGATTTGTTGACCGTTTCCTGAAACTCGCCTTCCGGGGTTGAATCATTGACCCAGCCGCCGCCGGCTTGGACGTAGGCCCGTCCATCCTTGAGCAGCGCGGTGCGGATGGTGATGCAGCAATCGAGATTGCCGTTGAACGAGAAGTATCCGACACACCCGCCGTAGGGCCCGCGGGTCGTTCCCTCGAGTTCGGAGATGATCTGCATGGCGCGAACTTTCGGTGCGCCAGTCAAGGTGCCGGCCGGAAAGGTCGCGCGCATCAAATCGTAGGGCGTTTTGTCCGCGGAAAGCCGGCCCTCGACCTGGGAGACGATGTGCATGACGTGGCTGTAACGCTCGATCATCATCAGATCCTTGACTTGGACTGAGCCGTAATCGCAAACCCGTCCCAGATCATTGCGGGCCAGATCAACGAGCATGACGTGCTCGGCTCGTTCCTTGGGGTCGGCCAACAATTCCTGCTCATTGGCCAGGTCTTGTTCCGGGTTTTTCCCGCGGGGCCTCGTGCCAGCGATCGGCCGAATCTCGACCCGACGGTCTTCACAACGGACGTGGATCTCGGGCGACGCTCCCACCAGGCTGAATCCGTTCAGCTCCAGCAGAAACATATAGGGCGATGGGTTGATCGATCGCGCCGCGCGATACACATCCAGCGGGGTCGCCTGAACGGGCGCGGAAAATCGCTGCGAGCCGACCACTTGGATGATGTCACCTGCCGTGATGTACTCCTTGGCCCGGAGCACGCGCGCGAGAAAGTCCTCTTTCGCCACGTTGGAGGAAAACGACACTTGCGGCACTTCGGTCGGAAGGCTGGCCGGGGCATATTGCAGAGGTTGCTCAAGCAAGGAAACCAAACGGTCAATTTCTCCGACCGCGTTGTCGTAGGCGTCCTCTGGATCGGTCTGGCCATCGAGCACCGCGTTGACCAACACGGTCAGCGTTTGGGCGACGCGATCAAAAATGAGCAATTCATCGGCGATCAGAAAATACAGGGTCGGCGTCTGCAGATCGTCCTGGGAAGGGCGAGGCACGACCGGCTCGACGTCATGAATGAACTCGTATCCGAGAAACCCGACGGCCCCGCCGGTGAAGCGCGGGAGGTGGGGCGAGGGCACGGGGCGATACTTTCGGAGGATGCGCTCGACCACTTCCAACCCATCCCGCACTCCCGCACCGCCGGCGGCCGCGGGCGTTTTGACCACTTCAAAACTCTCCGTGACCTTGCCGTGCTCCAGGCATTCGACGCGCGTGCCGGTCTGGCGGATGACGGTCAACGGATTGCACCCCACGAACGAGTAACGGCCCACATGCTCGCCGCCTTCCACGGATTCAAAGAGAAATGACTCGCCCTGGCCGCGGATCTTGCGGTAGGCGGAAAGAGGCGTTTCGAAATCGGCCAGGAGCCGGCGAGTCACGGGAATGAGATTGCCCTGGGTCGCCAGTTTCAAGAATTCGTCTCGGGAAGGGGAATGCATAGGAAATCCGTTCGTGGGAATGTCAGTTCGGCAAACGACGCCCGCGCCAGAAAGAGAGCAATGTAGAGACCGTCACCACCAGATTCAGGATCACGCTTTCGCCCGGTAGATCTGTTCCGGCCGGAGGAGCTGGGCTTCAGTGATTGCTTCCGATTCACCTTGCCCGACCACCGAACGGAAGAAGCACGAGTGGTAGCCTTCGTGGCAGGCGGCGCCGACCTGCTCCACCTGAATCAGGAGCGTATCTCCATCGCAGTCGAAAGCCACATCCTTGACCGTCTGGACGTGACCGCTTTCCTCGCCCTTCATCCAGAATTTCTTGCGCGAGCGGCTCCAAAAGTGCGTCTTGCCGGAAGCCAAAGTCTTCTCGAGCGCTTCCCGATTCATCCAGGCCATCATCAAGACGCGACCGCTCGATTGCTCCTGGACAATGGCTGGAATCAGGCCGTCCTCGTTATATTTTAGTTGGTCAAAAATGCTCATAATTCGTCTTTCGCTCCATTCACAGCCGCACCGGAATGTTCCGTCCGGCAAGAAACCGCTTCACGTCGCCGACGGTCAGTTCGCCGAAATGAAAAATGCTCGCCGCCAAGACGGCATCCGCCTTGCCTTCCAAAAGAACGGCCGCCATGTGCTCACATGTGCCCGCGCCGCCGCTCGCCACTACCGGCACTCCCACCGCCTCGCTCACCGCCCGGGTCACCGTCAGGTCAAATCCGGCCTTGGTGCCGTCCGCGTCGATGCTATTCAGAACGATTTCACCGGCGCCAAGTTCCACCGCGCGCCGCGCCCACGCCACCGCCGCGAGCCCGGTGGCTTTCCGGCCGCCATGCGAGAATACCTCCCACTGCTCCGGGCCGACCCGTTTGGCGTCGATCGAAACGACGATGCATTGGCTGCCAAACTTTTCCGCGCCTTGGCGAATCAGGTCGGGCTGAGCCAAGGCGGCGGAGTTGATGCTGACCTTGTCCGCTCCCGCCTTGAGCATGGCATGCATCTCTTCGACGGTCCGAATTCCGCCGCCCACGGTCAGGGGCATGAAACATTGCTCGGCGACCCGCCGGATGACTTCCACCATGGTCGCGCGCCCATGGGCGCTGGCCGTGATGTCAAAAAACACCATTTCGTCCGCCCCCTGTTCATTGTAGCGCAAGGCCAGTTCCACGGGATCGCCCACGTTACGGAGTTCACCCGCCTCCGCCTTGCCGAACTGGACGCCGCGGGTGACGTGACCGTCATGCACATCCAGACAGGGTATGACGCGTTTCGCCAGCATGATCAGGGGATCCCTTCGATGGGGCGAGCCGGTCCGCTCAGGAACGACGCCAAAACCACAGGGCGCTGCCCCGCTGGCCCCGCACCCCGCGCCATTTTCATCTCGATGCTCGTGAGCTCAGCCGCGTCCACGCGAGGGGAAAGCGAGCGCACCCGCCCTCGCGTGCCGTGGTTGGCGCTTTCGCCGACCAGACCGAGGCGGTCCCACGAGCCACGGATTCGTGACCGCTTGAGATTGACCTTCGATCGGCGGGGGCGCCGATCGAAACACGCGAGGGCGCGTGTGCTCCCCAACTTCAATTGCATCGTTACGGCTCAGACTACGTTTCGTGTCTTCTGGTGACAAGTCGGATCACGGCCCACCCTTGTGAATACCGCCGCCGGGACGGCGTCCAATGCAACGATTGTG
>CAYHFE010000724.1:0-3533 GCA_964355375.1 uncultured Verrucomicrobiota bacterium
TCCACCGCATGGATGCCCATGACCGGGCGATCCGGGAACAATTCCGCCAGAGTGCCCAGGGCAATGCGATCGTTTGGATCGTTGAACGTCGGCACGATCACGGCCGCATTCGAGATGTAGAAATTCGCGTAGCTCGCGGGCAGTCGTTCGCCGTCAAAATAGAGGGGAGCCGGCATGGGGAGGGGAATCACTTCCGGTTTCGAACCGTCTTCGAGCCGCAGATCCTGGATTCGTTCCCAGTTTTCGGAGAGCGGATGATAATTGATATCCTTCCGGTTCGTCTCCTTGATCAGCACGACGGTCTTCGGATTCACAAAACGACAGATATCGTCGATGTGGCCATGCGTGTCATCGCCCACCGGGCCTGCCACCAGCCAGAAGACGTGGGTCACTCCCAAATACTTCTTGAGAGTTTCGTCGATCTCGGCTCGGCCCAAACCGGGATTGCGCACTTGGACTTTTGGGTCCAGATAACACTCTTCCGTGGTCAACAAGGTGCCGCGTCCATTCACTTCGATTCCGCCGCCCTCGAGGACGAATTTCCGGCCCTGGCATTCCGCGTCGAAAAGTGTTTTGCCCAAGACCAGGGCCGCGGTTTCCGGAACTTTTCGATCCTTCTGCCAGTCCTCGTATTTCGCCCAGGCGTTAAAATGAAAATGCACGATGGCGGTTTCGGAGGTGGCGCTCCGACCGGACCTCCGAAGTTGGCGGCGCCGGACGAAGATCGGCCCGCTATCACGGGTCCACCCGCGATTCGTCGGATGAACGATAAACTCGACGCGGCGCACATCGGCTCCGGCGCGACTCAGATACGATTTGGCAAATTGGCCTTCGGTTTTCGAATTGACGAGGAGGCGGACGATTTCGCCGGAGGCGATCTTCCGCACCATTTCGCCATAGACCCACCGGATGGTGTCAAGTTTGCCGGGCCAATCCGTCGGGTGGTGGGGCCAACCCAGCCAGGTGGCTTCGTGTTGTTCCCATTCCGCCGGCATGGCAAAATCGAGTTCACGGGGAGTGGTCTGGAGTGGACGTTCAACTTTCGGCATAAATCTCGGGGCGCAGAATAGAGACATCCTCCCGCGGGTTCAACTGGCTTTCGCGTCACGATTTCGAGTTCCGGAGATCTCTCATCCGCGAATCCTCGCGGCGCGAAGACCTGGCCAAGGGTTCGGAAGCGACCTGCCAATTTCTTCATTGGCAAGCGGGGCGGGATAAGTAATGTGTGCGGCAACAAAAACTTGAATCGACCTATGGCCAGAACTGAACGAACGAACGTCCGCTCCCGCGAAGACGTGTCCGAAATGCCCGACTGGATGAAGAAGAAACGCTGTCCGCACAAGGAACAGTATATGGCGGGCCAGCGCATCATGCCGAAAAACCTCACAGGCAAGGAGCGCCTCGCGGACCTCGTGGATGAGACCTTCCTCGCCTACAACTCGGCCCGCTTGAAGGAAGGCTGCCAACTCTTCGCCGGGAAGATGCTCGCGGCCGATGTGACCATCGGGATGAGCATCTCCGGCGCGCTGACGCCGGCCGGCCTCGGTTGCTCCTGCATCATTCCTCTGATCAAAGCGGGCTTCGTTGATTGGATTGTCTCGACCGGCGCGAATCTCTACCACGACATGCACTTCGCGCTGAACTTTCCGGTTCACGCCGGCAGCTTCAAGTTCGACGACACCGATCTGCGGGAGAATGATCTTGTCCGGATTTACGACGTGCTCATTCCTTACAGCGACGGTCTCATGGCCACCGACGACATCCTGCGCGACATTCTCATTCAACCGGAATTTCAGAAGGAAATGGGCACGGCCGAACTCCATTATCTGCTCGGAAGGTACTGCGCTGAGTGGGAACGCAAAAATCGGCTCAAGGACGTTTCCGTGCTTGCCGCCGCTTACCGAGCCGGGGTGCCGTGTTATACGTCGTCGCCCGGCGATTCGACCATCGGCATGAACGTGGCCGGCGTGGAACTGCGCGGGAACAAGCTACGGATGAATCCGTCCATCGACGTCAACGAAACGACGGCCTTCGTCCTCGCGGCCAAGCGCGCGGGCGGGAAGAGCGGCGTGGTCTTGTGGGGCGGCGGCAGCCCGAAGAACTTCATGCTCCAGACCGAACCGCAGATTCAGGAAGTTCTCCGAATCAAGGAATTCGGCCAGGACTTCTTCCTCCAGGTGACCGATGCCCGGCCCGACACCGGCGGCCTTTCCGGGGCCACGCCGAGCGAAGCGGTCAGTTGGGGCAAGGTCGATCCGACCAAGCTTCCGGATGCGGTGGTCTGCTACACGGACACGACCATCGCCATGCCCATCCTCACCCATTATGCCTTGGCCCGACACAAGCCGCGCAAGCTCAAGCGGCTTTACGATCAGCGCCCGAGTGTGATGAAGGCGCTGGTCAAGGAATACTTCATCCACAACCAAGTGAAGATGATCGACGGATCGGAGCCTGTGCTGGATTGAATCACTTCTCTGCCCAGGCTGGATCGCCCCTTTGGCTGGACGAATATGTCATGCGCAAGCCGGCGGCCGGAATGACGGATGGGAGAGCGTGATCGTCATGGTGTTGGCTTTTCTGGCGTAGCCAACAAACCACGGAACACAAAGGGCGCGAACTCAACGCACCCTCGTTAGAGGCACCGCGAAGCGCCTTAGAGAAGAGCACGAAAAGCCGCGCCCTGGTGGGCGCGTGCTTTGGTCGGTCTTCTCTGGAAAATTCGCGGTTTTCTAACGAGACCGTAGCCGAAGCTACGCTAAATTGTTTTGGCGTCGTTTACATAGAGTTTTCAGGACTCTCCGTTCGTAATCCAAGCGGCCTCGCTAAACAAGGCTTTGTTTTGGTCGGGGTTCCTGGGATTTCCAGCGTCACTTGGTCCATTCCCATTCGCTGGGTTCGACCCGCATCGACAACTCCGATCCATCGAGCAGCGGTGCGAAGATTGTCAATGATCCGTCCGGCTCGATCCTCGCGTTTGCGTCCTGGGCATGGTGGGGAATATCCGCCTGCGGGTTCAACCGAACAAATGCCTGGCAAGTCTTTGTCCATCGATTTGCGACTCCCGTTCCGATCGAAACTTGCCTGGTGACGCTATTTTTGGATGCGATTTCTTTCAAACGTTGGACCCAAGTTTCCGACCCTTGAATTATCGCAGCCTGCTGTTCTGGAGTGGATGCCCGGAATTGCGCAAAATGATGGTCAATCCTCTGGCTACGTTCCTCGCGCTTCTGCACCGCGACCACCTCCGTTGAAGCGTAGCCCCAGAGTTTCTTCCGCCAGTCGTCATGCCCAAGCGGTTCCTCAGGCCAGTCCTTGAGTAGCCCCTCCAGCATGAGGATTGCCATGCGCACCGGTCCCGATGGACGCCGACGCCTCTTCTCCCAACCTCTCACGACGGGAGCCGTGGTTCCCAACATTGACGCCAGCTCCTGTTGACCGAAGCGTCGCCGCAATCGCCCCAACGCATCGATAGCGGCACCCGCAAACATCTGGTCACGAGCGGAACGAGGCAGACGGCTCGTCAATAAACAGCT
>CAYHFE010000725.1:0-3526 GCA_964355375.1 uncultured Verrucomicrobiota bacterium
GGCCGGCGCAAATTGTGGGCGGCTGTTGTGGCACCACGCCGGAGCATATTCGCAAACTAAGAGTTGGAAGAAGCCATCCAACATGAATCAGAACCACAAGACGCGAAGAGCATTTGCTCGATTTTCCATCGTCCTCACCGCAGCCTTGCTGCTCTCGCCCTTGGCGGCCCACTGTGCCGAGCCACTGAAAGCTGACGCCGACACGAAGACCTTGCGTGTTTTCATCTTCGCGGGGCAGTCCAACATGGAGGGCGCAGACTCGAAGGTGAAAGACCTCCAACGCTTCCCGCCGTTTGCCGGATTGGATCTGCCGCAAGACAAGGTGCTGTTCTCTTACAACATCGGGCGTGAGCAAAAGCAGGCTTCCAGCGGATGGGTCGCGTTGCAGCCCGTGGGCGAGACGGTCGGGCCGGAACTCAGCTTCGCCAGGCGAGTCGCGCAGGAAACCAAGGCTCCGATCGCCATCATCAAGTGCGCCGCCGGCGGGACGACTCTGGGCGGCGATTGGAATCCCGACGACCCCAGCGGCTTCAAGCTCTACCCGCTGGCGCTGGAGTTGGTGCGCTCATCGCTCGCGGCACTGGACGAAAAGAAAATCCCCTACCGCATCGAGGGCTTCATGTGGCATCAGGGGGAGAACGATATGTTCAGCAAGGAGTTCAAGCCCGCCTACGGCACGAACCTGAAAGAATTCCTCGCCAGCTGGCGTCGTGACCTCAAAACGCCCGACCTGAAATTCTACATCGGCGAGCTTTGCACCAAGACGATTTGGGGCATGGACAATCGCGAGAATATGTATGCCATTCGCGCCGGGCAGAAAGCCGTCACCGACTCGGATGCGCCGGCCGAATACATCCCGACCTCGCATGATGCGGTGGAAATCGGCGGCGGGGCGGGACTGCATTATCACTACGGAACCCTGGGGCAACTGGAGCACGGCGTGAACTACGCGGACGCCTATCTGCGAACGATTGGAAAGAAGCCAGCCGTTGACCGGGCGCTCAACCTATGGCCGTATGCCAAGGGCAGTCCGGTCAAACTTTTCATCCTCGCCGGCCATCGCAACATGGAAGGCGAGCGTGCTTTCATCCAAGAACTCAAAGCACTGCCAGGACACGAGGCGCTGGCCAACGACAACGGAAAGATCGCTTTCAAATACAGCCTGGGCGGCGGCTACAAGATCTCGAACGGCTGGGAGCCGCTCGGCCCCGCCGGGTTCTACGACACTTTCGGTCCCGAACTCAGCTTCGGCAGAACGCTGCAGGGCAAGGTGCCCGGCAACATCGCCATCGCCAAATTCACGCACAGCGGTTCGCAGATGAACGACTGGACCCCACAGGGAACGAGCGCGAAAGATCGGAACCTCTACCCGCAATTCATCGCCTTCATCCGGGACGCCATGAAGGAGCTTCAAGCGAAGGGGCATCAAGTCGAGCTGGTCGGAGTTTTCTACCACGTCGGCGAAAACGACATGTCGTTCCACCCTTACCGCAGCAAGGCCGCCCAATGGCTGCAATCCACCGTCACGAAAAGCCGCGAGGACCTGGCGATGCCCGCGCTCAAATGGTTCGTCAGTCAGCAGCCGCCGACCGACGAGAAGGGACTCAACCGCGTCGATGTCACCGCCGACATCGCCGCCCTCGCCGCCGCTGGCCCGGCGTTTATCCACCTCAAGGCGTTCAATCTTCCTGCGCAGCGAGAGAAGCTGGTCATCACCACGGCGGGCATTGTGCAACTGGGAGAATTGCTGGCCGAGAGCTATCTTGAAAACACCGCGTCTGCTTCGCGTGCCGCCAATCTCCCCACTCCCATCCCGAGACAGACGCGTGACGTTTCCGGCTGGCAGGTTCACATCCAGACCAAGCTGCTGGATTCCGAACCCGCCGACACCGAGCGCGCCCTCGTGCTGCTCAAACAGATGCTCGATGCAATCGTGCGCGACGTGCCCGGGTCCGCGGTTGCCGAGCTTCGCAAGGTGCCGCTCTATTTTTCTCCGTTCTACAAGCCCGGACGGAGCGGCGCGGAGTTTCATCCGGGAGCGGACTGGCTGCGCGACAACGGGCGCGATCCGGCGATGGTGCGCGGCATCGAGTTCTCCGGCGTTCACGATTTTGAGGCGGAGATGAAGCGAATGCCCAACTTCGCCTTGCACGAACTCGCCCACGCCTATCATCACCGCGTGCTGCCGCGCGGGTTCGATAATCCCGAGATCAAGGCTGCGTTCCAGCGCGCGAAGGCAAGCGGTTCGTATGACAAGGTCGAGCGCTGGTTCGGCAACGGTCGCCCGAACACCCAGGAGAAGGCCTACGCGATGACGAACCCGATGGAATACTTTGCCGAGACGACCGAGGCGTTCTTCTCGCGCAACGATTTCTTCCCCTTTACTCCCGAAGAGTTGAAGCAGCACGACCCGGAGATGTTCACCCTGCTCGCCAAACTCTGGGGCGTTGCCGCACAATGACCGGGCCATGAAACGCCTTTGTCGAATTTCTGTTGCCATCCTAACCCTGCACTTGCTGGCCGGGGCGCGCGGTGCGGAAATCACCACCAGCCCGGCCAAGCCGGATCCGATCTATGATTTGGTTGTCTATGGCGATTCGTCCGGGGCTGTGACTGCGGCGATCGCCGCCAAACGCGAAGGACGCTCGGTCATCCTGGTGAACCCCGCGGGCTTCCCCGGCGGCATGAGTTCGAGCGGGCTTGGCGCAACGGATTTTCTCGGCAGGCGCAATACCTTCGGCGGCATCGCGTCAGAGTATTACGATGGCATCGCGGCGGCGTACGGGACGAACTACATCCGCAGTTTTGAACCGAGCGTGGGCAAGCAGGTCTTTGAGAAGATGATCGCAGACGCCGGCATCACGGTGGTTTACAGTGAGAAGCTCGACCGCGCTCCCGGGAAAGGCGTGAAGATGAATGGCCAGCGCATCGAGTCCATCACCACGCTCAGCGGCCAGACCTATCGCGGGAGGATGTTCATCGACGCGACCTACGTGGGCGACCTGATGGCGGCGGCGGGCGTGACTTACACCGTCGGACGCGAGCCGGAGAGTCGATACGGCGAGGACATGGCGGGAGTGCGGCGGGGCGACGCGAAACCGCGCGTCCATTACACGCAGGGGGACAAGGATCATTTCATCAAGGAAGTGGATCCCAACGTCAAGCCGGGCGACCCGATGAGCGGACTCCTGCCGTATGTGTTCCGCATCGAGGGCCTCGCCAACGGACAAGGCGACAAAAAGATCCAGGCGTACAACTATCGCGTCTGCCTGACGACCGATCCGAGACTTCGCATTCCCATTGAGAAGCCCGCGGGCTATCGCGAGATTGATCACGAGCTGCTGCTGCGCAACTTCGACGCAGGAGATGAACGGCTGCCGGCGCTCGTCGAGCCGCTGGCGGGCAGGAACAAGAAAGTGGATTGGAACAACATGCACGCCGTCGGCTCGGATCTGCCCGGCGCGAACTGGGATTATCCCGAAGCCAGCTACGAGCGCCGTCACGAGATCGAGAAGGAACACGAGAC
>CAYHFE010000726.1:0-3526 GCA_964355375.1 uncultured Verrucomicrobiota bacterium
TCAATCGCAGCGAGGCAAAGAATTTCACCGCCGCTTCGACGGTCGTTTGGGAAAGGGCGTCAATGGTCGGCCAAGCCGGGGACTCCGCCGAGGCGGTCCGGCGAAGTGCTGGTGAACCGGCGTGATCCGGCGCCGTTCCTCCAGGGAGACGTCCCGAGACCAGCAAGCGCACCGCGCGGGCCACCGGATTGAGCCGGCTGCCCTGACATTCCGGGCACGGCTCCCGTTTGCCCTCCTGCCATTCAAACCACGATTCTTCGATCGCTTCGGCGCGGGCACCGCGATCCACCTCCGGCAGGTAGAACAATTCGCCAAATCCGCGGCACTTGAGACACCAGCCTTGCGGCGAATTGTAGCTGAAGTTTTTCGGATCCAACGGCTCGAAGGAACGGCCGCATTCCGGACACGCCCGCGCCGTCGAGTGGACCGTAACCAGGCGGTCATTGCCCAGGACGAAGAGGGTGTCGTGTCCAATCTGCAGTGCTTCATCGATGAGTTGCTGGGGCGTTTGGCGGGCGGCGCGCGCCCGGCGCGCCGAACGCTCCAGGACGCCGATCACGATCTCGACGTCATGTTCGCGAAATCGATCCAGGCGGACCGGCTCGGAGGTGGAATAGATCTTTCCGTCCGCGCGGATTTCCGCGTAACCGCGCTTGGCCGCCCATTGGGCGACTTCCGTGTGAAATCCTTTCCGATTTCGGACCACTGGCGCCAGGAGAAGCAGATCGCCCCGCTCGCGCAATTCTTTCTGCAAACGGCGTCCGATTTGGTCACGGGTCTGGGCTTCCACGGCGATTTCGCAGTCCGGACAGAACTGCACGCCCAGCCGGGCGAAGAGCAAGCGGAGAAAATGATAGACCTCGGTGATGGTGGCGACCGTGCTTTTGCCGCCGCCGCGCGAGGTCCGTTGTTCAATGCTCACCGTCGGAGGAATGCCGGTGATGAGATCGACGTCCGGCCGCGCCAGTTGCTCGACGAACTGGCGGGCATAGGCATTCATCGAATCGAGAAAGCGGCGTTGGCCTTCCGCGAAAAGCAGATCGAAGGCCAGCGTGCTCTTGCCGGAGCCGCTCACGCCCGTGACGACGACGAATTGATTGCGCGGAATGGTCAGGGAGAGGTTCTTAAGATTGTGCTCGCGCGCCCCGTGAATCGCAATGACGTCGTCGCTTCCCGGTTCGATGGTGTTGCCGTTTGACACGCCGGATTAATAACACCGGGCCGGGGAATAGCACAAGGGATCAGCGCCGAGACAGCTCAGCCGCATCGCTTCACTTTGGCGCGCCCTTTTGGCTCTTTATGAACCTGTGGTGGGGTGAGACTCCATCGAGCCCTGACTATTTTTTGCCGACCAAGATTCCCGGGCTCGACGGAGTCTCACCCCACCGTGGGAACGAGTTCATGGTCCCAAAGCACGCACCAAGCGAAAGGCGGCTAGCCATGAACCGTCGAAAGGTAGGGACACGCGGCTCGCGTGTCCCTGTTGGCGCCGCTGCACGCGGCGAGGCACGAGCTACCCTGGGAAGTTGGACGCCCAACGGCACAACCCCATCGGGGTTGCGGCCGAACAGGAAAGGAAACCTAGCCTCGATTTCCACGGAGGAGGATTGAGCTAACGCTGGGTGGTGCGCATCCCGGACATTCCCCTGTCGGGGCGGCGTGTTCTGCGAATAGGAGTTCGCAATATCGAGTAGTGATAGTGGATTCGTAGTAATCGTAAACAACTAACTCAGTCGCCCCACTCCCGCTTCTTCCTCGCACCCGAAAGGCTGCTCCATCGCCAGTACGAAGCCCTGCGCGCTTACTTTGTCGAACAGCTTCCCTCCGCCCAGGTCGCCCGTTCCTTCGCTTACTCTCCGGGCGCTTTCCGGTTTCTTTGTCACCAGTTCACTCACGACCCCTCCAAGCGCGCGGCGTTTTTCCAGCAACCCAAGCACGGTCCCCAAAACGCTCCCTCACGCGATCGCGTTCGCCAGCAGGCCATCGCCCTGCGCAAACGCAATCTTTCCATCTACGATATCCAACGCGAACTCTCCGAGGCGGGACACACCATCAGCGCCAACGCCCTGGCCGTGCTCCTGCGCGAAGAGGGGTTCAGCCGCCTGCCCCGCCGCCGGGATGAAGAACGTCCCGCCTGCCTCAAACCCGATGCGACCCCGGTCGCCGACGTCCGGAGCCTGGATCTCTCCTCCCGCTCCTTTCGCACCCGTTGTGGCGGCTTGTTTCTCTTCGCGCCCTTGCTCCGATCTTTCAACCTCGCCGCCGTGGCCGCCGAGGCCAAACTGCCGGGTTCCAAAATGATCCCAGCCGAACAAGCCCTCCGCAGCCTTCTGGCTCTCAAACTCATCGGCAAAGAACGCAAGAGCCATGTCATGGATCTGGTCTTTGACCCGGGCCTGGCTCTCTTTGCCGGCTTGAACGTCCTCCCCAAACGCTTCTCCCTGGCGGCCTACAGCTCCCGCATCGATCACCAGACTGATTTGCGCCTCATGGCCGCCTGGTTCGCCCAAGCCCAAGCGGCCGGGCTGCCGCACGGAGATTCCTTCGACTTGGATTTCCATACCGTCCCCGCCAACACCCAGGAGGAACCCCTGGAAAAGCACGACGTTTCCAGCCGGAGCCGCAGTCAGCAGGGCCTTCTCGTCTTCCTGGCCCGGGACGCGACCGAGCGCGTTCTCTCCTACGCCAGGGCGGGCTTGACCAAGGCCGAGCAGCCCGGCGAGATCCTGCGCTTTGTTGACTATTGGAAAACACGCGCTGGCCAACCGCCCGCCGAACTGGTCTTCGACTCCCCATTGACCACCTACGCCCACCTGCACCAACTCAACCGGCTGGGAATCCGCTTCATGACGCTCCGCCGCAGGTCCAAGAAGATGTTGGGACAGATTTGGAGTCAACCGGCCTCCGCCTGGCGCCGCATCACGCTGCCTTCCCTCACTCGCTTCTTCCGCACTCCAAACGTGTTGGACCAACTCATCCATCTGCCGGGCTCCGCAGGAGCCCTGCGCCAAGTCACCGTCATCGAACTGGGCCACGCGGAACCCACCGTGCTTCTGACCAACGACACCCACCGCTCCTGCTCCGCTCTGGTCACCCGTTATGCCCACCGCAGGCTCATCGAAAACGGCATCTCCGAAGCCATTCAGTTCTTCCATCTGGACGCCCTCTCATCCATGGTCGGACTCAAGGTCGATTTCGATCTCCCAATCACCCTCATGGCCAGTTCCCTCTATCGCATGATGGCTGGGGCCATCGGCCACGAATACGAACGCGCTCAAGCCAAGAAGATCTTCCGCAACCTCCTCGATGTCTCAGCCACGGTCCGGATCGATGACCGCCCAGTCGTCGTGGTTCTCGACAAACGCGCTCACAATCCCTTCCTCGTCGCCTCCAAACTCACCGACCAACCCACTCCCATACCCTGGTTCGGCGACAAACAACTCCGGGTCACTCTCGCCTGACTCAACCACCCAAAACCACCCAGCATGTTAGCCTTTCCCATTGCCGTGGAAATCGAGGCTAGGCC
>CAYHFE010000727.1:0-3512 GCA_964355375.1 uncultured Verrucomicrobiota bacterium
ACTACGAACTGCCCGGTGAAACCAACAGCACGTTGGTGTTGCGCAACGTGACCGCCGCCGACGCCGGAGAGTACGCGGTGTTTGTGATGAACGCCGTGTCAATCACCCGGAGTCTGGCAGCGACGCTGACAGTGCGAGGTCAACCGCCGATCGTCCGTCTGACAAGCCCAGCGAACAACGCGACGTTCGCCGCCGGCGCGACGATCACCATCTCCGCCGAAGCGACCGATCCAGACGGCAGTGTGGCCGTGGTTGAATTTTTCAGCGGAACGACTCGCCTCGGTCCAGACACCACGGCGCCGTACAGTGTCACTTGGTCCAATGTGGCGGCAGGCAGCTACACGCTAACGGCAAAGGCGACCGACAACCAAGGCGCCTCGAC
Source organism: uncultured Verrucomicrobiota bacterium (assembly GCA_964355375.1). Taxonomy (GTDB): domain Bacteria; phylum Verrucomicrobiota; class Verrucomicrobiia; order Limisphaerales; family SIBE01; genus CAYHFE01. The sequence continues at coordinate 383 of CAYHFE010000727.1, forward strand.
CACGTCTTCGGCCGTGGTGGTCACCTTTGGTCAGGCGGTGCCTGCGATTACAACGCAACCTCAAGGCCAGACGGTGGCCGTAGGGGCCAGTGTCAGCTTCACGGTGGTGGCCAGCGGGAATCCGGCCCCGACCTATCAATGGCGCAAGGATGGAAAGGACCTGACCGGAGCGACGAGTGGGACTTTGACTTTGAATAATGCCCAGGCTGCCGATGCCGGCAGTTACACGGTCGCCGTCACGAACGCCTTGGGCAGCGTGTCCAGCGCGACCGCGGTTCTGACCGTGCAAGTGCCGAGCGATGGCCAACTCACGTTCGCTCAGTGGGCCGTATTGCACAAACTCCCCGCCGGGGCGGATGGACCAACGGCCTCGCCCAGCGGCGACGGAGTGCCGAACTTGCTCAAGTTTGCCTTGGGTCTTGATCCCAACGTCGCCGCACCGCGCAGTTTGATCGCCTGCGAATTGGCCGTCGTGTCGGGTCAGAAACATACTGCGATCCTCTTCACCCACGCCAAGAAAGCGACCGGCATTCAGATTCTCCTGGAGGCGTCGAACGATTTGGTGAGCTGGGCGCAGGTGCCCTCGACTTTGGAGAAGATTGCGGACTTCGATGCCAGCATCGAGCGAGTGCGGTTAGTCGAGAACGCGCCGCTGGGGAACTCACGGGCTCGGTTCTATCGACTCAGGGTGGTGGCGGCGACCGCGCCCGTGACTGGCAAGCTGAACTTGGGCGCGACTGTCAGTTTGGTGCGCACGAACCTAGGTTTGGCGGGAGGCGCCATCACGCTGAACAAGCCGGGTGACCCGCTGCACAAATTGCAAATCACGATTCCCAACAACGCGTTGACGGCCGTGACGCCATTCGAGGTCAGCTACTCCCCAATTCAGAGCCACACCTTTGGGGAGAAAATCAATCCGGTCACACCTCTGATTCGAGTGGCGAATGGCGGGGACTACGCCAATGAGATGATCACCGTCAACGTGCCGATCAACCTGCCAGCAGACCATTTCGCCTTGGCGTTTCTCTACGATCCCCTGACCGGACGGTTGGAGGGGATGCCGCTTCTGGAGTTGACGGAAACGTCGCTGACGCTGATGACCCGCCATTTCTCGGAATTTTTTGTCTCGATCATCTCTCTGCTGAAACTCCCGGAGGAGGTGGACACCGGCTTCCGGCCGGGTGTGGACGATTGGGAATTCGTGAATCGCGGCTCCGCCATTGCTCCGAATGGTCATTGTGCCGGGCAGAGCGAAACGGCCATGTGGTACTACTATGAAAAGAAGGGCCGAGCGAACGCACCGTCGCTCTTTGATCATTTCGACAATCAAGGATACGTCTTTCGCACGCCGAAGATCGGCGATGACAACGTGAATGGCTACAAGCTGGCCTCGCGGGTTCAAGCGGACTACAAAACTAATCCGAACCTCGATGCGGCTTTCTGGCTCAATCTGAAGTGGAGTGATCTGGATGTCTATCGGGCTTTCGTGTACTCTATGGACGTCACCGGACAGCCTCAATTGGTCGGGATTCTTCGCCAGGGAGGCGGTCATGCCATGGTGGTTTATCACGCGGCCTACGGTGAGCTTTACGTGGCTGATCCCAATTTCCCGGGCAACTTGGATCGGAACATCAAACTCAACAGCCAAACCAAAGATTTCGAACCCTACTACTCCGGACCCAATGCCGACGATTTGGGCCACGCCTATCCGGGAATTTTCTACCTGGCCAAGACGGCCTTGGTCGCTTGGACAAGGATCTCCGAACGCTGGCGGGAGTTTGAGAATGGGACGATCGCGGCCACGGATTTCCGGAGCTATCGCATTGAGATTGAAACGGTGCAGGGTGAAAAACTGGGAGTAGTCTATCACGATGATCCTCCGGCGGATCCAGTCATTACCGGCGCCGCCTCGATTCGCCTTCGCTCGGTCGGGGCTGATTACTATAGCTTCAGAACCATCGCCGGAGAGATTTGGGCGGACCAGCAGCAGACGATTTCATTAAACGAGGGGACGAACGTGGTGGGCGTGGGTCTGTTTAGCAGAGTCAACAACAGCCCAGCATGGCTCGGCTTCAAATGGCTGACCCTGGTGCGTCTCAACTGCACCAATACCTTGTGCGACTGCGGGCCTGACATTGACTATAGCGCACTCCGACGGGGCGAAAACAGCGTCTCCTTCCTGAATGAAGTCTATTTCCTGGACAGCGCCGGCCTGAAGCAGGGCGCCTATTTTGCGTATTGGGATGGAGATCGGAAATACTTGCGGACGCATGGCTGCTACCAGAACGACAAGCGTGACGGACGATGGAGCTCGTACATGGGAAGGGAGACAAGTTACTTGGAGAAGGTTGTGACCTACGTGGATGGAGAAACCTCTGGACTATATGAGGCGTGGTATTCCAACGGATCCCGGCGGGTGCGCGGGACCTACGGTCCGAACGAAACGATGCGCGGGTTCTGGACGTACTATCGCGAGGATGGCAGCGTCGATTATCAACAGACGTTTCTGCCTGGGGATCTGACCCACACCATGTACACGCGTCAAGTGAGCTATGCGACCAACGGATTGCCCACTGCCGAATACACCTTTGCCAACTGGGACCGAAGTCAGTACGTCGGCCTCGAGGTGACCTATCTCCCGGATGGAGGAAAATTCTCTGAACTGTCCTACAATGCCGATCATCGGCTCGATGGGCAGTATCGAACCTGGTACCTGGACGGTACCCCTCATGTGGTTGGCGCCTACGCGAATGGCTTCTCGGATGGCTTGTGGACGGTCTGGCATCCGAACGGCCAACTTGAAGAGCGGGGTGAATACCGGAATGGGGGCTACCATGACGGATATTGGACTTACTGGTACGAGGACGGCCGGGTGAAGGCTGCGGGAACTTACAGTATGGGTGTCTTGGGACCTGATTGGGTGAACTATCCAGAGAATCCGTAGTCGTGCCGCTCCAAGACGGGATCCGGCGGAGATGGTTGAGGGCGGCTCGCGAGTGCGGCTGCGCCGAACGCATGGACCTGCGCCTGGAGCTTCGCAAACAGCATGCACCGACGACCCTGCCCATTCGCAACCAGCAATGCGGCGATTGTAATTGCTCATTGCGATTCATGAGCGATTAGGGGATTG
>CAYHFE010000728.1:0-3509 GCA_964355375.1 uncultured Verrucomicrobiota bacterium
CGGGGTGACTTGCGGGGTGACTTGCGGGGTGACTTGCGGGGTGACTTGCGGGGTGTGGAAAGTTAGCGTCACCCCGCGCTCGGCATCCGATGCCCAAGCCGGATCGGGCAAACCTTGTTTCCGGCACAGTTCCATAATCAAGAAACTCCCGCGCCCCATTTTCTCCATGAACCCGCGCAGATGGAGCACATGCGCAATGTCCGGGTTCCGCAGGATCGAGAGATGCCCAAGCTCCCGCATCGTCTCCGGCGTGATGCCCGGCGGAAAGGCTCCCGAGTTCCAGATTTCCAGCCTCGTCGGATACACATGCACGGCCACCCCGCCCGAGTGTTCCGTGTAGTCCCGGTGGGCAAAGGCATTGATCAACCCCTCGCGGATCGCCGCTTCAGGATAAATACACGCATCCTCCCGTTGGAGCCGCCCTTTGGAAAATCGCGCCTGCGTCGGTGTGTTGCGGAGGATGAATCCACACAGCTAATTTACCAGCGCCGCCACCGCGCCGTCGAATGTCTTCATGTCACGGAAAGCCTCGCCCCCTTTCCCCTGCGGGAACGCCACCGCCCGCACGCGCAACCGCGGGAACGTCCGCCCCGGCTCGCGCCCGAACATCCACTCCGCCCTGCGTCAGCCGTCCGAATTGCGACAGCGCCAGATCCTCCAGCACCGCGTTCCCATTGCCCGAATCGCGGAACGGGAACGCGCTTCTGGCCACGATCTCCCCCACAGCCACGCGCACCTCCTCCGGCTCCGCGTCCGCCTCCACCGTGCAGGTCGAGAGCCGCCGCTCCCACCGCTCCGGCTCCGTCGAGCGCCGCAGCACCATCTCGCGGATCACCTCGATGGGCGCTTTCTTCGTCGCGCTGCCTTCGCGGAGAAAAACCGCGTCGCGGAAAGCATACGGCACATCCTTCCCGGCAGGCGACTCGATCAAAATCAGCGCCTTCCCCTCTACCTCCTGCACGCCCACCCACACCACCGCCTTCGGCGAAAGCTCCGCCGCCAGCGCCCGCTCGATCTTCTCCGCCGCCGCCGCCGCGACCGGCACTCCCGTCAGCTTCCCGCCGTCCTCGACTCCGCACACGACCGTCCCGCCCATCGCGTTCAGGAAGCCGCACACCGTCTGGCCGAGCGCGGCCACATTCGCCGCCCCGCTCTTGAACTCCACCGCCTGCCCCTCGCCGAGTTGCAGCACCTCGCGCAGTTTTTCGGGCTTCATCGCCGGCCTCCTTTCTTCACCGTCTGCGCCACCTTCGCCGCATCCGCGAAGTTCTCCTTCACAAACGCCTCCACTTCCTGATAGCGGAAAAACTGTGCCGTCGCGAACAACGTCGCCTCTTCCTCCCCACGATACTTCTGCACCCAGTTTCCCTGCCGGTCGCGCAGCGGCTTGTCGGAAAGGATCGCGTCCTCATACATGTCAATCACCCGCAGATCGTCCAGCATCGCCGTCTTCCTCAATTTCAGTGCCGCCCGCGCCTTCCGATCCGCGTGGCCCAGACTCATCAGGAGCAAACGCGCAAACACCACATGATCGTGCGCCAGCAGCCACCGCGGTTTCCCCAGATCGATGGCCCGCCGGAGCTCTTGGTGTGTGATCGAAAGCGCCGCTGCATCGTCTTCCTTTCCGCTCCCGTAGCCTGGTGTGATCAGGCCCAGGAACAGATCGCACTGCTCCACCGCCGCCAGGCAATTCTCAAACGCCGACCGCTTCGAGAAAACCGGCATCGTCCCCTTGTGCGACATCCACACTTCGTAGCCATACGCCGTCAGCAGCGTATGGATGCGGTTCAGCAATTCCTCGATCCCATAGACTGAGGACGACACCAGCACCGTCAGCTTTCCGGTTGGCTTGTTCATGCGCTGCTTCATGCCGGGGAAAGATGACCGCTCACGGTCCGCCCGGCGATTCCGTATTTCGACAGCCTGTTCATTTCACTCGGCACCTGCGGGCACGCGGACGCGGCCGGTGAGCAGGTCGGTCATCAGGCCATCGGCATCGCCCTCAATCCACTGCCAACCCATTGTCTTGAGCTGCTCGCAGAACGGGCGCTCGACCAGATCGTATTCCCATTGGGTTTTCATCTTGGCCGTCAGAGGCCCGGCGGCGCGAGCATCGGGATCACCTGCCGCCGGTTGCGGCGGTAGATGCGGAAATCCGAGTCGGTCGTCAGCACCCGGGAATGTTCATGCAGCTCCGTCATGCGCACCAGGCAGGCGTCCGCGAGCGACATCGGCACGTCCGCGTAGGTGCGTTGGAGTTCCAGCAAACGCTCAACTTCGTCTTCGACGCTGAACGCCACATTAACGACTCCGCTCCGGAGGAACTCCAGCACGGCCAGCGGGTTTCCACCCAGCCGTTTCACCACATGTTGCGCCTCGGAAAGCACCGCCTCGCAGGTATGGACCGGCGGTTCAAGTTGCGCCCACACTTCACGCGCCCAGGCGTGGTGCTGGTCGGCGGCAATCAGCGACGCGATGATCGGCCCGGCATCAACGAGATTTCTTTTTTCCACGGTTGTGATCGGCGAGGATGGCCTCTTCGAGATAGCGCGGGTTGGTCGAGGCATCCGGCGGGCCTTTGAAGTGGCCGACCCAGTCGCCCATCAGGTCCAGACAGGAAACTTTCTTCTTCGCCTTCCGCCCCTTGCGCAGCGTGCGTTCGAGGCTGTCCCGGATCACGGCGGACTTGGGCACGCCGCGCGTCGCGGCTTCCTGCTCGATTTCCCGGAGCAGGCTCTCCGGCAATTTGAGTGAAACGGTCGTCATGGGGCAGAAGGTAATACCGGCTGCTGCAACTGGCAATACCCGATTCAGGCCGGCACGCGGACGCGGCCGGTGAGCAGGTCGGTCATCAGGCCGGATTTCAACTGCCGGTGTCGGGCGGCTTTCACTTGGATTTCTTTTTCACCGTGCCCGCCGAACCGGAGAGCACGCGGAATTGTTTCGGCCACGGGATGGGCGGTTTCAGACACATCACATCGGCGCGGGCGAAGGCGCAGACTTTGGGCATTGAATGACTGGCGCAAATGTCCGGGTTGGTGTGGCGGCAACCTTCGGTCTGCGCTTCTGAATCCTTTGGCTTCAGTGGTGCGTGAAACACACCTTGTTGTCTTTGCTTTGGTGTCATCTTTTCAGTTTCCTTTCTCAGCGGGAACGCGGACGCGGCCGGTGAGCAGGTCGGTCATCAGGCCGGATTTCAGGGCGACGAGCTTCCCTAGGTAGATCCGTTCCGAGCGTATCTCCTGTTCCTGTTGCCGCGTTAGTTTTGAAATCAGCAGCTGCTCATCCGGCTTTGGTAACGGAATGTTCAATGCAGCAATCTGTCCCAGATACAATCCAGCTTGAGCCGTCGCGTTGGAGGAATTTTTGACTAGGCTTTGGAAGTATGGGCCGCGAAGAAATATTTCGAGATAATCGTTCTCCAACACGTCCTTTTCGCCGCGCAGAATGGCAACACTGAGCCTGGACCTGGAAATCGAGGGAAAAAGTGGCAATTCCTTTCAGGCTAT
>CAYHFE010000729.1:0-3493 GCA_964355375.1 uncultured Verrucomicrobiota bacterium
GCCAAAGGTCAGACTCGAATTGGGCGCGTGGTTTGCGGTCCGCATGTCGGGAAGGCGCAATGACAGCGGTGGCGAAGCCGAAAGCAGAATGAAGCCGCACCGAGCTGCGGACGGGAAACCAGCGGGGGAAGGGGCGTTTGGCCGGATTGAACGGCGAATGGATTTCTTACGGTCCGAGCGGGTCGGCGCGAAAGTGGGAGTGATGGGGTCGGCAAAAAAGCCGGCGCCGTGAACGGACACGGGCGCAGAGCCCAGCGCTGGACGGTAAGACTGATTTCGGGCCGGGCCGATGTGTGTGCGGCGAGGAGCCTGGCCTTAGTTCTGCAGGAGCCTTGACGCTCACTCATCGGCGCGGAGGGTGGAGCGATTTCGCATTGTCCGAAGGGATCCCCATGCAGTCGCTTCAGCTTGCAGTCAAATGACACCTCAGGTAGTTTGAGGCTGTGAATTATCACACCCTGGAAGTCGAGATCGATCACGGGCGGGTGGTCCCAAAGGGTCCGGAAAAGCTCCCGGAACAGGGCACCGGCCTGTTGACAATTTTCGGTAAACCGGAGCCTCCCAAGTCGGAGCGCAAGCAAGTTCATGCGCCTCTGATTCGGTGCAAACCGGGGACAGTGATCAATCCCACCCCTTCAGAACTGGATGCCAGCCTCTGGGATTAAGCTGGCGGATGCGAACGTGTGGCTGGCCTACGCTGCAGATGGCCATCAGCATCACCTTCAAGCGAAACAGGGGTTCGACGCTCAAGCCGAGAGTTCCTGCGCGTTCTGTCGAGTGACGCAACTGGCGCTGCTCCGACATCTGACGAATTCCAGGATTATGGGCGAGAACGTCTTGACGCAAGCGGCTGCCTGGGTCCTGTACGAGCAATTGCAGAATGATCCGCGAGTGATCTTCCTGGACGAACCCTCTGGATTGGAATCGACCTTTCGGAATCTGACGCAAGCCGAAGCACCGGCCCATGATCGATGGACGGACGGCTATTTGGCCGCATTCGCCGCCGCGAGCGGTCGCCAGTTGGTGACGTTTGACCAAGGATTTCGCCGGTTCACGGGAGTCGATGTCCTTGTCCTGAGTTAGTCATAGGGGTCACGGGAAAAAGCCTCGACGCAGAGCTTTCGCATAGGACCTCTTCGGTTCGCCATGCATCGTCGGACGCGGATGGCCTGAATTGAACGTCCCGATACCGCGGCCCCGATTTTATGGCGGAAGGAAAACCGATTTGTAGCCGGCGGTCTTGGCGAAGTCGTGCTGTTGCCGATCTGCGGTGACGAACTCGTCGAAGCCGAATTCCGTCACCCTCAGAAACGGTCCTCCTTCTCGCGAGCCAACAGTTCGGTTGCGGTGGGTCCGTGGCTTGGGCCATTTGGAAAATGCTTGCGCCAATGGGAGGGATAATCGGGCCAACTCGTCGGCGCAGGCCCCTGTCTGATCTTGCGTGGCGATTCGAAAACAATCCACGGCTGGCCCGCGTTCGTAACCAAAACACGTTTCCCGGCATGGGCCATCCTGGAAAACTTCTTGAACTGCTGCACGGCTTGCCGGGTCGTAATAGTCTTCACGAAACCAGATTGCTCAAAACCCTTGAGGGAGTCAACGACGCCACGGGTGCTTCGAGACAGACCACAATGCTCGCGTGCAGGTGCTCGGTCCTTTGATACTGCCATTTGATCCGTCACGTTCCATCGGGTAAATTCTACGCCCGCGTCCGGGTCAAGGGCAAGCTCATCGTCAAGTCGCCCGGCAGTTCTCATTTTGACTCAGGACACGGTCCGTTCCACGCAGGTAGTCCCGGCTTCAGCCGGTTTTCACGTGGCGACCGGCTGAAGCCGGGACTACATACTTGTCAAAATGAGAATTGCTGCAAGTCGCCTCGAACGACTGTCATCCGGCAGCGGCTTTTCCAGGCCGTGCGCGAATCTCGTGCGATTCCTGGCGGTTGGCGGTTTTCGAAACAGCGAGGCTGGAAATGTAACATGGGCCGATATCGATTTCCGCCTGGCAAGATGACGGTTTGGGGCGACCCCGAGACGCGGCCCAATAACGGGGAGTTCCGAGTAGGGCCGATGATTTCAGAGATGCGAGCTCTGCTTGAAAGACTCAGAGCGGAATGCCCGAACTCCGACTTGGAAACTCCGGTTAGGGGAGTGTTCGAATGTCAACGTGCCATGGACCGCACGGCCGACATCGTCGGCATGAAGCGAATCACTCACCACGATTTGCGGCATCTTTTCGCGACGCGCTGCATCGAGTCGGGCGTGGATATTCCGACCGTTTCGCGCTGGCTTGGCCACAAGGACGGCGGCACCTTGGCCATGAGAACCCATGGTCATCTCCGTGACCAACATTCAGTTGCGATGGCTAGAAACTAGTTGTCACCACAAACGCCGCATAGGCGTTGCATTTCGATATTCTTGGCGGCGCGGTCAATGGCCTTCTGACATTCTCGGACCTTCATGACGGGTTCGGCGGCGGCCTCGATTGGGCGTTCGGTGGACAGGCGTTCGAGGAGTTGGCGCGTTCCTGGAATCATCGGAACCAAGCGGGATCGCTGTTCCTGGCAAATTGACTTGCCGCCGACTCGGACCCGGGCAAAGTAGATGTCCGATGATTTGTCGAATGGGCCCATAGCTCAGCGGTTAGAGCAGGCGACTCATAATCGGAAACTGCTGTTTTCCTCACTTTGTCTCATTTCATCCACACTCATCAAACCCGCATGAACATTGGTTGAAAAGCGATTGTCAGTTTTCCCACGTTATCCCAAGTTTGCCTGAAAAATGGCAAACAGTATCAGATTGCAGTATCAGATTTAGAATTCTCCCACCTCCACTTGCGGTGACCCTGGAATACCTCCCGTTTGTGGGTAAAACGCAGTAGATCCGATTCCCTCAACGAGGACATCATGCGGATTGGCGACTTGAGGGAGTTGGTAATGCACCGTGGAGACCTCTCTCCTCGCGGGGCCAGGTGAAATGAAAAACCTTTCCATCTGAGCGTGGGTGCTTGGGGCCACCGTTTCCTTGACGGATCCAGTCGTCAGACCACCAAAAAGCAACCGAATCTTCAGTGTTAGGATTTGCCCTGGGCCGCGTCTAAACCAACGCCAATTCCGATCTCGCCCGTTAAGCCTTGCACCTTGCAGGGCCTTCACCATGCATCCCCTACCCACGACTCAAAGGCGGTGGTTGGTGATCGGCCTCCTCAAAACCCGTCAAGGAGTTTTCTTCCGTGCTGGAGTAATCCGAAGTGCGCCTGAGTGCGCTCGTGTCGGGCCGCCGCTTCCTGTCGTATTCAGAGGGTGGAGAATGCGGCTCGATGAAAAACCTCGAAACAGAAATCAGTGGGTCAACCGCTGAGCCAATCAAGCGGGTGTATCAACCGCGAGACCCGGCAATTCGGTTCCAAGCCAGCCAACTCGATTCGTCGGATTACGCTGGAAAGGTCATCTATCGGAAAAGCTGCCAGGTCGGGCCAGACGCCGGAGCGAGCG
>CAYHFE010000730.1:0-3481 GCA_964355375.1 uncultured Verrucomicrobiota bacterium
GTTTTCACGTGGCGACCGGCTGAAGCCGGGACTACATACTTGTCAAAATGAGAACGGCTGTCCGCCCGCCTCTTCTCGTTTGCCATTCGGCTCATTCCCGGTAATTTCTCTGCATGCGCAGCGAATATTCGGTGGCCGGCCATTGGTCGGGCGGATTCGTCGAATCTGCCCTCCAAGAATGGGCCGAAAAACTGCGCCGGCAACTGCCCGCGCCCCGAGTATCCCTGGGGTTGCTCTTCATGACCCCGCGGTTTTTTCCTCACGCGGCCCAAGTCCTCGAGATTCTGCGGGTCCATGCGCAGATTCCCCTGCTGGTCGGGTGCTCCAGCACCGGCCTGATCACGGGCCCGGAGGAGATCGAGGAGAACGGGGGGCTGGTCCTGGCCTTGTTTTTCCTGCCCGAGGCGGTCTTGCGGGCGCATCGCTTCACCCAGAGCCAAACGGACGAAGCCGACGGTCGTCCCGAGTATTGGCCTCTCGAGACGGGCGTTAATTCGGATCAGACCAACGGCTGGCTGGCGTTTGCCGATCCGTATCACTTGGATTGCGACGCCTGGTTGAAGTCATGGAGTGACGCCTACGCCCCCCATCCGATCCTCGGGGGACTCGCCAGCGGGGATTACGAGGAGCATCGCACGCAGCTCTATCTCGATGGGGAAGTATTTCAGGAGGGCGGTGTCGCGGTTTCGTTCGGAGGCGAGGTTCGGTTGGCCAGTGTGATTTCCCAGGGCTGCACCCCGATCGGAGATACCTGGACCATCACCAAGGTGGAGCGAAACCTCGTCCATCAGATCGGCAACCGACCGGCCTATGAGATGCTGATGGAAACCTTCGAGAAGCTGCCGGCCGAGGATCAGAAGAAGGCCCGCGGCAATCTCTTCGTCGGACTGGTCATCAACGAGTACCTGGAGGAGTTTCATCGGGGCGATTTCCTCGTCCGCAATTTGCTCGGGGCCGATCCCAATTCGGGCTGCATCGCCGTCGGGGCTTTTCCGCGGCTGGGACAGACCATTCAATTTCAACGGCGCGATGCCGCCGCCGCCTCCGAAGATATGGCGGCGTTGCTCGAAAATGCCCGCTCGCGCTTGGCTGGGGCCACGCTTTATGGCGGATGCCTCTGCTCCTGCAATGGCCGAGGCCAACGACTCTTCGGCCGTCCGCATCATGACGCCCAGATGGTCCGAACGCACCTCGGCGCGATCACCTTGACCGGGTTTTTCTGCAATGGGGAGATTGGCCCGGTCGGAGAACGAAATTTTCTGCACGGCTACACCGCTGCGCTGGCGCTTTTTCTCAAGAAATGACATCTCCGGCCACGAGCGGTTTGGCATCGACCCCGGCCTCGCGGGAGGGCGATCAGGCCGCGCCGGCTCTTCCTGCGGCGGCGATAACATTGATTCACCGTCCGCCCTCCATTGTCGAGAGATTGGACTTAGCCGGCCTTTTCCCGAAAGTGCAACCGCTCGAAGTCGAGCTGGGCAGTGGCGACGGTTCGTTCCTGGCCCACTACGCCCAGGCTCATCCGGAGCGGAATTTCATCGGGGTCGAAAGGCTGCTTGGCCGCCTGCGCAAGCTCGATCGCAAAGGTCTGCGAGCCGGTCTGCGCCATCTCCGATTAGTCCGGATTGAGGCCGCCTATTTCCTCGAGTACCTGCTGCCTCGGAACTGCCTGGAGGCGCTCCATATTTATTTTCCGGACCCGTGGCCGAAGCGGCGGCATTGGAAGAATCGGCTGGTCAACGAGCGCTTCCCGGATTTGGCCGCCGCAGTGCTGAAGCCGGGCGGGGTCATTTACCTGAGGACGGACAACGAGGAGTACTACGCGCAAATGCTCCGGGTTCTGGGGGCCAGCCCGACTTGGGTGGCCATCGACACACCGGTCGCCCTGAGCGGCCAGTGGACGGATTTCGAACGGGCCTTCCAAGCTCGGGGAATTCCGACCTTGCGGGCGGCCTATCAACGGAGGCCCGCCTAAACATCAATGATCGGCCCGCCGCCGTCCTCGGGCGGACGGGGCGGACGGGGCGGACGAGGGCCGCGCTGAACGGCGATACGGGCATTGCCCAGGCCGAGAAATGAATTCAGCGTCAGCGAAACCACGCTGATGACCAGCCCGCCCCAAAAGGCCGCCCCAAAGGTATCGACGTGAAAGGGCTGGACCAGCCAGGCCACGAAATTGAGCAGAAGCGCGTTGATGACGAGCGTGAATAATCCGAGCGTGAGGATTAAGAGCGGCAGCGAGATGAGCAGGAGCAGCGGCCGGAGGGCGACGTTGAGCACGCCGAGCAAAAGCGAGGCCACGAGCAGTCCGCCGATATGATCGTAATGAATGCCGGTCACGATGTTGGCGGCGACCAAAACCGCCAGGGTTGTGATCAGCCAGCGTTGCAGAAACGGTTTCCAGTTCGGAGACATAGGCTCGGCGTGTCGCTTGTGGCGTGTTCGACCGGATACGGTCGTTCCGCCCACTTCTAGAGCGAATCCAGCGTCCGACCAAGCCAAAAGACATGGGGTCGGGCCGGCTGATTCAAGGAGTTCGCGGCCGAGATTTATCTGTTTACATCCCTCCGGCATTCCACTACAGAACCCGCACCCGTCCATGAGCTCACCTCTCCAACCTCGCGCCCTCTCTGAAGTGGAGCGCGAGGTCTATTCATGGCAGTTGCCCGTGACGGGCTTTGGCGAGACGGGCCAGGAGAAACTCCAAGCGGCGTCCGTCTTAATCTCACGCTGCGGGGGACTGGGTGGCGCCGTGGCCTATCAACTCGCCGCCGCGGGCGTGGGCCGATTGATCCTGGCCCACGCGGGCCCTCTGGTTCCGAGCGACCTCAATCGCCAGATTCTCATGACCCACGATTGGGTCGGCCGTCCCCGCGTCGAATGCGCCGCCCGCCGCTTGCGCGAACTCAATCCTCGGCTCGAGGTCGTAGCTCTGGACGAGAATTTCCATCCGGAGAACGCCGACCGCCTCGCTCGGGACGCGGACCTGATCATCGACTGCGCGCCCCTGTTTGAAGAACGCTATGCCATGAACGAGGCGGCCGTGCGCCGCCGTATTCCGATGATTGAATGCGCGGTTTATGAACTCGAAGCGCATCTGACCACGTTCGTCGCCGGCCAAACGCCCTGTTTGCGCTGTCTTTACCCCGAAACTTCCACGACTTGGACGCGTCGATTTCCCGTGTTTGGAGCGGTCGCCGGCGCGATCGGCGGATTGGCCGCGATGGAAGCCATCAAGGTGCTGGCCGGCTTCGGTCAGCCTCTGCTGGGTGAAATGCTGGCCTGCGATTTGCGCGATATGAGCTTCCGACGATACAAGGTGCGGCGAATCGCCGACTGCCCCGTCTGCGGCGGAGTGGCGCGCGGCAATTAGGACGGGGCGGGGACGGCTCGTCCTCTGGCGGGGCGAGACTCCGTCGAGCCCTGGAATCTGGGTCGGCAACAAAGTCAGGGTTCAACTCACCCCACCGCAGGTTCATGG
>CAYHFE010000731.1:0-3462 GCA_964355375.1 uncultured Verrucomicrobiota bacterium
TAGATCGCTTGGACGCCTCGATCAAGTCTGTTTGGGGATCGAATACGATTCCACAGGAGGTCTTGGCAAGCACCCGCGCAATGCGAATTGCTTTCCGATGAACTGCCACCGGAATGGCACCTTCCAGGTTCATGTCTATCAAGAAGCGAATTCCAGGAATCCTCCGAAAGATCACGGCCGGCACATCCTCTGGCTCAACGTGGTCAACCCCTCTAAAAACGACCTGCCACTCTTTGCCGAACCACGAAATTGCCCCGGATTCTTGCACGAACCTCTCCCGAGTTGCGATGCCCAACAGTTCAGTTGAAGGATCAGAGCTGCAGAAGATTTTCAGGTCGTAGCTCATGGCAAGTTAGAAGCCGCTGCCGACATTTCACGGCTCGCGAGAGTCTCGCCACACCGATGAACGGGTTCCTGGGCACAACGGGCGAGCCTCGAACCGGAGGGTCTCTCCCTCAATTCCTCCATGCCCGACTCGCCCACGATACAGGCAAGTGCCGCTGCGACGCATCGATCGGGATCGGCTTTCCTTCTGGTGTTCACGGCTCCAGGAAAGCGGGTGCGCCATCCAAAGACGCCAGAGTGCCGAAACCAGTCAGCAGGTTGTACACTTGAAGAAATCCAAAACGGCGCATGATCTCGGAGGCTTGGCGACTCCGATTCCCGGACGCGCAATAGACCAAATAAGATTTCGCCTTGTCCAAGCGGTTGAGCTCCGACTCAAATGCCGCGGAATAGAAATCCACATTCACCGCGGTCCGAATATGCCGGGAAGCATATTCGGCGGGCGTTCGCACATCCAGGAAGACCCACTTGGCTTCGCCCAGATGATTGGTCAGAAGGGCGAGAGCTTCCGCCGCCGCCACCGGCGTGATCGTCGGCACCGGAGGCGCGGTGGAAACCACTCGATAAAACATCGGCACTCGGCATTGGGTGATCGAGTTGGTGATGACGAGGTTCGTCAGAGACTCCCAGGTACTCGACCAGGGACCGGCCAAGGATGACGCCCACTCGACCCGACAGGTGACATTGAGAGAGGCGTTCGTCCAAACCAGAAGACCGTTCTGCGACAAGGACAGAATCCTGACCTCTTGGGCGACTGCCGCCACGAGAACGCCTGCCAGAAAGCCGCCGAAAACCATCCCCCAGGATCGCCCGGCGATCGGTTTGAATGATGAAAATCTCGCCTTCACGGGCTGGCAACTCTCGAGGTCCGATTCTGGACGAGCGACACCACTGAAACCACTGCGGCCGGAGCGATCGTCCGCCCCAGCCGCGCGCCACCGATCAAAGAGACCAACCCGTTCGATAGGGAGGATTGATCAGCCGATTGGCCTCGGTGGAGTTGGTGAACCGCATGTTCGGCGCGTCCCATTCCAGTTTCGTTCCGGGCAGCTTGATCGCGATCACGCCCAGCATGGCCAATTCCGACAACGGTCCGCCATAGGAGAAATCCGACCCCGCCTTGGTCCCCGTGCGAATCGCCTGCAGCCAATCATAGTGATGCTCCTTAACTCGGGGAATGGTCTTCTTCGGAAGCTTGTAGGCTTCCATTTTCGCCTCGGGAATGATGCGAACTCCGCCGGCGCCGTGCGAACCGTAAGTGATAGTTCCCTTGTCCCCCATGACCACCGCCCCGGTTTCGATCGGCTTGCGGTCCGCTTCCAACTCCGGCGGGCGCGGGATCGCTTCCGTGCCGCTGTGCCAGCGCATCGTGACCGGACCGCGCTTGCCTTTGGCTGGGAATTGGTAGGTGATGATTTCGCCTTTGGGATAGGCGTCGCCCTGGGTTTTGAAATCGTAGTTCTTCACCTCGGCCTGGATGGAGGAAGGCGCACCCAAATCCAGCGCCCAGAAGACCGGATCGACGACGTGGCAGGTCCAATCACCGACCGTCCCATTGCCGAACGGCACCCACCCACGCCAACTGCCCGGGAGATACACTGGATGATACGGCCGCGACAACGCCGGACCGAGCCAGAGATCCCAATCAAGCGTCTCCGGAGGGGTATGTTTCTCTTTCAAGCGAGGCAATTGATCGATCCCGGAATTGACCGCCCGACAGCCCAGATTGATCGTGTGGACGTTGCCGATCGCGCCGTCCCAAATCCACTCGCAGAATTGGCGGATCGTCTCGAAGGAATGGCCCTGGTTCCCGAGCTGGGTCACCACCTTGTGCTCCTGGGCCGCCTTCATCAACTGCCGCACTTCATAGACGGAATGGGCGAGCGGTTTTTCGCAATAGACGTGCTTGCCCCGTTTGATGGCCGCCATCGCCGCCACCGCGTGACAATGATCCGGCGTGGCCACGACCACCGCGTCGATGCTCTTCTCCATTTCATCGAACATCTTGCGGAAATCCCGGTACTGCTTGGCCTCGGGAAATTTCTTCAGCGTCCCGCCCCCTTGCTTCAGGTCCACGTCACTGAGTGCGACGATGTTATTGCCGGGCGCGACCGCGCCGATGTCGCCGGCGCCCATGCCCCCGATCCCAATGCCGGCGATGTTCAATTTTTCGTTGGGTGAAATCTGACCGCTCCCGGCCACGACATGGCGGGGAACGATCGCAAAAGCCGTGACGGCGGATCCCGTGGTGGAGACAAACTGGCGGCGGGTGAAGAGACGTTTTTCTTTGGTCATATTATCCTCTGGATGAATGGGTGACGCCGGTCGCCCGGCATTCGAGTTTGTGGCCCATGACAATTGATTGGTTCAGCCCCAGTTGTGCGCGACGCCGGCCCGGGCGGCCTTGATTAAGGTCAAAGCCGCCTGGGCCGCGCGGTCAAAAACTTCCGCCTCTTTTCCGGCAAGGTTCCCGTCAAAAGCGGAAGGTGATCTTGGCGTAAACCGCCCGATCCACCTCGACTTTTCGACTCGCAAAAAGCATCGGCGAGAACTCGAGATGATGGGAATCCAGCAAATTGCGGCCGATGATCGCCAACTCACAATGCGCCGTCGGCCTCCAAGCCAGACGCGTGTCCAGTTCCGCATAGGCGGATATCCCCGACGCCGGCAAGCCGCTCACATACCGCACTCCCATGCCCCATTCGACATTCCGCCCCAAGTCCGAGTCCGACCACACCGACCATTGATGCCGGGGATTGTTATCTTCCTCGTCTTCGGTGACCGAGGGGACGGGGCGCTTGGTATGAAGATTCATTTGGAGAAAACTGTAGCCCGCCCGCCCGCGCCAATGGCTGGACGCCTGCCAGACCGCCGCCGCCTCGCCCCCGTAGGTCTCCCCGAAAAAGCCATTGTCGATCGTGACCGGGAAAAAGATGTAGGGCTCGGCCGCCGGCGAAAAACGCAGTTCGGGCGACAGCGCAACCACGTTATAGAGACGGTCGTAATCATTGTAGAAAATGGCCAGATCCAGGGAGAGCGTGGGATGCGGTTTCAGGCGGTAGCCCAGTTCGTAAGCGAGGAGTTCTTCGGAGTCAAAACCGGGGTTGCTCGTTCCAT
>CAYHFE010000732.1:0-3460 GCA_964355375.1 uncultured Verrucomicrobiota bacterium
CGGGAACTTCTTTGTTTCCCGATGCGCCGTTTCCAACAGTTTTACCTGAGAAAAAGGGGGGAACATTTTCAGCTCCGTTCCAAACCCGGCCTGCTTGCTTGACGCATCCGCCCATCCCCGACGGACGACGTTCGCCGCTGTTGCGGGATTGTCCGTTCTCGTTTTGATCAATAGCGCAGCACCCGCACTTCGCCGGCTTCCATGGGGAGCGTGAGGCTCGGACCCCGGCCGAGCTTGGCGCCGGTGAGGGCATCCGACATGGCACGGGAACGCCCGGTCTTAATCACCAACGGACCGGCCTTGTGGGCTTGAATCGACAGCATCCCCTCCGCCGCCCAGACGGCAGTGTTTTCTTCCGTAAAGAGATGCACGCCCGACATCCGAGCCAGAGCCCGCACTAGTTCGGGCGTCAACGCCGGCACGCCAAGGAAAATGTCCAGCCCGCCTTGGTGACGGCGAACGGCGACGGCGGGAGAACCATCCGAAAAGGTGGCCAGGGTTTCCCCTGAGTGCGCCTCGACCGTGAACAACGGCTGAATCGTCTCCTTCGGCCCCCACGATTGCGTCAGCCCCAGTTTGCGGCCCGCTTCGGTCGGGGTGGCTTCCGCGGAGTGGAGTGAGATGGCGCGATGCTTGAAGCCGGTGATCTCGTCCATTGCGGCAGGATCAGCGCGGTTGGGCAACAAGTAGCCGGGCGCGTAGCACCAAACGCGAGCCGTGTTGGGTGGGCGGTTGGAGGTGAGGGCGAGTCGTTCGGCGGGTGTGAGCGACCAGGCGGCGAGGAAGACCTGCAGTTTCGCGGGCACTTGGCCGGCCAGCGCGTCCGCGAGTGTGAATTGCCCGTAAGGCGCGCCGCAGCGTCCCAGGGCGGCGCGGGCATCGTAGATCAGCGGCTTCGCGGCCGAGCTGGAGCCGCCCGTCAGGTGACAGAGACTGTCCTCGCCCACGATCGCCGCGATCTCCGGTGAGAACGGACGGGCGCGCTTGAGCATCGATCCCTCGACTGGCCACAGGCGTTTCTGGACGTCCCAAATGGCGGCATCATTGAACCACCCCTCACCGGGCAGGTCCATCCACCAGGTTCCGAAGCCGCGCAAGGCTGCCTGCGCCGTGTTCCGCAGCATCACCTGCTGGGTTTGCCGCAGGTTGACCAGACCGCCCTCCTGAGCGTGTTCCACCGTCCGCGGATCGAGGTGCGTGCGCGAGTCGTCCTCGTTGAGCCACAGAATGCCCGCGTTGCGCACGCTCTCGGCCGGACTCATGCTCGGGGCGGTGCCAAGCCACTCCCGGTCGAAATAGGAAATCGGCGAGCAGAGGATATCGATGTCCCTGGATTTCAGCACGGGCGTCAGCGCGTAGTGTCCGCTGGTCGGCGCGCCATTGGGGAGTGCCGGGAACTCGAATTGATAACCGTAGAAGAAAACCACGAGCTTCTTTCCGTCGCTCCCGCGCCGGGCCGCGGCGGCCAGGGCCAGCACCATCTCCGCCATCTCGTGTTGCTGGAAGCGCGCAAACTCGATCAGGCGCCGTTCGTGCGCCGGGTCGCGCAGGAAACCGTTGGGATGGGCGCGGCGCTCATTGGCGGTCGGAGGTTCGGCGGTGGCATGGTCCGCGTCGCCGCGCGCCTTGAGCCAGGCGCGAAACGCTTCGCGCGTGGCCGGGTCGTAGCCGCTCAAGGGTCGCTCCCACGACCCTTCATAGAACCACTCCCCGGTATTTTGGCCGCACGGATGCACGCCCGCGAAGTGATCGGGAAACGTTTTCGTGAGATGGCGGCACAGTTCTTCCAAGTGCGCGGCGGTGGCCGCGCGATAGGGCCGGTGCGAGATCGAGGCGAATACTCCCGGCTGGTTGGTGTCATAAACCATCCGTGCCTCGGGATGTTGGAGCAGCCACCAATCCGGGGCGTAGCCGCTGACGCGGGGCACGAGCAAGGCCTTGGGGTTGGCCGCGATGATCTGCCGGCAGAGAGTGTCCAAGGGTCGCCAGTCCTGCGGTTGCTCCGGCGGCGACCAGCAGTTGGGCGCACTGAACGAAACGAAATTCACGCCCGCATCCCGCGCCAGCGCCACTTGCTCGAGCAGCGGTCCGGGGGGCCCCCCGATGTTGAGGTATTCGCCGTTGATGACCTGATAAACGGCGGGGCGAATCGGCCGCTTGGGCGTCGCCCGGGCCCGGAACGTGACACGGTATTTCCGGTCGGCGGAGAAACTCAGACTCCGATGGCTGTGCAGATGAAAGTCGGGCCAACGGCCGGTCGGTGGACTGCTTAATTTGACGTGGACCGCACCATGGGTCACGTCCACCTGGCCAACCGTGTTCTGCCCGCCCGGGGGCCACAAGTTCCAAACTTCGTTGAACGTCTGCGTCGCGGCAAAACTGCCTGGCGACATGACGTCACGCCCCGTTTCTGCGTCCACGATGCGTACGTCCGCCAGCCAGATTTCGCCAGCCAGTTGACCAAAGCGAAAATGCAGCGTGCCGGCGGTTGCGATCTCCGCGCCCGGCGTGAACTCGAAGGCGTGTTGGGTCCAGTTTTCATCAACGGTGCTGGTGCCGCTGCCTGGCAAGCCAAAGAAGAATCGCGGCGAGACCGGTTTGCCGTTGACGTGAATTTGCGGCCCGCCGCGCGTGGGTCGGACGCGCACGGTGACTTCGGCGCTGGTGGAAACGGCCATGAGCATGAGGATGAGCAGGCCTTGAATCAGAGTTCTGAAGGAGAAGCGGGGAGCGCACGTGCCGTGCGGACGGGTTCGGGCGTGGCGCTCGAAACTGTCAGGAATATGCATTTTTACGCCAAACATAATCATAACCTTCCGAAGATCTGGACAAGAACAATCGCTCTCCCAACCGTCAGGCATCAGACCTGACGTTGCGTTCCGCGCGATGCACATCCCGGCAGCAAGGGTCGATTCAACTCGTCCGGTCGCGGACTGAGCCCCGTTCGGTTCCGGGCGGAACTTCACCATCTGAACTTGGGCCAGTCTCGCGGGTCGGAAATATCTTCAGGGGCGCAATCCTGGGCCTTGGCGGTTTCGACTACCGCTTTGGAGTAGGCCCGATACTCGGGAGAGAGCCAGGAAAGCTTCCGCAGAATGTTAGGAAGGGCCTGAAACCGCTTCTTCTCGGAGATTTCGATGAATTCCCTTGAGCACTCAGAAACAAACTCCGTCAGGTAATCATGGGAGAACATCGGGAAACTCAGCAACCACTCCGAACACACTTTTCCGATATTTGCGTCGGCGGCGAGCAGCGACGTGATGGAGCAATCTTCCAGAAGATAGAGGCAAGCCTGGTCACGGTGGGTCGTGGGATGATACGCGGCGAAATGACGAATCAGTCCCACCTGAGAAAGAAACATCGGCCACACTATGTTCACGCTTCGATACTTGACCCAATCGAGCTTCTGATGACCGATCCGTTTCGTCTCTCTCGCTCCTTCGTAAGCCTTTCGAACATC
>CAYHFE010000733.1:0-3433 GCA_964355375.1 uncultured Verrucomicrobiota bacterium
GAACCGTCTGCTTGGCGGTCCAGGTGCCGCGCTCGTAAACTCGCTTGCACCTGGCGAGGAAAGAAGACAAAGACATGGGAAGGATCAACGTGCGCCTCCGGGACGCACGCGACACATCGCTTCAAGTCTTCTTCAAGCGTGCCGAGAAAGCCGCCCGCGTAGGCCGGCATTCCGTAAGTTCTGATAATCATATCGGGCTCCTTTTCCAGTTCAAAAGAAACGTCGGCCCGCCGACGAGACTTGTCAATCGTCTGAAATCTCCCGCAGCAGTTCTCATTTTGACAAGTATGTAGTCCCGGCTTCAGCCGGTCGCCACGTGAAAACCGGCTGAAGCCGGGACTACTTGCGTGGAACGGACAGTGTCCTGGGTCAAAATGAGAATTGCTGAATCTCCCGACTTGTTTCAGGAGCGCAAGATGGCTTGCACGGCCCGGAGCAAAGCGGATGCTTCCTCGTCGCTCCCGACCGTGATCCGAAGGTAATCACTGATTTCCGGGGTTCCAAACCACCGCACGAGGATTTTGCGCGACCGGAGCTTCTCCAGCCATTCGACAGCGGGAAAAACCGGAGGTCGAGCCAAGATGAAATTGGCCTGACTGGGAAGGACGGCAAAGCCGCACCCGGTCAATTCCCGGCTCAGCCGAAGGCGAGTCGCCACGACCCGATGAAAATTGCTTTGGTAATAGGGCAAGTGCCGCAGCGTCGCCAGCGCGGCGACCTGGCCCAGGCCATTGACGTTGTAGCTGTCGCGGATCTTGTCCAGGGCGGCGATCAAATCCGGATGTCCGACGAAGTAACCGACGCGCAGGAAGCAGAGTGAATAGGCCTTGGAGAACGTCCGCGCCACCAAGACGTGGGAGTGCCGCAAGGCCAAGGCCAGCGCGTTCTCCTCCGCGAAATCCACGTAGGCTTCATCCAGCACCAGCAGGCCGCGCTGCCCGCGGCAGAGCGTTTCCAACTCACGGGTGGCATAGCCGCGGCCGCTCGGCGCATTCGGCGTCGTGACAAAACTGAGCGCGGCCCGAAAGTCCCAGAGCCCGGTGCGACGCAGCTCCGCCGGGGCCGGAATGGTGAAATCATCGGCGAGCGGAACCGCCCGCGCCCGCGCTCCGTGGATGGCCGCCAACACCGGATAAAGGGAATAGCTCGGGGTAAAAAACTGAACGGTTTCCCGACTGATCATCGCCGAAGATTCGCCACGCTCCCCCCGCGATGAATCTCGCGCGGCGCAAGCTGGAAGGCGGTTTGGCTTCACTGATTTCGCTCCGGAAGGAATGGCCTGGGCCGCGGCGGCCATCGGTTCCACAAAGGCCCGGGTGGCGAGGGCCAGAAGTTCGTCCGAGCCATTTCCCACGAGGATGTTCTCCGGCTCGCAATGATGCAGACGGGCCAGCTTCTCTCGGAGCGGTTGCGCCGCCGGGTTCGGATACAGGCGGAGCCGGCCATCCACCGCGGCCTGGATCGCGTCGAGCACGGGCGGAGCGGGCGGATATGGATTCTCATTGGTGTTGAGCTTGATGAGGCCCCGGATCTTGGGCTGCTCGCCCGGAACATAGCCGTGCAACCGGCGCACGATCGGACGCACCAACCGGGCCGGCGTTCGCCCCTGCACATTTTGAGCGCTCATTCCCGGGCTCCGCTCTTCGACCGCGGGCTGCGGCCTCCGGAGGCGCGGAGGTTCTTGCGCGTCACCGCTCGGCCGGCGGCATCCGCCCCGGCCCGCTCGAGGCGGACCGCCGCGGAACGGCCATGGGCATCGAGTCCCTCGACTTCGGCGAATTTCTCCACCGTCGCGAGCGACTTCCGGAGCGCGGCCCGGTCATACTCGACCACGCTAGTGCGGCGCTGAAACTGATCGACGGTCAACCCGGCGAAGCATGCGCCCGCGCCGCCCGTCGGCAGCGTGTGACTCGGGCCGGCCACATAATCCCCCAAAACCGTCGGCGAGAATTTTCCGAGAAAGATCGCGCCGGCCGTGACGACTTGCGCCGCCACCCGATCGGGTTTCCGCGTCATGATCTCACAATGTTCGGGGGCGATTTGGTTGGCTAAATCAATTCCGTCCTCGATCGTTCGGACCTGGATCAACCAGCCGTTCTCCGCCAAAGCCCGGCCGATGAAATCCCGGCGAGAGAGCGCGGGCAACTGTCGCTTCATTTCCTTCTCGACCCCGCGCAGCAGTTTCTCGCTCGGAGTGATCAGCCAGGTTCGTTCGTGGCCGGAGCCGTGTTCGGCCTGCGCCAGAAGGTCGGCCGCAATGAATCGAGCCTCCGCGGTGTCATCGGCCAACGCCAGAACCTCGCTCGGTCCGGGCAAAAGATCGACCGCCACCCGGCCAAAGAGCAGACGCTTGGCGGCGACGACGTAGGCATTGCCGGGGCCGAAGATTTTTTGGACCCGCCCGATCGAAGGCGTGCCGAAGGCCAGGGCCGCAATGGCCTGGGCGCCGCCCGCTCGGTAAACCTCGGTCGCGCCGGCCGTCTTGATGGCGAAGAGCAACGCCGGATTGATCTCGCCCCCTCGGCCGCACGGAGTGGTCACGACAATCTCCCGGCAGCCGGCCACCCGCGCCAAAATGATCGTCATCAGAGCCGTCGAAACCAAGGGCGCGGTGCCGCCCGGAATGTAGATTCCGACCCGCTGGAAAGGATCGAATTTCTCTCCCACTCGCGCGCCCTGGGCATTCCGAGCCGACCATCCTTTCCGCAGGGATTTCCGACTGAACGCCTCGATATTGCGGCTGGCTGTGGTCACAGCTTGCCGCAAGCGCCGGTCAGCGCAGAGGGACGCATTGAGGAGTTCCGCGGTCGTGACCGCCAATTGCTCTGGGAAAAGCTGCGCCCCATCAAAGCGCGCCGTGAATTCCACCAGGGCCTCGTCGCCCCGTGCCCGGACCGCTTCCACAATATCGCGAGTGCGCTGTTCGATGACCGGGTCAAAGAGGCTGGAAGGCGCGGCCAGGTGGCGCAACTGCTCCGCGAAATCCGCATCGGCGTGACGAATGATATGCATCGGGCCAGACGCTAAAAGAAGCCGGCGCAAAAGTCAAAAATTGCTGGCTGGTGTTGGGAATGGTGTTCGAAAGCGTGACGACGCATTGGAAGGCCCCCTCACTCCCACCCTCTCTACCCATGAACCGCAAAATGCGTTCGTTGATTTCCAATGGTTTATGCATTTCAGGTTCATGGCCTCAACTCACGTCCAATTTTTGGAGGTGTCCCCTCGCCATGAACCTGAAACTGCGATGGGGAGCGCGGGCGTCTCGCCTGCCGGGTTCGGCGTCCCGCCGAACCCTCGTGGCTGGGCCCCGGATGGTTCCGGTCGGCGAGACGCCGACCGGTGCAGCCGGGACGGCCGCGCTCCCCATGCAAAACCCCGCGGTTCATGGGTAGGGAACACCTCCAACGATTGGACGTGAATCGCGGCCATGAAC
>CAYHFE010000734.1:0-3418 GCA_964355375.1 uncultured Verrucomicrobiota bacterium
GCTACGGTGAGGTCGGCTGTGAAAATGCAAATTCCTATTAGTTAACCCCCTGAAAATCCGGCTTCCTCTCAGGAACAAGCCACTCCCGTGAAATTCATTTTGCTCCGCGCCCTGGCCGGTTTGATCGCAGCGTCCGCTTTGGGCGCGGAGCAGTGGGCCGTCTTTGAGACTTCATTCACGTCCGCCCGGAAGTATGACAATCCGTTTCTGGATGTGCAGGTGAATGTTGTCTTCCGCAGCGGCGAAAAGCAGTGGGTGGTCCCCGCGTTTTGGGCCGGGGGCGACAGGTGGACGGTGCGCTTCGCACCGTCGGTGCAGGGAGATTACACGTTTCAGGTGAAGTGCTCAGACCCGGCGAACCAGGTGATGAACGGCGCTCCCCAACCCCTCACCGTCACGGCCTACCCGGGCGACAACCCTCTGCTGAAACATGGTTTTCTCCGGGTCGCGGAAGACAAGCGGCACTTCGCGCACGCCGACGGCACGCCGTTTCTCTGGCTGGCGGATACGTGGTGGAAAAATTTATCCAAGCGGATGACCTGGGAGAACTTTCAGGAACTGACTGCCGACCGCCGGGCGAAGGGCTTCAATGCGGTTCAGATCGTCTGCGGGCCCTACCCGGATGAGCACATGATGGAGGCGCGCTGGGAGAATGAAGGCGGCAAGCCATATGAGAAGATAGATTTCAGCATGATGAATCCGAGGTATTTCGAGTTCGCGGACCGTCGCATCAGGCACCTGGTCGATGCCGGAATGGTGCCGGTGATCGTCGGCGGTTGGGGGCGTCCGCAGGGGGGCGGCAAGAGCACCCTGGCGCAGGTGGGGCTCGAAGGTTTCAAGCGGCATTGGCGGAACTTGATCGCCCGCTACGGTGCGTATCCCACGGTTTGGATCGTCGGCGGTGAAGCCAAAGACGCGTTTGGTCCGTGGTCGGAGCTGGCGAAATACCTGAAGGCGACGGATCCATATCACCATCCGCTGACCTACCACGCGCCGCAGCATCCGCGCCAGGCGATCAAGGACAACGAGGTCTTTGACTTCGATATGGTCGGAATCGGGCACAAAGGCTATGAGACCGCGACCCAATCACTCGACCTGATGAAGTCCTGCCAGGCGCAGACGCCGACCAAACCGTCGCTTTGTGGCGAGGCCTGTTACGAAGGACACATGCAAACAAACTTCCAGGACGTGCAACGCCACCTCTTCTGGAGCTTCATGCTGAGCGGCGCAGCCGGCCACACCTACGGCGCGGCGGGCATCTGGCAGGCCAGCGTAGATGGCGACCCGGGCATCGATCCGGTTTACGACTGGACGACCTGGAAGGAGGGCATGAACTACCCGGGATCAACCCAGCTTGGGCTCGGCAAGAAACTCCTGGAGCGGTATCCGTGGTCACGCTTCGAGGTGCATCCAGAATGGGCCGAGAAGGATTGTTTCGCTGCCGGCATCCCGGGTGAGGTCAGGTTCATCTACCAGCCCAAGCGTGAGATTTACGACTGGAAGGGAACGATCGTCAAAGGACTCGAGCCGGACGTGCGTTACACGGCCTATTACTTCGACCCGGCCACCGGGAGGCGCTTCGAACAAGGCGCCGTCAACGCTCCCTCGGGCGAATACAAATCATCCCGGTTGCCCTCACCCCAAGACTGGGTGCTGGTCCTCGAAAACAACAAAAAAAGTAAACGACCCGTTCCATAATTCAACGGATGAAACGCACCTTCACACTCCTCGCCATCCTGCTGCTGAGCCTCCGGTTGTCCGCGCAGGATGTGACGCCCGCTCATGACGTCGTCGCCTACGGCGACTCATCCGGTGCCGTCAGCGCCGCCATCGCCGCCAAACGCGAGGGGCGCTCCGTCATTCTCGTCAATCCCACCGGCTTTCCCGGCGGCATGAGCGCCAGCGGGCTCGGCGCCAGTGACTTCCTCGGCAAGCGCAATACGTTCGGCGGAATTGCCTCCGAGTTCTAAGACGCCATCGCCGCAGCCTACGGTGAAAGTCACTCCCGGACGACCGGACAGCGGTCTCCTGCCCTACGTGCAATCCATCCCGGGTCTGACCAACGGCCAAGGCGACCGAAAGCATGGACTCCCACAACGTCCAGCTCTTCGTCAACGAGCAGGGCCACGCCCAAGGCGAGGGCACCATCTGGCGCGTCCCGCCCAAGCCCTACGGCATTTCCTACCGCTCGATCATCCCGCGCAAGGGCGAATGCGAGAATCTCCTCTCGCCCATTTGCGTCTCCGCCACACACGTCGCGCACGGCTCGATCCGCATGGAGCCGGTGTTCAGGGCACTCGGTCAAAGCGCCACCACGGCCGCGGGCGCAGCGCTTGACGAAAATACCAGCGTGCAAGACGTCGCCTATCCACTCCTGCGCGAGCGCTTGCTCGCCGGGAAACAGGTTCTCCAGCCGTAAGCGGAGCCGAGGGCTCGCACTTCGCCTTCGACGGAGGGGTCAAACCGTAGTCTTCGCCGGAGAAGAGTTGCCTTCTCCCTATTTCTTCCCGGCCAAGGAGTCCAGCTTGATTGGCTTGACCCGAACGCTCCGCCTTTCCACAGACATGGTCGAGACGATGGTTTGACCTCTGCGTTCGGTTGAAGTGGACTTCGATATATTCGAGACGCTTTCTCCGCCGGACCCCGCCAGCCGTTACGCCGTTTACCACGTCATGGATCTGAACTTCGCGCTGAAGCCGAAGAGCAAAGGCGTGGACGCGGGCGTGGTGATCTCCACGGTCAACGAAGACTTCGCGGGCCTAGCCCCTGACCTTGGCGCCCTGGAAACCGGCGAGCCGGCTCCCCACGATGGTCCCCGTTGGCTCACTGGGCAGCCGTTCTACCGTTAATCCGACGGCCGCAAAGGGCGGAGGATGAATGGGCAAAGGGATGTGCAAAGGGATTGCACCGGCCACGCGAAACTGCTTGAATCAAGGAAGTCATGAGCTTCCCAAACAGCCACCGGCTTCCAAAGTGATCGCGTGGATTCTTCCGAGAATGACCCGAAAGTGCGTGGCGTTGAAATCGAGGCCGAAACCTTCCGGAAGAGACCCGTTCGAACCAGCTCACCCGTTGAGGCTCTGAACCGGAAACTCGCGCGCCAGCGCCTGGGAGTGCGCCAACCCTCCGGCGCTATGGTTCCTTCCGAAAACGGCAGAGGGCGGCCGCACTCGAGGACCTGGCGGTTCGTGGATCGAGTGTTGGCGCTCGGGATTTTGTTGCTGACACTGGCATTCGCCCTCGCCGGTCCGCCAAACACCGCTCACGCCGCGGATCATGCGGCACCGATCCAGAATGTGGATGGATCGTTCGTCCGGGAATGGCTTGTCCTGGGGCCGTTCCCCGGCCGAGATATCGAGACCGACTTCCTGGCGACCGCGGGCGGAGAAGCGAACGTTCGACCCAAGGAAGGCGATAC
>CAYHFE010000735.1:0-3401 GCA_964355375.1 uncultured Verrucomicrobiota bacterium
CGCGCCCTCGCGTGCGGTGGTCGGCGCCCTCGCCGACCACACTGGCGCGCACGAAAAATTCACCGTTGGGTGATTGAGCGACGCATCCATTCCGACCGGCGGGGCGCCGGTCGGGACACGCGAGGGCGCGTGTGTTCCCCGATTTTCACTGTCTGCTTACGGCTGAGGTGCCGACCTCGCCGAACCGACCCGGAGACGGGTGACCGCGACTTTCCGATCCAGGCTGATCGGCTCGCGGACCCAGTGGCGCTCGGGTTGTGACGCCTCTCTGGGATCGCGGACGATCTCTAATTCATCCCCTTTATGCACGATTTCAGTTATGTTGGCGGCCAACTCCATGCCGAAGGCGTGGCGGTTGGATCTTTGGTCAAGAAATATGGCACGCCGCTTTATGTCTATTCCCAGAGGACGGTCACACGCCATTTCCAGAAGTTGGACACGGCTCTCGGCCCACTCCATCACTTGGTCTGTTTCGCCGTCAAAGCCAATGCGAATTTGGCCGTGCTCCGAACTCTGAGTGATCTCGGCAGCGGCTTCGATATTGTCAGCGAGGGCGAATTGCGCCGGGTGCTGGAGGCGGGGGGCGATCCTGGGAAGTGCGTCTTTGCTGGAGTTGGCAAGACGGAAGTCGAAATCGAGTTCGCCTTGCGCCAGGGAATCTATTCGTTCAATGCCGAAAGCGAACCCGAGCTCGAGCGGATTAACCGGGTGGCGGCCCGGCTTAAAAAAATCGCCCCCGTGGCCGTGCGGGTCAATCCGAACGTCGATGCCCACACGCACGCCAAAATCACGACGGGGACCTACCAGAACAAGTTCGGCATCGCCCTCGAGCAGGTGGAGAAGCTTTACGCGCGGGCGAGCCAACTCAAGAACCTGCGCTTGCGTGGTCTGCAGATGCACATCGGATCGCAGTTGACCGAGGTTAAACCGTTCGAGCAAGCCGTGCGCAAGGTCGCCGGGCTCGTCACGACCCTGGCAACGAAATATGGTCTGGAATTTTTCAGCATCGGGGGTGGCATTGGGATCGTGTATCGCTCGGCGCTGGCGAGCGGCCCGGAGAAATGGTGGCAGACTCCCGCGGCCCGCGATATTCTCACTCCGGAAAAGTACGCGGCCACGCTCCTCCCGTTCCTCCAACCGCTCGGCTTGCGCATCCTTCTCGAACCCGGACGATTCATCACGGGCAACGCCGGCATTCTCGTGACCCGGGTCGAGTACGTGAAACGCACGGGAAAAAAGAACTTTGTCATCGTCGATGCCGCCATGAACGACCTGATCCGTCCGGCGTTTTACGACTCGTATCACGAGATCGTTCCACTGCAGCGACGCGGCGGCGCGCTCGTTTCGTCCGACGTCGTCGGCCCCATCTGCGAATCAGGAGATTTCTTCTGCAAAGATCGACCGCTGCCCAAAGTCCAATCCGGCGATCATCTCGCGCTCCTCAGCGCCGGCGCCTACGGATTCGTCATGGCGTCGAACTACAATGCGCGGCCGCTGGCGGCGGAGGTTCTGGTCCACGGCCGGAAAGCAGCGCTGGTGCGAGAGCGCCAGCCCGTGGCGAAGATCTGGGAAGGCGAGAGACTGGCGCCGTGGCTGTGATTCTGGCGGAGACGCCAGAGATCGTCTTCTTCCATTCTCAGGTAGGAGTCAGGTGACGAGACTCTGATTTTCGACGGAATATGCCGGTGTCACCCGGAGAAAAGTGAGTCTCCTCACGTCGTCTCCTACTTTCAAAACAGGCTCTCAGACAGAAAGGAGCAGCGGCCAGATTGTTGAAAAGGTTGGTCTTGTTTGAGACTTGGAGGAGCGTCGGAGTGCGGACCTTCTTGTTCGCATCCCCGAATTGCTCAACACCAAGGCAGACAAACATGTCCGTGCTCCGGAAAATTGTGAGGTGCGCCCGCGAAAAGTTCAGTTAAAAACTTTCTCGGAAAACTTCTTGACTCTCATGAGGCTTTTGATCAAACGTCTCGACTTGTCAACACCTGAGCAGATGAGCGTCGTGGTGTAGTGTCGTACCATTCCGTGACGCGTCCGACGCACAGGCTTCTTGCAAGAGTGGAACGAGTATGGAATTACTGTCGCCTTTACCCGGCGGACTGCCCGGGTCACAGGCATCCCTGAAAGTGGATGCTTTTCCAGACCAAGCCCCGTCGGCCTCGACGCGATCCGTTGCGGACAACATCCCTCCGAAGACCAAAGCGAAACATCAAAGCCTTCAAGCTCTCATTCACCCCGAGCCACCTGCAACCGGCTCAGCCAACGTGAATGCGTGCTCGACCCACTCTACGAACTCATCATCCCAACAACTTTCGACTTCATACACCTTCCCGACTCAAACAGGCTTCTGCGATTCCACTTTGTCGCTGCCACCTTTGACGCGAGAGCTCGACTCTCGTCAACCTTTGCAGAATAAGACGACATGGAAGCAAGATATAGCCGTCGCGGTCGTCAGAGGTCATTGTCCGTTTTGGGAATCCGCGCAACGAATGATCGACCAGATGAGGGAAATCCGGTGTGTGGGCGTCTTTGAGAACCCTGCATCGGCCCTGAAGAGTATTCCACATCTCCGTCCTGAAGTGCTGATTGTGGACATGAGTCTGTTGAAACTGTCGGGAAAGGAGTGGATCCGGGCTTTCAAGCTGCAGTCGCCCCGTCTGAAGATTCTGATGCTAACCAACAGCGAAGGCCCCGATCAGTTATTCGAAGCGCTCCGGACTGGGGTCAACGGTTTTATCCACCGACAAGATCTTGCCACGGATCTGCTCACGGCGATTCGCCGGGCGGCGGAAGGCGGAGCTCCAATGTCCGGTGATGTGACCTCACGAGTCGCAGACTTTTTCCACCATCAAGGCGAGGCGACGTCGGAGATCGACCGCCTTTCGCCTCGCTTGAGGCAAGTTCTTGATTACCTCGCCAAGGGCTGTCTTTACAAGGAGATCGCGGACAAGTTGGGCATCAGCTACGACACTGTCAACGGCTACCTCAAAATCATCTACGACAAACTTCACGTCCACTCGCGCGGAGAAGCCGTCGCCAAATACCTGGGCCGTTAGACCGTATCGATTCAGTTGCGAGATCATCTCATCCGTGACGATTCAGTAGCGTTCAGGGTGGAACGGGCAACTTGCCCGTTCCGGTGGGCTACCAGCCCACCGGTCGTGCTGCCGGAAGTCCCCCGAAGGAGTGAGTTCTGTTGTCATGCCAGACTCGGCGGCAAGTTCCCGACGAGCACTGCCAGGTTGACCGTTCCACCCATTTCAACTGCATACCTACGGCTAATTCCAATTCGCCATCATGATGAGACTAACCGGTCCCTCACCCCGTCCCTCTCCCATCCGATGGGAGAGGGTGTCCGAAGGACGGGTGAGGGTTCGTTCCGCTCAACTTGAAAGCAAGGA
>CAYHFE010000736.1:0-3394 GCA_964355375.1 uncultured Verrucomicrobiota bacterium
TGCCGGTGGAGAGGTCCATGACGGTGTCCGCGCCCCACTTGGTGGCCCAGCGCATTTTCTCGACTTCCTCCTCGATGCTCGACGCGACGGCGCTGTTGCCGATGTTGGCGTTGATCTTCACGAGGAAGTTGCGGCCAATGATCATCGGTTCGGCCTCCGGGTGGTTGATGTTCGCCGGGATGATGGCGCGGCCGGCGGCGACTTCGGCGCGGACGAACTCGGGGGTGATGTCTTTCGGAATGCGCTGGGGGAAACGGCGGAAGATCGAAGGAGAGTAATCGGTAATCAGTGGGTCCGTGTTCAGTGAAAGCTGGGCGCTGCCGGCGTGCTGTTTGTTAAGGTCGTTGCGAACAAGGTCGCGGGCAAGATCGGCGAGGCAGGTTGCCCCGCCGGACGGGCTGGCAGCCCGTTCCACCCGCCCCATGTTCTCGCGGAGGGCGATGAACTCCATCTCGGGGGTGATGAGGCCCTGCTTGGCATACCAGAGCTGCGTCACGGGATGGCCTTGGCTGGCGCGAACCGGCGCACGCTTGGCGCCGGTGAATTCCACCGGCAAGGCGGTTTGACCGACGGGCACGGGACGACGGACGATGCGAGCGGGCGGCTCGCCGAGAGACCCGTTGTCGCCTGGAGGGACGGGGTGGCCTGGGCAATCCTCGACATCGCCGCGGGCGCGAATCCAGGGTGCGCGGAGGGGCGGCAGGCCTTCGGTGACCTCGCCGGTGAAGGCCGGATCGCCCCAGGGACCGCTCGTGTCGTAAACCCGCACGGGTTCGTTCAGTTCCATCCGGCCCTGGAACGACTGGGTGGGCGTCAGTTCAATCTCGCGCAGGGGCACGCGGACGTCGGGATGAATCGTGCCGGAGACATAGGCGCGACGGCTTTTGGGCAACGGTTCGCTGCTGTGGGATTCGAAGGAATCTTTGGAGGCAATCATAATGAGCAGGGGAAAGCGAGTAGGGGAGAGCGGAAAGCAATCAGGCGAGGCGTGCGGACACCTGGACGACGGCTGTTTGGTCTTTGAAATGTCATTGTGCTCCAGGGCTGGGAAAGCCGAAAGGAAGTATCGCGGCTCCCTACGCCAGCATTACCTGGATCAGGTTCAACGGGTCTCCGGCGCTCCCGCGCCGAACTCTCAGCCTTGGCCCGCAACTCTGCGGACAGGATGGCTCCCCTCTGATGATCGTTACAATGCGGCGGGGCGGGGAGGCTGTCAACCTTGGGGAATCGGCAGAAAGCGGCTCGGCCTTGGGCTTTCCTGAGCCACAGAAGCCTCGTGAAAGGTCGGTCCACACCGAAGAGTATCCGCCCGAAACTTCTTTCCGAAATGTCTGTTTAGGGCTTTGGTGGTCGGCATCACGATATGAACCTGGAACCACTCATCGCCCTGGCCAAAGAAGGCGGGGCCAGCGATCTCCATTTGGAGGCGGGCCTGCCTGCGGCCGTGCGCATCCGCGGGGCGCTCCGCACGGTCGGCGAACCTCTCGAGGCCACCGCCTTGCTCGAGATGGCGCGGCACGTCATCGGAGCCGAAATGTGGCCCCATTTCCTGGAACGACGCTCGGCGGATCTCTCCCGGACGATTCAGGGCGTGCGTTGCCGCATCAATGTCCTGCACACGGCTCGAGGGGTCGGGTTCGCCGTGAGGCTGTTGTCGGCGTTTCAGGCGACGATCGAGAACCTCAATCTGCATCCGAGCCTCAAACGATTTGTTTCCCAAATGAACGGCTTGATCCTGGTGAGCGGGCCAACCGGATCGGGCAAGTCGTCCACGCTCGCGGCGCTCATCCAGGAGATCAATTTGACCGAGTCGCGGCACATCGTCACCGTCGAGAGCCCGATCGAATACACGTTCCGGCCGCGCCGAGCCTTTATTCGACAGCGGGAGGTGGGTCGCGACACGCCGAGTTTTGAGCAAGCCTTGCTCGACGCCCTGCGCGAGGATCCCGACGTCTTGATGGTCGGAGAAATGCGCGATCCGGAGACGATGCGCTTGACCTTGAATGCTTCCGAGACCGGCCATTTGGTGCTGGCGACGGTTCACTCTTCGACGGCCGTCGAGGCCCTGCAACGAGTGGTCGCCGCGTTTCCGGCGGAAATCCAGAACACGGTGGCCGCGCAACTCGCGGACTGTCTGGTGGCGGTGGTGGCGCAGCGCCTGAACTTCCGGCCGGACCTGGGGATCCGGGTGCCGGAATGCGAAATTCTGGTCCCGACCAATCCGATCAAGAATTTCATCCGCAAGCGCGAATTCTTCAAAATCGTCTCCGTTCTCGAGACCGGCGCAGAGCATGGGATGTGGACGTTTCCGCGTTATCGCAGCTGGCTGGAGCGGCGCACGAGTTGGTCTATTCCGAACTCCCAATCGGAATTGCCCAATGACGATGCCGCCGAGGGAACCGTCAATCTGAAGGAGTTTCCTCCCTTGGCGCCGACATCCAAGTCGCACGCTTTGGATCGGCCGAGTGGCGAGAGGTCCAGTGCGACGCCGGAAAAAGCGGGTGGCCGCCTCGAAATTGAACCGGTGGAGGGAGGGTTGACGCGCCTGTTGAAGAAGATGTAGTTCGGCGCCCTCGCCGACCCCACTGGCGCCTGCGAACGAGTCACCGTTTGGTGACCGTAAGGGGCCTTGATCCGACCGGCGAGGGCGCCGGTCGGAACACGCGAGGGCGCGTGTGCTCCCCAAGCCCGACTGCCGATGGGCCTCGGATGAGGGGCAAGACCCGCGTCCGGAGTGGATCATCTGCTTCGGCCAAGAAACGCCTTGACCGGGTTGATCGCAAGATTTAATCGTTTGATTACATTGGTCGAGGAACTCCGTTTGACCGAGCCTGTTCATGCCCCGATTTGATTCCGAGCAACGCGCGAAGATCCTGGAGGCGGCGATTCGAGTCTTCGCCGAGCAAGGGGTGGACAACGCGACCATCCGCGGCGTGGGAGAGGAGGCCGGGGTCAACAGCGCGCTCCTTTACTACTACTTCGAGAACAAACAAACGCTCTACGTCGATTCGGTCCGTCAGGTCGTGCGGGATCTGCTGGCGCGGATCGAGCGGGGGTTGCGGCCCTTTCGCGGCGGCCGGGATCGGATCGAGTTTCTGGTCAACGCGGTCTTCGACTATTACGGCGCCTACCCGGTGCGGATGCGATTGATGGGCACCGTGCACACCCAGCACGCGGAAATTCTCGGCCGGGTCATCCAGGAGGTCTTTGAAGAATCGGTGCCGGCTCCTTTGCGCGTGTTGCGAGAGGGGATCGAGTGCGGTGACCTGCGGCCGATGCATCCGGCCCACATTTGGTGGACGGTCTTGGGCACCTGCATCTTCACGCTGCACGCCCATCAAACGCTCAAAGTCATCGATCCCAAGGTGCTGCCTTTTCCGCTCCCGACCCTGGA
>CAYHFE010000737.1:0-3391 GCA_964355375.1 uncultured Verrucomicrobiota bacterium
CGATGGCTTCCTGAACGGCTGGGGCCTGATCGCTGGAGACGTGACGGGAGAGGTTTTTACCGTTTTCCTGCGGAATGACCTGTCTGACCGCAGGAGTCCAGGAACCAGGTTTTCGATCCGGTTGAATCGACGTGGAGGAGTTGGAGCAATTTAATTTCGAGACGCCAAAGGTCGCGGAGGGATTCCTCGGACACGTTCAGCACTCGCAGAGAAATGATCCCCCTCAAAAACTCGAGATACGCCTCCGAATAGCCGGCGCCCTCGAAGGTCGGCAACTCGAACCTCGCCTGCAAACCGTGGAGATACACCGGCGACCGGTTCAGCGCCTTGGCAATGCCTGAATGCCCGGCGGGGGTGGCGCGTGCGCGTTGTAGTGGGCGGTGCCCTCGCTGACGAGGCCTAGGATGTGGCAGCCGGCAAGGTCGGTCTCCAAGATCAACCAACTACCGTTTTCGGTTTGCACCAAGCGGCTACCGTCGGCGAAAACTTCTTCAATTCGTGGCATAGCCGTTAATGGCAATTGTAGATTCGTTTGGGCTCGACTCAACGGCAACAGCTTTCGCTTAGTTCTTTCCAGGTTTCCACGCACTCCAAGCCGACCCGGTAGGCCCGCACCTTGGTCAAGTAACCGCCGCCGAACCAAACCGACCCCAATCGGTTGTCTGGCGTCCCGGCGATGTTCTGTCATCAAGAGGCTGGATCTGCTCAAATCACTGAGAGCACTACAGCCAAATTATCTGTGAAGGAATTCGATCGATTTCTCGACATCGATAAACGAGATGTCATCTATCTTGATGCAGTTATCAGAGATCAATCCAGCGTTCTGCAAGAGATTCATTCCTTCGACTTCGCCGAGTTCAAGTTTTTCGAACAACTCTCGCAGCATGTCGTGCTCGTTGTTCATCGCATGGAGGGGAGTTTTCACAGTATTATCAATATCCCGCAGTTCCCGACGGAACGGGAGTGATATTTGTCGCTGGCAAGCCCATCTCTTCTTTGCAATTCCGGCGCGAATTCCAAGCGCAACGGCTGAAATCAGATTCGTGATGAGTTTTCTCGCATTTTGTCACAAAGCCAATGCTCCTTCCGCCTTGGCAGTCAGCGCGTCGCGAATTGGCCGGCTGATTTCTGCGAGAGTTAAAAGCGTCGCATTCTCATGGCTGCGGTAAAAGCTCTCTGGAATAATGAGGTATTCCCATTGCTGCGATTGGCCGATTTCATCCGGCATTTCAACTGTTGTCGCGGACTCGCACCATACTTGAGCCGCACGCGCTTTTAGAGCTACCTGTGACAGTTCTAAATCCCTGTCAGCTTTTGTTTCGACCAAAAACATCCTGTCAGCGGTCCTAACCACAAAATCCACTTCATAGGGGCGTGCAACGCTCATAGCCGTTGGCCAGCAACGCTTGCATGGCCAGAAGGTTGTCGCCCCAAATCAGGCGGTTCATTTTCTGCTTGTCCAATTCCGCTTCGCCCATCACGCCGTCGCGGAATGACAGCGGCAACGTGCCCGCCGTCGCGGGGTTTGGGATCACCACTTCGGCGGTTTGAAATTCAATGTCCTTCGGATTCGGCGCGCGGCGTGGCTTGGAATCCCAAACGAGCTTGGCCGAGTCCCGCCGCCGTCGGGCGGGTTTGGATGGCACTTCGCCAGATTCAGGCGGTTTTGCAGACGTTTCCTTTTTCGATGCGAAAGCACGTTCCTGCTGTAACCGAAAATCGGTTTCAATGGGGAGCTCACCGCTACCTTTATTGCTCTCTTTCGACATGAGCGTGTTCTCGTTGCGAGATTCGGCTCTGTCTAGGGATGGCTTTCCTCTGAGGGTCTCCTGTGCCCAAAATGAAGCGGGGCGCACTTACTTGCGCTCCGAATCAGGCACCGGAAGAGCCCTCACAGGAACGCTTTCGGCACGCCCCTGAGCGGGGCGTGCTTCAAGCGCTGTCCTGTGATTGCGAAATTTCCGGTTTCGATTCGAACAGCAGCCGAAGCTACAATAAATTGGTTTGGTTTGGTTTACATAGTTTTCAGAACGCTCCGTTGGTAATCCGAATTGGCCGGTTAAACAAGGATTTGTTTGGTTGGCGATTTTGGCTGGCGAGCGTTCACACGGAATCCGAATGTCGGGGAATCGAGGCGGAGTGTCACCGCGCCTGCGGGGATTTCTCGCGCGGGGCGTCCGGGTCCCAAGAAGTAGCGCCGTCGCTTAGATCGAGTTCAGGGTTCGGATTCGTCGCGGTCAGCCGGCAAAGCTTCTCGGTGAATTCAACGATCTTGCCGGCGAGTCGTTCGCGGGCAGCCAAGTAGGCAAGCCTGTCCTTGAATTTCATGACCTTTCGCGCCCCAAACGCAAGATCTAGTCCGTCAGAGATACGCCGTAGGCTCTCGATCTCCCTTCCGAGCACCGACGCGGCATAATCTGTGACGGATTGTTGCCCATCGATCCCGGACTCTGATTCTTGGTCAGATTCCACAACTTCTAGCTCAGTGCTCATGTCGAAACTTCCGTCGGTTCCTCGCAAAACGCAAGGTCCGGCAACGTTTACCGGTGTTCATCGCCATTCGTGACAGATTTGTTCGTGAAATCGCAGATTTCCGGGACAAATCGCCCCACTCAACGCTGTAGCATTCAGCGTGATCTGACAAATCGCAGGTGCGAGCCCATCCGAATCACCCGAAACTCACGCACACGCACACACCGGGGATGCGAACAGTGGTCATCCAGGAGGCAACCGGGTCCGCGTCGATTTCCTCTCGGGCGCGTTCTCCGCAGGCGGCGGGACTTGCCTCGTTCTGAGGCTGGGGATACTGTTTTGCCATGAGCATCACACTCGATTTCGACGAGCAGGCCCTCAACAGCTTGCCTCTCGGACCGGGCGAGCGCGAGCGCCACATGCAAATTGAACTGACGCGTCGTCAGTAACATCATGAATACCGAACTTCTTAAGCGAATCACGATGGAGCCGGGGAAATGCGGTGGGCGGCCGTGTATTCGGGGCATGAGGATGCGCGTGACCGACATTTTGCAGCTCCTCAGTGCCGGGGCATCTTACGAGGAAGTTTTGCAGGACTATCCCGACCTTGAACGCGAAGACATCCTGGCGGCACTTGAGTATGCCGCGCACCAGACCGACCATGTCGTGCTCCAGGCGACGTGACGTTTCTCATTGATCATCAATTGCCCCCGGCGCTTGCCGACTTCCTTCAAAGCCACGGTCACGACGCTCAACATGTTCGCGAGCTTGGATTGCAGGAGGTAGATGATTCCGTAATCTGGCACTACGCCGCTGAGCATGAGTTGGTCGTCGTGAGCAAGGACGAGGATTTCTATTTCCTCGCCACCACGCCGCAAAATTCGGTCAAACTTCTCTGGGTGCGAATCGGCAATTGTCG
>CAYHFE010000738.1:0-3377 GCA_964355375.1 uncultured Verrucomicrobiota bacterium
GCCCCATGTTGTCGAAGAACTTCGAGTAAACGGGCCACTTGCCATATTTCTTCCAGATCGATTTGCCGATGAGGGTCGCGCCTCCGTCAGCCACGGCCTGGCGGAGGGTGAGGCGTTCCTGGCCGACGACGCAGTAGCTGAGTCCTTCGTCGGGGACGCGCCCTTCGTTCGCGGCCTCGGTGGTAGAGGCGAACCAGCGTTCGTCAATGCCGCCCCGATTCAGGCCGTAGGCGTAAGTGTCGTCGGGGTGGAGCTTGATGCGCAGTCCGGGCTGGAGGAAGGAGCGCGGCACCCAAGTCGGCGCGAGGCGGAGCAGGCCGCCGGTGCGGGAGAGCTCGGCCGAGACTTTGGAACGGGTATTGGATTTGATGGTTTTGAGCTGATTGACGGTATTCATGGCTAAAACATAGTCGTTATGTGAGGCCCGAGTTAAGCCGATGCCAGACCGCGGGTCGAGCGCAAAACGAGCGCCCCGCCCAAGTCGAGTTGACTCAATTTAAAAGACACCGGGGAGGGAAATCTGAGGATAGGCAAAAGGGAAGGAAGCCCGCGGAATCCCATTTTGGTTGTTATTGTGAGATCGATCAATAAACTCCCGCTCGCATGATAACGGCGCTACAAATCATTTTCTCTCCGCTCCAAGCGTGGGAGAGAATCGCGAAGGCCCAGCGCGAGGTTCCACGGATTCTCCTGCTCCACGTGTTTCCACTCCTGCTCCCGGGTTTGGCCTTGGAAGGATTCAGTCTGGTGCGTTTTGGCGAGCGGCGGGGAGAATTGGAATATATCGTCAAGATCAGCGAAGATCTGGCCATTCGCTATGCGACCGCGGAGTTCGTTCTCCTCATGGCCAGCGTCTTGGTCGGGGCCCTGATCGTCCGCTGGGTCACGGCCAGTGTTCAGGTTCAGACTCCCTTCACCGCTTGTTTCACCCTCATGGCTTACGGCTTCAGCCCGATTTTTCTGGCCCGTTATTTCGATGCCATTCCCGGGCTCGACACCTGGGTTTGCTGGACCATCGGAGCTCTCCTTGCCTCATCGGCGCTCTACCATGGCGTGGGGCCGGCTCTGAAGCCGGAGCAAACCAAAGGATTCGGGCTTTTCCTCGTGAGCGTCATCATTGTGGTTTTCGCGAGCGGCCTGTCCCATTTCGTCGCCCTGGCGCTGCTGCACGGAAAAATCCTTCATTGAATCAGAGCTCGCCAAGCGTTCTGAACCACCCATTTCGTCTTTTCCAGGGCCTGGCGCGCGGCGGATTCGTCGGCTCCGGTCAACTCCCGCACGATGCGCACGGCCCGATCTCGCAGCTTGGTGTTCGACGGATTCAAGTCCACCATGAGATTGCTCACGACTTTCCCGAGCCGGACCATGGTCAGCGTCGTGAGCAGGTTGAGAATTAACTTGGTGGCCGTGCCGGCCTTGAGCCGAGTGGAACCGGTCAACACCTCCGGGCCGAGATCCGGGGAAATCATCAGGTCCGGACGCAAGGCCCGCGGTGCTTTCAGGCCGGGATTAAAGCCAATCAGAATGGTCCTCGCCCCGCGGCGTTGGGCTTCGGCGAGCGCTCCCCACACGAAGGGCGTCCGACCGCTCGCCGCAATTCCAACCACGATGTCACGAGGGTTGACCTTTCGAAATCGCAGCGCGGCCGCGCCGGCGGCTGGATCGTCCTCGGCCCCTTCCACGCTGCTCCAAAGAGCCGGGGCTCCTCCCGCGATGATGCCCTGAACCTGCTCCGGCCGGGTGCCAAACGTCGGGGGACACTCGCTGGCATCCAAGACGCCGAGGCGACCACTCGTGCCCGCTCCGACGTAGAACAGTCGCCCATCATTCCGGAAGGCGTGGGTGATCCAACCGATGACCCGCCCAATCTTGCGGGATTCCCCAAATAGCGCCTTCAGCCCCCGCCGTTCCTCGGTTAGCATCAGTCGAATCGCCCGCTCCACGGACATCGTGTGGAGGCGGAGCGACCGGGGATTCCGGCGCTCGGTCGGCGATCCTCGAAATGACTCCGGCCGGAAGAGCTCGTCGAACGGGTTCGCGACTGCCCGCACCGGGCGTGGCGATGGTCGAACCGGCAAACGGGACTTGACGGACGCCGGACCATCCGCGGCCGAGGAATTGCGGTTCGAAATTAGCGCCAATCGAGCCATCGCCACAGCCCCCCAGGCGCTTTCCACCCGGAGCGGCGTCACTCGGGCCTTCGGCCAAAGCTCGCGCACCCGCCGGGCGACGAGCCGGGCAAATCGCGGCTGCTGGAGCAGAACACCGCCCGCCAGAATGAATTGCACAGGAGAACCGGATCGCGCCAGCTTGCGCGCGCAGGCCACGCCGTCCGCCGACAAACTGTGCGCCGCCCCGCGCAGAATATCGGCGGCAATTCGATCGGCCGCCGCCCAGGCTTCGAAGACTTCGACGGCCAAGACCGCGATCTCCCGTTTGTCCGCCTTCTGCGCCCAATCGATCAAATCATTGGGTTCATTGAGCTGCAGGCGGCGCAAAAGGCGTTCTCCCAGCGCGGACCAAACGCCATCGCGATCGAAGTAATAGACCACCGCTTTGAGGGCGCGCAGGCCAATTTCGTAGCCGCTCCCTTTGTCACCGATGAGGTGTCCCCATCCGCCCACCTTGGCGGTCTGACCGTTTGGCCCTTGCCCATAACAACATGATCCGGTGCCGCTCAGCACAATCACTCGAGTCATCGACTCGGGGTCCGACGCGCTTTCCGCCGCGGCCAACGCGGAGGCCAAATCGTGCGAC
This sequence comes from uncultured Verrucomicrobiota bacterium, assembly GCA_964355375.1. Taxonomy (GTDB): domain Bacteria; phylum Verrucomicrobiota; class Verrucomicrobiia; order Limisphaerales; family SIBE01; genus CAYHFE01. Next base: position 2,758 of record CAYHFE010000738.1, read on the forward strand.
ACCGCGCACGGGCGGTTCGGCCAGACCCGCGCCACAGCGCGACGGATGCGTTCGTGGTCGTCGGCACTTCGGGCGCCCGCCATGCCGACACCGAGGGCATCGGGCGACGGGATCTGCCGAGCCAACGCGCGAAAATGGACCAGCAGCCGGGTGTCCGAGAGGAGTTTCAGGTTGGCCGGGCCGGCCTCCAGTCTTCGAATCTGCTGGCCGCGTTCGTCCGCCAGGATGGCGACCGTGCGCGTGCCGCCACCTTCGATGCCGAGCAGGAGCGCGGTCGCCGGCCGATCTGGTTGGTCATTCATGGAGGCGACTATTTTCGGTCGTCGCCCAATTTCCAAGGCTTTTCCCTCGCCGGCGGCCGGCCTGGCTCGAAGGCATCAGGTCACGCTCCGGGCTGAGGCACCGTTTTTTTTCAGGCCACCGCAGCAGTTCTCATTTTGACAAGTATGTAGTCCCGGCGTCAGCCGGTCGCCAGGTGAAAACCGGCTGAAGCCGGGACTACATGCGTGGAACGGACAGAGTTCTGAGTCAAAATGAGAACTGCTGAACCCACCGACAGCAGGCTGGACGGAAGGGTGCGGATCAAGGAAGATCGCCACCACAGTATGTCGATCACACAT
>CAYHFE010000739.1:0-3371 GCA_964355375.1 uncultured Verrucomicrobiota bacterium
ACATCGAGGCAAACTCGATTCTGGCCGAGCGGGTCGTTGGCCTGTGACGGCGAGCGATCGGCCCGTTCCTCCCGTGTCCCAGAGTGGATCTTGGCGGCAACTATTCATTTGCAGTGGGGAGCGCACGCGCCCCCGCGTGCCGTGATTGGCGCCCTCGCCGGCCACGTTGGCGGCTGCGAACGAGTCACCGGTGAGCGACTGAATCGGATCACCGTTCCGATCAGCGCCCCGCCGGTCGGAACTCGCCAACGCGCGTATGCTTCCCAATTTTGACTGCATACTCACCTTACGGCTTAGGTTCCACCCGCACCCGATAGAACCGGCTCGAACTGGATGCCGCCGGGTCCACCAACTCGCGCTCAGTGCCGTCGCCGGAGATGGACATGATCGGTTTCCAGTCGTGCTGGGTGAGCGAATCTTTGAACTCCAGCCAGTAGATCTTGCCGCCCAGCGTGGGTGTCGAAATGCGGAACGCCTCGGCCTTATGTGTTAGCCGCACTTGACCAATCGTCGTGGTGGTAGTGGCATTGAAGCGAAGAGGAAAATCGCCACCGATGAGAGACTGCATTGTAGCGCGGCGACGTCATGCTGCCGGTCGATGAGAACGTTCCGGTGCTCGGATCGTAGAGCTCGGCGCTGGCCGAGACGCCGCCAGCGCCGGCAGCGCCGCCCAGCACCAACACTTTGCCGTTGGTCAACCACACGGCTGAATGCAAGAAGCGGTTCAGGCCCATGTTGCCGGTGGCCGTGAATGCGCCGGTGCTCGGATCGTAAAGTTCGGCGCTGGCCACCAAGGCGCCGGAGCTTGTTTGGCCCCCCGCCACCAACACTTTGCCATTGGCCAGCAGCGTGGCAGCATGTTGCTGGCGACTCACGGACATGCTGCCGGTCGCACTGAACGTCTCGGCGTTCGGATCGTAAAGTTCTGCGTTCGACAGGATGGTGCCGGAGCTAGCCCAGATTCCCATACGAGAGGAAGCAGCTAACAGAATTGGGAGTGGCTCAGCCGAAGGCGAGCCGGAGTTGCTTGCTGGCCAACCAGTGGATCTTGACCAGTTTTTGTTCGAAGCCCGCATCCAGAAGGAGTGGATTGTGAGCCCTCTTTTGAAATCGAACGATGATTTCCGTTGGCTCTATTTCCACGCTGGCGTGAGCGTCAACGAAATCTCGGAACAACGTGCGTGACTTGGCGTGTTCGTAACCTTGGCCAATTTCATTGCCAAACAGCCGGTAAAGGCTGCTGGCCATCAAAGTCAATTGCAGATCACAGTCGACTTTCATGGGAACGGCCGAGGAGAGTGCGTCCATGTGGAAGAAGTCAACGCCATCTTGAATGCTATTTTCGATAATCATGCGGCGCGCGTAGCGCTCGATGAGTTTGCCAGCGGAGCGGGTCAATTGATTGGTGAGCAGGAAAGTCGGCTCTTCGTGCCCGAGATCCTTCACGACAATCTGGCGAATGGGCTTTTCGTAGTCGGTCAATTTGATTCTTTGGTCGAGGATACGCGGGTCACGGTAGATCCGGGAAACCCCTTCCAAATGGATCTGCCTCCAGGCCGAAGCGGGCCGGGCCAAGACTTCGTCGAGCATTTGTTGGGAACGCCGCCGGAGGGTGATGAAAAGGATTTCCTGCTGATTGAGTTGGCTCAAGTTGCCGTAGGTGGTCAGCTTGGAATCGAAGATCAGTTCCTGGGGCAATCGTCCGGTCCGCTTCTTCCAGTACTGCACAAAGCGCAGGATTTCATCATTCTGATTTTCTTTGCGGACTTGAGCGTTTCCGTAACAGAAGACGTGGCTGTCGGCGTCCTGCACGACAAAGGCCAACACTCCCTTCTGGCGCCGGCTGCGCCTGGAAACATAGTGCTTTTGCAGGAGCGCATCCTCTCCATGGAAGGGAATGGTATGAAAATCCAAGTCGAAGGATTCCCCGCTGGGCAGCCCCAGATCGCGCACGGCATCAAACCAGGCGCGCATCGCTTTGGGATAGCGATCTGGATGGATGCGAGAACTGTATTCGGTCAGGAAGGCTCGCTTGGGTATGCAATTCAGACCGGCAAAGAGGGCCAAGCCAGGATCGAAAACCTCGCTCATGACGTGACTATGTCGGGCTGACCCGTAGAGTTTTAACCCCAGGAGCGAACGGATCGCGCAGGCGGCTGGAATCATCTTTGTGCCCGGGAAACCATTACGCCCAAAGATCTTCTCCCAGGGGATCGACACCAGATAGGGAACAAAAAGAAAGAGCCCGCCGAATTGGGTTCGAAAATGCCGTGGGCTCAAGTCCAGTTGTCGGACATCGGCTTTGGCGGCTTGGTCTGAATGAGGTGCAGCGGGACGCTCGTCGTCGGCCCGCCTGGGCAGCCTGGCGAAGCCCTCCTCCTTGAGAATGCTCGAGATGCGGACGGCGCTGAGTTTGTTGTCCAGCAGGCCCTGAATATCGTAGATGGAGAGATTCTGTTTACGGGCTTGAATGAGTCGTGTTTGTACGGGTAACAGTCAGCGTAATGAGGTGCCACTTGCGATCATCCACAAAGCTGGTGCCCGAAATCTCGATAGCCTGGCTGTTAAGAATCTGCTTAGCGGTGTCTATCCGCCAGTTCTCATGCCGAGGTCAACGTACGAGGCCTCAAGGGATGGGTTAGGGATTCTAGTAAATTGCCCGGTGCCACCCTCTTTCGTGTAAGTGAAGACCGGTGTCGCTCCGCCATCCACAAACAACTCGACCTTTGTTTCACCTTTGCCATCGAAAGGATTGCCGTCTTTGGAGTCAGTACAAAGGACTTCGATATGAGATACGCCATTGGTGCTCCTCCACATCGCATCTCCGGCTGTCAGCACAATGTCATGTCCCCAGAATCGAACACCGTCTGGTTGGTGGATTGGGCTGCCGTCATGAACGGTAAGTTTTCCATCCCCGGAAAACTCGAACCAAAGATACTCGCGCACGGGGTCGCCCACACTCTTGGAAGCCAACATCAAGCCGGCCCGCGGCACGGCGCCAGATCCCTGGAACTGAAGGAGTTCCAGGTCGAAACCGATCCGTAATCCATACACTGAATTGGTGCCGTTGAAATTGATTGCCGGGCTGAAGTAGCCCTTTTGCTCAATGGATAACCTGTGGCCACTGGCGGAATCGATTTGTTTAACTTTGCCGGACGTCGAACACCTCGCGATGCACCGGGGCGAAGTAGTCACCCGCACCGCGCTTTACGAGCATTTGTTCGAGGATGATGAAGAGCCTTTCTCCAACATCGTCGATGTCTATATCGCCAGAATCCGCAAGAAACTGACGCGAGATCTGATCGTGACCCGCCACGGCCACGGCTATTGCATCGAGACCGGACCGTGAACCGTGATTGTTTGAGTGGGGA
>CAYHFE010000740.1:0-3364 GCA_964355375.1 uncultured Verrucomicrobiota bacterium
GCTCGCTTTGGGACCATGAACCTGAAGGTGCGATGGGGAGCGCGGGCGTCTCGCCGAACACTCGTGGAAGTGGACCAGCTTGATTTCGGTCGGCGAGCAGATTGCCCTGATGGCGGACCGTGGCCGCACGGGTTTTGGGGGCGGGCGTTTTCACTCGCCGATGCAGGCGACCCAGCCAAAACTCCAATGGATGCCGGAGGGGAGCCCAACCGGAGGGCAGGCGGGTGTGCCGGGAAGTCTGCATGATCAAGGTTGAACGGGCCATGGGTCTGGCCAGAGTCTTGAAAGTTGACGGTCAACCGTCAACCACAATGTTGCCGTGGGTCAGGGAAATGAGGGTGTTGCCGTCGTTCAGCCGGATGCCGGTGAAGGGCCAGTTCTCCGCCGCGCGTCCGCCGATTTCCTCCAGATCCGTCCCCCAGACACGCACAATGATCCTCTCCAGAGTGAAAAGTAAGGAGACGACGTGAGGAGACTCACTATTCTCCGGGTGAAGGCCGCCGATTTCCTCGAAGATCAGTGTCTCGTCACTTCGACTCCTGAGAGAGAGAGAGGATTTTCAAACGCGCTCTTAGCGTTCCAGGCCAGTCTGACCGTAATCCCGTCCCGCCGGCGGCCCGGCGGCGAGGCGGGCGTCGGTGGCAAAGACTTTAGTTTCGAATCCCTGCAACCGCGTGGCGAATCCTCCGTGGGCAACCCGCACCGATTCGGAGCCGTAGAGCAGATCGAGGCGACGTCCGGCCAAAGCCTCGAGTCCGCGTACATCGACACCCAAATGGCGTTGCGAATCTTCATTGACCAGGATGAGCAGGAATTGATCGTCGTGTTGACGGAAGGCAAGGCGCACGCCACGACCCGTCCCGTCGGCGACTTCATCGATGAGGTGAACTCGAGCCTCCGCTCGTGGCGTTGCCACGAGGAACGGTTCGAGAGCGCTCAGTTCCGCCGTCAACGCGTAAAGCGATTTCCGGAAAGCGTCCTCGTCGATTTCCGAGGAACCCCAGTAGAAGAGCCCCCTGGCCCCGTGAACGAGGGCGTCGTAAGCCATGAAGCGGGATTGGGCGAAGGTGGGGTAAAGTCGGGACCGCTCCGGTTTCAGAGTGTGCCACGAGAATGCCTGGAGCACCATCCAGACGGGTTTGCCTCGTCCGTTCTCCTGCCAACGATCCACCAACCTCCCCACGGCGGGAAGGTCGGTGCCCGAGTTGCGCACCGCATAATAGTCGGAGCCGGTCACGTCAATGTCATCGACATACTCACGCACGTACTTGAGGTCGCTGTCCGCCGCTTCGTTAATCCAGAAGGGAAGCCGGCGGGAATCGAGTCCGCGAACGAGACGAAGGCCCGCGCGCATTTGGGGCAGGATGAGTTGGCTCCGGCTTTCCGCGTAGGCCACCGCCTTCGGAGTCTGGCGCTGCCAGTCAGCCCGGGTAAAGCCGGCGGTCTTCTCCAATCCGCTGTAGGCGGTGAACATCCAGACGATTTCGTCCGGTCCTTCCCACGCCGCCAGCGCCGGATGATCCGCCACGGCGCGGATTTGTTGGTGGAGCGCTTCCGGGTCGGCCGTGGCGATGTTAAGCGGCATCCAACCCATCAGGCCGGCGCGGCCAGCGCGATCCAGATCGGATCGATTGTTGCATCTGACCAGATTGACTCCGGCGCTTTTCAGAGCGCGCAGGGCTTCATCGGTTTTGGGCAATTCGTAAAATCCAATGGGAAAACGCGGCTGCTGATCCGACCCGAGCAAACCGCTGGGCAGCGGGTGCGGCTGGACGTCCACGACCTGCATGCCGGTTCCGGGCGGCACGGTCACGCGTCCGCCATCGGCGAGCGCCAGGGAAATCGCGCCCGCGCCCGGACCAAACTCGGTCCGCCGAGCCAGGATTTTGTTTCCCAGTCGCAAGCCGGAGATGACCGGCCCGGGTGCGATGGGCACTTCGAAGGCGATCGGCTCGCCGCGCTCGAGAAAACCGCGATGAGCCAGGGATTCCGCATAGACCGGATGGAGGAGGCGGATTTCCCGCGCCAGCTCTTCCGGGAGACACCACAGAAAAAAAGTGTCGTGCCCTCGAAGCAAGAGGTGCCAAAGCAGTTCTCGGTACTTCTCCGGGCTGAATTGTTGAATGCGTGGATCGGGTCGCTCCGGCGGCGCGGTGGTGGTCCAGTGGACGAATGGGATGAGCGGAACGTGGGCAGGCGTGTGGCGGGCTGGGTTCGAGCCGACCCGGAGCAGATTGTAGAACCAGCGATAATCGAGGTCGGCGAAATCATACCAGTCGAACGTGCGATACCACGTGTAAATGACCGGCATGGCCAAGGTGTAGCCGGTGCCCGTGAACTCGTGCGCCCATTCCCGATAGCGCGCCCGCTGATCCGCCCGATAGGGCACACCCTCCGCCTCGCGTTCGAAATAATCGTACCAATAGCGGTAGCCATCGTGCGGATAGACGGCGTAATTGCCGACCAGCGCTTCCGGGAAATGGGCTGTGACGGGTCGCGCAAAAGTGATGCGCTGCATCTCCGAGCGAATCTCGCGCAACCGTTTTTGGAATTCTCGGAAATCGTTGAGACGCGGGAGAGACTCGCGGCAACGGCGGCAACGTTTCGAACTGGCCCAGGCGTCGTTCCACTCGATCGGGCCGTCGATTTCCCAATCGGCAAAGACAAGTTGGACGCGGATTCCGGCTTGGTCGTAGGCGCGCAGGAAGGATTCGACACGTTCCCGAATGACTGGGTAACGATGTTGAAGAGCGAAAGGGCAGCCGAGTTTTCCGCCAAAGGACATTTCGGCAAAGGGCCGGCCGGTCTCGTCCTGATGAAGAGTCGAATCCGTGCCGTCGAAAAACGAACTCAGACAGGCGGTGGCGTCGGCCGCGACCTCCATCCCCACGCGCTCTTGCAGCCGGCCAATGCGCAGGGCTTCCGCAGCCGACTTGTCGAAATCGCCCGGATTCCAGGTCACCGTGTAACCAATCCCGCGGCGGTTCAGGTCCCGTAAGACCGCCTCGCTGCGGGCGTCATCCAGGCCAGCGAGCGCTTGGCTGATCGGGAGGACCAGGAGCGGCAAACGTCCCGCGCGAGGCGTTTTGAGCGGAGTCGTGTTCTCCAGGACCACGCGGAGGTTGGGCGGGAGATTGGTCGTCGAAAATGGTTCTGCGGCGGTCACCGAGGATGGGATCTGAGATCGTTCAAAGAGGAGAAAAATGCCCAGAATGCAGAGTGCTTTGCTGAGCAGCCAGGGGTTAGTGGGGCGATCGCACATTCCTTTAAGCTTAGGCTGCGAATCCAGCCGCGGCGATCCCTTTTCCCAGGCCCGGGCCGGTGGGGACAAGCCGCCGGCTCGTCCGCGCCGCGTTCAGCGGCG
>CAYHFE010000741.1:0-3352 GCA_964355375.1 uncultured Verrucomicrobiota bacterium
TGTACAAGTCCTAAATAGCTTTATATCAATGATTTGCACTAATTCAATGGCAGTGTGGCCGGGCTGGGGGTGCTTTACATGTTTGGTGACAGTATTTCCGCCATCGTGCTGGGTTGCGGAAGCATCCTGATCGGCATCACCGACGACTACGGAAACCACATGCTTTACCACACCGAAGAATCGCCTTCAGGAGGACCGGAGGAACAGGCGCGGAAAGCGGTGGACCTGGTGCTGCCGCTAATCTGCAGCGCACTGGTCACGATGGGGACGTTCCTGGTGCTCACTCTCTCGCCCGTGACCGGACATCGCCAGGTGGGAGTATTCGCCGCTTCCGGTGTCATGTTTGCTGCTCTGTTTGCCATCGTCTTGCTGCCTGGGCTCATCGCCGGCCGAGTCAAAGAAGCGGCCACACCGTTGCCGTTGACCGCTCTTGTCCGAAGGGTGTTCGCTTGGCGCGACCGCTATTCGCGGCCGATCTTGGGACTGCTCCTGCTCTGGTCGGCCATCGATGGGCTGTATTCCTTAAGCAACACACGGCGTCCTGAGGTGGCGCAGCCTGAGACGGTCACCAGGACGGCAACCAGGAGGACGCAGAGGATACCCTGCTTTGGCGGTTCATTCGTTTGTTTCACGTAATGCAAGCCAGCCGAGAGATGACCCGCCCGGTCTTCGAGGCCAACCTGCGCCAACTCTTTCCCGACCTGGAGGCACTGCCGCATCATGACACGCGGGCTCGTCTGCTGGCTCGGATCGAGGTCAGCCAGATCGAACAGGCGCATCTGGCTACGTTCCAATGTAACCAGGGCAACGGTGCGTCCGTCATAACCCACCACTTCAAACGCCGCCCCATCGCCATACACGAGCACAGCCGGGTGAAATTGGACGTTGGCGCTTACGTTCTTGAATCGGAGCGCCCTCCGCCGATTGCGAGTGTCACCATTTCCACTTGAAGTGTCCCGTTTCTGGACGTGCTGTTCTCATCCGGGATTGGCCAGGGCGGTTCACGTCAGTCCTGATGACTCCAAGCAACGCGATTCCGGTCACTGATTTCTCTCTCGGTCGTCAGTGGCGTGTGGCTCTGCATGGATGTTTTGGGTGAAGTTATTACTTGGTCCGCGGGTTGCTTTCGAGTGTTTGACGCGGCTCGAATCCTGTGCCTTGTGGCAATTCATGGTGAGAGGCGGCGTGGATGAGTTGCGAGTGCATTGCATCGACCCGAGGCGTTCGATGCGGAGTCCGACCGTTGTCGAACCACTCGCGCGCGGCCCATTTGAGGCTGAAATGACCGGCGACCGGCGACCGGCGAATCTGATCTGCTGAGCCACGGCTCCCTCATCAGGGGATCTGTGGTGATGACAGGTCCGGTTCGCCTTATTGCGCTCCGTCCTAATGGTCGATTGGTTGGGTTCGCGGCTGCCGAAAGTATGTGTTGCGTTTGCTTTTTTTTGGTCGTTTTTGCGTGTTGATTATGAGAACTGAGATGATTCGCGTCTTGAATTGGAGCCGCCTCGTGACGCGGTTTCCCAGTCGGCGATGGAGTTCTGCCCAACCCGGTCAAAACCTATCCACCGTTGTCCGACGGCAGAACCTGCTCGCGGTTTGGCTGGCGCTTTTGCAGTTGTTGGCGACGGTCTCCATGCAGGCCGCCAGCCTCAGCGGCAGCACGGGTTGGGTGGCCACCATGTTCGGGGCGGCCAAGGATCCGCAGGGCGACAGCCAGGCCGGGGCCGCGGACACCGACGTCATCGCGGATGCCTCGCACGGTTCGTTCTACGTAGCGTTCGACGACAATGGCACGATCGCGACCGCGGACGATACCATCCTCTTCCGGCTCCGGATCGACAATCCCACCAGCTCCAGCAATTTCGGCGGTGTCGCCGTGGTGGGCATCGACGCCAACGCGGACGGCAAGATCGACCTGTTCATCTGCGTCGATGGCCGTAATAACGGCCAGGTCGTGCGCGTCATGGACCCGGGCACCGGCCAGAACATCTCGCCGAGCACGACGACGACGTCGCCCTTGCCGACCGGTTGGCTGCCCAGCAATGGAGTTTATCCTTTCACTTCCGCCAATTACCTCGTCGCCGCCGTGAGCAGTTCGAATGATCCCCACTGGAACGGGAACAGTGATCTCGGCAGCGACGGCAAACAGGATGCGTTCGTGAGCTGGCGCATGTCGATGTCCGATCTGGCCACGGTCCTGGCCAAGCCGTCGGCGGTGGATCGTACGGGCGCTTACGGGCCGCGCGGCGCCACGGGTATTGCCGGATTTGATAAGAACACGGCCGTTCGGTATGTCTCCTTCACCCAGACTCAAACCGGGCCGATCAACGGCGACTTGAACGGGGTCGGCCGGAGCTACGACAAAAACGCCACCTTTGCTTCCCTCGGCGCCTTCACCGCCACGATGACGGCGAGCAATCCGATCAGCGCTTCCGATGCCGTCATTATCACCAAGCCGGTGGACGCCAATGGCCTGATCAATGCCACGGAAGACAATTCCTTCACGATTAGCGGCACGGCCACGGCCAACGGCTGGGTCAAGCTCGCAATCACCGACAGCGGGTCCGGTTCCATCACCGCGTGGGCGCAGGCCAACAGCTCGGGCGCCTGGAGCGTCACTGGCAAAGATCTGAGCGCGTTGGCCGAAGGCACTCTCACTTTCACCGCCCAACTGGTCACAGCCAACAGCAGCAGCACAGTGGTGACCGGTTCCGTCAGCGATTCGACGACTGCGACGCACGACACGGTGGTGCCGACCCTCGGCGTCAGTGCCGTGGCGACCGCGGGCAAACCCGTGATCAGCGGCACCAGCACCGATGTCCCGGCGGGATCGACGATCACCGTGAAGATTGATCCCGACGGGGACGGAGTGCTTACCGATCTCGTCACTTTCAGCGCCATCGTCGCCTCGGGCGGCGCGTGGAGCGTGAACACCGCCGCGGTCAGTCCGACCAGCGGCACATTGTCATCCGCGGGACTGACGGCCTATGCGACCGTGTCGGCTGAGGGCACGGATTCGGCCGGCAATCTGGGCACGGCCACTGCCATGACCAAGCCCACGGTCAACGCGCTCACCAGCAACAACACCAAACCCACCATCACCGGAACCTGGGGCGGGTCGAACAGCGGGACCGACACACTGACGGTCACCGTCAATTCCGTGACCTACACCACCAGCGGCGGCAATCTTTCCACCAGCGGCAAGAACTGGACCCTCACCATCCCGACGGGCAATGCCCTGACTGCAAGCGGAACGGCCTACGACGTCACTGCGACGGTCACGCGGAGCGGCACGTCGGCGAGTGATCCGACGACGGGCGAGCTGCAAATTGTTTCCGGACCGTCCGTT
>CAYHFE010000742.1:0-3341 GCA_964355375.1 uncultured Verrucomicrobiota bacterium
TGGTGCCATCCCAGATCTTCGGTCCCTGGCAGCCGGTAGGCTTCGCGCCAGCGCTTCGGAGAATGGTGCCGCAAGAGCTCGCCCCGTTCGAAGAAGTGGGTCAAATCCGATTGAAGAGCTCGATCACTTTTTGCAGTGATTTGTGCTGCTTGATCATCGGGACCATTTTGGTCTCGCGCGCGTCAATCTCCTTGGCCCGCGCGAGCACTTCGGCGGCCTTCTGCTGCGGCACGCAGACGACACCGTCTTCGTCGGCCACAATGATATCTCCGGGGTTGACCGTGATTCCGGCACACGTCACGGGAATCTGGCGCGCCACACTGGCGTAGCGGCCGACCGCGGTGGCTGACGTCACGCTGCGCGCATAGATGGGAAGGTCAAGCGCCCGAATCTCGGCGACATCCCGCACGCCGCCGTCCAGCACCATGCCGGCCATGCCCCGCGCTTTCGCCGTCGTCGCCATGAGCCCGCCGATGGCCGCCACGTCCAATCCGTTTTCCATGACAATGACGCCGACTTCACCCGGCTTCGAATTGTCGATCATTTCGACACAATGCTTCACCGCCAGCGCTGGAGTGGACTTTTCTGGCGGCGCCGGCCGCACCAGCGCTGTGACCGCTCGCCCAACGATCTTGCCCGCAATCCTCGGACGCATGTCGTGGGACATGAACCCACGCGCGCCCGCCACCTGGTCCACGGCGTCGGCGACGGAAGCGCTCGGCGTCTGTTTGAAGCCGGCGATGAGGGCATCGTCACCCTGCGCCGCCTCACCGCCTGTGACCACCGAGGCAATCGAGATTGCCAGAATGAGGCTGCTTGCGATCAAGAGAATTTTGGTTTTCATAGAGTGTCTTGTCATTGACGAATTCACGATTGGGAGTCTCGGAGCCTGTCTTGAAATCGGGTGAAACGGGCTACCAGCCCGTCCTCGGCGGCCACGTGCCGCCGAAAGGCGCGGTGGGCTGGGAGCCCGCCGCCACAGGCCAGTGGCCTGTTCCACCCGGAAAGGATGCTTCAAACAGGCTCGGCCAAAGGTTCCCGTTCCTACTGGCCGGATTTGTTCTTTGCTTTGTATTCCTCATCGAACTTCTTCTTCAGTTCCGAGTTCAAGGGATACACCTCGCGGAACCGGTGCTTCTTCAGCCTCGCCATCTCCCGTTCAAAATCTTCCCGAGCCACGAATTCTTTCGTGCGAGTGATGACCTGATCCGCCAGTTGCGGTGGGAAGAACAGCACCGCCTCTTCGTCGGCCAGAACGACGTCGCCCGGCAGGACCGTGATCGTGCCCACTCGGATCGGAATATTCCAGTCCACGCCCACCTGCGACGCGGGCCGCGGATCGAATCCCACCGCCAAGACGGGGAAGTCATCGAACTGCCGGAGTTCAGTCAGATCGCGGGTTGATCCGTAAAGAACCGCGCCCTTGGCGCCGGCCATCTTGGCCCCGAGCGCCGAGATGTCGCCGAAGAAAACACCGTCCGGAATTCCGCCGCCGAGATCGACCACCAGGACGTCGCCGGGCTTGGCCTCTTCGGCCGCGCGGACGTTGTAGGCGCGCGGCCAGTCGCCTTCTTTCGCCAATGTCTCCAGGGCTTGGTCAAGATCGGGCCGGCGCGGCAGGTAACGAATGGTCAACGCCCGGCCCAGCAGGCGTTCCTGAGGCCGGGTGGATTTGAGGCCGCTGTAGTGGCAATTCACATAACCCAGACCCTGCAGCGTTCCCCAAACGGCCTCGAGCGGAAATTTCTTCAGCTCGTCGAGTTGCTGGTCCGTGACGGGAGTGCGCTGCGTCTTGAGCACCTCCATGACGGGATGATACGTATCGCGGTTCGCGCGCAGTTTCGGGTCCGGCGCCAGTTGCGCAGAAACCGCCGTGCTGAGAACCGCCAGTAGAATTGAAGGAAACAGTGTTCGCATAGTGTTCTCGTTCTTCATGAGCGCTCAAACCACCCGGTGCCGTCCACCTGGAATTTTCGCGCCGCCTCGTCGTTCATTTCGACACCGAGCCCCGGGCGGTCCGGCACGGTGATGAACCCTTGGTCAATGATGTCGCCTTCCTTAACCAAGTCTTTCCAAAGTGCGCGCCGATCGATCCAGTGCCATTCGAGCACGAGGAAATTCGGAATCGCCGCGCAGACGTGGCAGGAAGCCATCGTTCCGATCGGCGACACGACACAGTGCGGCGCCACCGGCACGTAATAGGTGTGGGCCATGTCGGCAATCTTGCGTGACTCGAGCAACCCGCCGCACTTTTGCACGTCCGGCATGATGATGTCCGCCGCCCGCTTTTCGAGCACCTCCCGGAAACCGTGGCGCAGGAATAGATTCTCGCCGCAGCAGATGGGTGTTTTGGTCGATTCCCGGACATCGCGCATGGCCTCGACGTTCTCCGCCGGGACCGGCTCTTCCAGCCAAAGCAACCGGAACGGCTCGAGCTCGATGGCCACCCGTTTACCGGTGGTCATATCGTATCGGCCATGCATGTCCACCGCGAGATCCACGCGCTTGTCCAGCGCCTCGCGGGTGAAGGCGACTTTCCGCACCATGGTGTCGATCTCGGCGTTGCTGGCGGTCCCGTTTACTCGGTCCCAGCGCAACGGATCGATGGGGTCATCGATGTCGATCTTGGCCGCGGTGAAGCCGAGTTCCTGAACTTGCTGGATTCTTTCCTTCGAACGCGCATCTCCCAGCCGGGGACTTTGCGTGTCGCAATAGAGGCGAATGCGGTCGCGCATCTTCCCTCCGAGCAACTGATATACGGGCAAGCCGAGCGCCTGGCCGGCCAGGTCCCAGAGCGCGATTTCCACGCCGGAAAGCGCGGCGACGTACTGACCGCCTTGCGCGCCGGCAAAGATGCCTGAGGTGCGAATGCGTTCGAACAGCGCATCGACATTGAGCGGGTCCTGGCCGACCAACATGCGTCGGAACGACGCCACCAAGGCGGGTCCGCCGACAGCCGCGTCGGTCGCTTCACCTTGGCCAACCAATCCCTCTTCCGTGTAGATCCGCACGTGGAGCTGCTGGCCGTGGGCCCGCACCAGGGCCGTCCGCACGTCTGTGATTTTCAGCTTGGGACGACGGTAGGGAGAACTCGCGCTCTGGACGGCCTCGGAGAGTCCGCCAAGGCCAAACACAGCGGCGACCTTGGAACAAAACGACCTGCGGCTGGCAACGGTCATAGCTGAGTGACAAGGAATTGCTTTCGGACGTTGCGCGACGATAGGCCGCAGACAAAACTTGCGCAAGGAGAAGTTGGAAGAAGCCGGCAGTTCTCATTTTGACAAGTACGTAGTCCCGGCTTCAGCCGGTCGCCACGTGAAAACCGGCTGAAGCCGGGACTA
>CAYHFE010000743.1:0-1676 GCA_964355375.1 uncultured Verrucomicrobiota bacterium
TTGAAACCCAAACTCGGCGAGCACAACGCGGAATTCCTCACCGCCCTCGTCGCCGTGCTGAACGACCGCACCAAACTTCCAGCGCTCGACCAATTTCCCGAATGGCACAATCAGCCGCCCGTGCCACTCGACACCGTTTGGCCAAGCGAGCAGCCTTCCCATTAGGATTCTCTTGTTGATCGAAGACCAGAGCGCAATGCCATGCCCTACGACCTGTTCATCAGCTACTCGCGGCGCAATAATGAACGCAGGCAGGTGACCGCGCTCAAAGCGCAAATCGAGTCCGCCTTCCGCGCGTTTGCCGGGGGCGACTCGCAGGTGTTTCTCGCCGTGCTCTCGCCCCATTACCTCGCCAGCCCCTACTGCCGCTGGGAATGGGAGGATTACGTGCCGTTCGGAGTTCCGCGTTTGCTCGGCCAAGGCGTCTGCACCTTCCCGCGCATTTGGCCGACTAAAGCCGGAACTCCGAACAACTCGATTTGATTTCGCACACCGCGCTTGTTGTCCGCCGGGAGGACGGTTACTGTTCAACCATGAGTGCGGTTGATTTACTCAAGCAAGTCAAGGCGCTGCCGGCCCGCGAACGGGAGAAGTTCGTGCTGGCCGTCCTCACGCTGGACGAGGCGAGGCCCGCGCGGTCCAATGGAAAGCAGAAGCGCGTGAACTGGCCGGACGTGGAAGCACGGGCCAGGCGGATTTTCGGCGACCGCGTTTTGCCGAATCTCGTTCTGCTGGAGCGTGAGGAAGCAACGCGGTGAGCTGAATGAGCCACTACGCCGACAGCAGTTTCCTCGTCTCCTGCTACGTCACGGACGCAAACACACTCCCGGCAAAGGCGTATTTGGTCCGCACTCGCGCGCCGCTGGTTTTCACCGCGTTGCATGCGCTCGAGGTGCGGAATGCGTTTCAACTTGGCGTGTTTCGCGGGCTGTTTTCCGCCGCAGACGCCGTTGCGGCGTGGGCGAATCTGGAGACGGATTTGCGAAGCGGACGGCTGGTGAAGCAAGTGGTGAAATGGCCCGTGGCCCTGCGCGTCGCCGCGCGATTCAGTGAACGCTACTCTTCGACTGTTGGCACACGCAGCCTGGACATACTGCACGTCGCCGTCGCGAAAGCGTTGCGCGCCGTGGAGTTTGCCTCCTTCGATAACCGCCAGCGAACCCTGGCTGCGACGGTCGGATTGAGAGTTGCGCCATAATGCGAGACGCCGGTGCTTCAACCATGATGCGGGCCGACGAGGCCAACGCGGTCTATCCTTCGATCTTTCCCGCGGGCGGCGCATGAGTGAAGTAACCGTCGTCTTTCCCGTTTTCTTCTTCGCGTGCCGATTCAAACCGGTCCTCACTGAAGCGAAGCGCGGTCGGTTTCTCCAATCAGCTCGGGATTGGATTCCATCTGCTGGGGCGGCTCGACATCTTCGAGCATTTCCGCGTGTGCTTTCACGAGCGCGAGCGGTTCGTGATTTTCGATCCTTATCCCGCGAGTGGCAGTTGAAGGCTGTGGTTTGAGGTTCCACGTTGACGTGCCATGTCGCCGTAACCCGATCTCTTCGTCCGCGTTATTCTGCGTCATCTGCGGGGAACTGCCGTTTTCAGGTGTTCTAATCGTTCTTTCCCTGAGGAGTGGAGTCACGAGACTCTGATCTTCGATTAGATCTGCCGCCTTGACCGGGAGAA
>CAYHFE010000743.1:1776-3329 GCA_964355375.1 uncultured Verrucomicrobiota bacterium
GCCGTGCTCTTCGACGCGCATAATCGTTTCTTGCTGCTGCGTCGCTCGCTGGCAAACCGGCATTTTGCCGGTTGCTGGGAATGGCCTGGTGGCAAGCTGGATCCCGGCGAAGATTTTGCCGCCGGTCTCCAACGCGAAGTGCGCGAGGAGGCGGGCCTGGAGATCGAATTGACCAAGCTCGCTGGAGCGACGCAGTTCGAGATGCCCGCTCTCCACGTCATCCTCCTCTGCCTGGAGGCCCGTCCGGTGACCACCGCCGTCCGACTGAGCGGGGAACACGATGATTTTGCCTGGGTGCCGCTCGGAGAATTGGCCCGCTACCAGTTGACTCCCGGCGTCGGAGATTTCATGCTGGATTACGCCAATCGGAAAGGAACCAAACCATGAGCAACACGCTGACTCCCGAATTAGCAACAGATCGAGGCCTACGCCAAACAACACCCGGACTACGTGGCCTACGCCGAAGCGCTTGAGCGCATCCTGGAAAAGGCCTGTGCCGTTTCCTTACCGGAGGCGTTCGTCCAGGCCCGCCCGAAGAGCATTCCCAGCTTTGCCGAGAAGTGCGCGCGCCGGTTCGATAAGTATCCCGACGCCGTGAATCAGTTCAACGACCTGTGCGGGGCACGGTTGATCGTGCAGACGCTCGAACAGGTCGAAGCGGCCAAAGCGTTCATCCGCGCCAACTTCATCATCCTCGAGGAGGAAGACAAGGCGTCGCTGTTGAGCACGGACCAGTCCGGGTACCGCGACCTGCATTTCATCATCCAGATCAGGCCGGATCGGCCGTTTGATCTCTCGCCCAAGGAGCTTGAGGCCATTGGCGTGCGCAGGGCCGAATTGCAGGTGCGGACCTGGGTGCAGCACGCCTGGGCCGACACGCTGCATGATCGCATGTATAAAACGCCCTTGCGCCTATCCGCCGAGATCAAACGCGCGGGCAATCTGCTGGCCGCGGTGATGGAGGAAGGCGATCGCGGATTCGATCGCCTGGCGAACGAACTCGACGGGATGCTCGCCAATTACACCGCCTACGCGGCCCGGGAAGACGTGGAAAAAGAAATCGCCGTCCTGGAATTGCTCCTGCAAAACTGCGGGCCTGAACGCCCCAAGCTGGCTTTACGATTGGCCCGCCTCAGTGCCCCTGAGGGGAAATGGCAGCAAGTCATTGATTGGCTGCGACCTCACACGGGCGTCGTCGGCTCACTGGGTTTGGGGTTGCGCTCGGAACTGGGCCATGCGCTTTGTCGGCAGCACCGGGCGAATCCGCGTTCGCCGCTTTACCAGGAGGGCCAGCAACTTCTTCGCGAAGTCATCGAGAACTGTGACCTGAACGATTGCTCCTCGGTTCCCAATCTGCGGCGCGCGCGCAGCCTCCATGCGCGTGCCTTGGCGCGGCTGGGTTGGTCCTACGAAATCATCGAGGCCGAAGCGCACGAAGCCCGCCGCTGCTATGCCCGGGCGGTCGAGCTGGAACCGGGCAATCCTTACTATCTGGCTGAAATGCTCGGTTTTGAACTGCACTACGCCCACGAGTCCGGTCTCCTCGCGAGCTT
>CAYHFE010000744.1:0-3302 GCA_964355375.1 uncultured Verrucomicrobiota bacterium
TGAAATGCATAAACCATTGGAAATCAACGAACGCATTTTGCGGTTCATGGGTAGGCTTTCTCAAACCTTTTCCTTTTCTGATCCGGCCAATTTCGCTAAAGGAAGTCTGTGTATTTGGATTATTTCGGCCTGACCGAACCGCCTTTTGACCTGACGCCGAATCCTCGTTTTCTCTTTTTCAGCGCCAAACATCGGGAAGCCTTCAATCACTTGCTTTACGGTATTCGCGAGCGAAAAGGTTTCGTGCAATTGACCGGGGAGGTCGGCGCGGGCAAGACCACGATTTGCCGGGCCATGCTGGAGCAACTGGGGGAGAAGTTTGCCACCGCCCTGATTCTGAATCCGGTGCTGGACGCCGACCAACTCATCAAGGCTATCGCCATGGAGTTCGGCCTGGCCGTCAAAGGACTCGATCGTCTGGAGACGGTCGCCGTGATCAATAATTTCTTGCTCCGCCAGGTCGAGGAGCAAAAAGACGCGGTCTTGATCATCGACGAAGCGCAGGATCTGACCAACGAGCTCTTGGAGCAGGTGCGACTGCTCTCCAACCTCGAGACCGACGATCGCAAATTGCTGCAAATTGTCTTGATGGGGCAAACGGAACTGCGAGATCGTTTGAATGCCTTCGAGCTTCGCCAATTGCGACAGCGGATCACGGTGCGGTATCATCTGCGGCCGCTTTCCCGGTCGGAGATGGCGCGCTACGTGCAGCATCGGCTGCAAGTGTCGGGGGCCAAGGGCGCACCCTATTTCACGACTGGCGCGCTCTGGCGGATTTTTCGGTATAGCCAGGGCATTCCGCGACTCGTCAACGCGGTCTGCGACAAATGTTTGCTGGCGGGTTTTGTTCAACAGTTGGAGCGCGTGGATTATGGGATGGCGGGACTGGCAATTCGGGAATTAGAAGGAAAGGTCGAGGCATGAGCTTGATTAACGACGCTTTGAAACGAGCCCGGCAGTTCACCAAGAAGGAGTCGCCTCCGGCTCCGGGTTCCGAAACCCCGCTCCAACCGGTGGAGAATGAGCCGAAGAAGACGCCGACCCGCTGGGGATTGGTCGGAGCGGTGGTGCTTCTCGGGCTGGCTGGTTGGCTCTTCATGAATTGGTGGAGTGCTCGAAGTGGGTCCGCTTCGTCCCAAGCCACGGCCCCGCCCCGCGGGGCCACGAACCGATCGATCGCGAGCCGCATGGTGGGATCGATCGCGGCGGCGTCCAACGTGGTCCGTTCGGTCACCAATCTGCGTCACGAGGCGGAAGTGGCTTTCGGAACAACCAGTCCTCCGGTTGCGGCCCCGTCCACGGCCATGGTCGCGGTGGCGGCGGCGACTCACCAGGGAGCCGCGCCGGTGGTGACGGCGCGGGCGGAGGTCAGCTCCGTCGTGGCGGCGACCGATCCCAAAGCGGATCCAGCTTCTGAATCCACCAACGCGGTCGTGGCGCAAAATGGGTCGGAGGTCGTCCCATCCTCACGGCCGGCTTCCGCGACCCGATCGGCCGTGTTCCCTCCGCTCAAGTTGCAGGGCATTTACTATCGAATTGCCAGACCTTCGGCGCTGATCAATAACCGGACCCTTTTCGTGGGCGACGAGATTGAAGGCGTGCGGATCATGGCGATCGAGCGTTTTGGAGTGACGATCGAGCTGGGCGGCAAGACCAAGGAATTGAGTTTGAAGTGACTCATGTGGAACCGGGTGAAATCATCGCCGACGCTGGTGCGCGTCGTGCCTCTCGTTCTCTTTGCGGCTTTGACTTCCCTGCAAGGATTCTGGGGAGAACCCTCCCGCTATTGGATCTACTTGGCCAAGACGCTCCTTGGTGCCGGGATGATCTGGCGGATGCGTTCGGTCGTGGCCGAAATGCGCTGGGCCTGGAGCTGGGAAGCGTGCCTGGCCGGAGTCGCGGTCTTCGCGCTGTGGGTGGGCTTGGATGGTCTCTATCCAAAGTGGGGCACGGCCGGCCCGTCGTGGAATCCGCACGTGGCATTTGGTGAGAACGGTGCGGCGGCCGGGTTTTTCATCGGCGTGCGGCTGGTGGGATCCGGTCTGGTGGTGCCACCGTTGGAGGAGGTCTTTTATCGTTCGTTTCTTTACCGCTACATCGCCACGCCCGATTTTCAGAGGGTGAACCTCGAGTTTTTCGCCTGGCGGCCCTTTCTGATCGCGGCGCTCATCTTTGGCGCCGCGCATCCGAGTGAATGGCTGGCCGGCATCCTTTGCGCCGCGGCCTATCAGGGGCTGGTGATTCGGAAAAAGCGCTTGGGGGACGCCATGACCGCGCATGCCATCACGAATTTCCTCTTGGGTTTGTGGGTCGTCGGGAAGGGAGCTTGGCGATTCTGGTGAAAGAGTCGGTTCCGTGCGTGCTGTTCGAGGACGAGCATTTGTTGGTCGTGAACAAGCCGGCCGGGCTGAACACGCACGCCCCGTCGCCGCACGCGGGCGAGGGAATCTTCGACTGGTTGCGCCACCGGCAGCCGCGCTGGGCGTCTCTGGCCATCATGCACCGCCTCGATAAGGACACTTCCGGAATCCTCCTTTTCACCAAAACCGCCCTGGCCAACCGTTCCGTGACCCGGCAATTCACTGAGCGAAGCGTGCGTAAACGGTACTTCATGCTCACCGACCGGCCGGTCCCAACGCCGCGTCTGACGGCGGTGTCCGAACTCGTGCGCACCGGGGAGAGGTATCGGAGCCGGCCGCTGCCTGCCGGCGGCCATCGGGCCGAAACGCGGTTCGAAGTCGTGAGCTCGAACGCGGGCATCACGCTCGTCGCGGCGGAACCCGTCACGGGCAAGACCCACCAGATTCGGGTCCATGCGGCCGAACAGGGCTTTGCCATTTTGGGCGATGACCTTTATGGCGGAACCTCGGCGAGTCGTTTGTGTCTGCACGCGGCCGAGCTCACGCTGGACCATCCGGTCACCGGCGCAACGCGGACCTGGTCCGTGGCCCCCGATTTTGAATCCGATCCGGGGCTCAGTCTGCGCGGCGGAATCATTGACCGCGATGAAACAAATGTCTGCCGTCTCGTCCACGGCGCGGCCGATGGCTGGCCCGGTTGGTATGTCGATCGTCTGGGTGATTTCATTCTTTCGCAGTCGGAAGCGGGTTGGCTCGACCAGCCGCATCGCTTGATCACGGCCTGGATGCAAAAGGGGTCATGCCGGGGCGTCTATCATAAAGTGTTGAACCGACAGGTGGCGCGAGCGGGCGTGGCCGAGAGTTGCCCGGCTCATGTCATGGGAACGCTGGCGCCGGAGTCGCTGACCGTGCGGGAAAACGGCGTGACGTTCGAGCTCCGTT
>CAYHFE010000745.1:0-3282 GCA_964355375.1 uncultured Verrucomicrobiota bacterium
GGGTCGGGCTCGATCTTGCTCCGCAGGCTGGCGATGTGATTATCGACGGTCCGCGTGGTCGGAAACGCCGTGTAACCCCAAACGACGTCGAGGAATCGCTCCCGGGTGATCGGCTGGCGTTGGCTTTCGGCCATCAGGCGGAGCATGGCGAATTCTTTCGCGGTCAAATGGACCGGCGTCCGGCCGCGCCAGGCGCGTTGCTCGAGCAGGTCGATCCGCACCTCGCCCACGATCAGGCGTGTCGGAGTTTTGGCGTTCTGGCCCGTTCGGCGCAAGAGGGCGCGGACCCGGGCCATTAGTTCGGCCGAGCTGAAGGGCTTGACGAGGTAATCATCGGCCCCGGCATCCAATCCTTTGACCCGATCCTCGATCTGGCCCTTGGCCGTCAACATGAGTACCGGAACGGGATTGGCCAAGCGCCGGAGCTCGGCGCAAAGGGCGAAACCATCCAGACGTGGCATCATGACATCGAGCAGCACCAAGTCCGGCTTCTCCGCCATGACCCGATCGAATCCGCGCTCCCCATCGGCGGCGCTGAGGACTCGATAGCCCTCCGCTTCGAGACAATCCTGGAGCGCGGTCCGCATCGGCAATTCGTCTTCGATAATGAGAATTCGTTGGCCCGGCGTTCGACCGGATTCACGCGGCGGGAGGATCGGTGCGTGGTCTTCAGGCATACTCGGATGACGGCGCTGGGGCGTCCGGTTTCTCAGGCTGGGAGCGAATGGGCCATTCGATCGTGAAGCGACTGCCTTGTCCGGGCGCACTGCGCACCGTCACTCGACCGCCATGGGCTTCCGCGACATGTCGGACGATGCTCAAGCCAATCCCCACGCCCGAAGTCTTGCGGCGCAGCTCCGAGCCGACCCGGTAGAAGCGTTCGAAGATGCGCTCGTGCTCGGCGGCGGGGATGCCATCGCCGTGATCCTCGACCCAAAGGCGCAGGCGCGGCGGAGGCGCCGGGGCGTGCTGGGGGGCGGTTGAGGATCGCGACTCGGGGACGCCGTCCATGTCGAGACCGACCATGACGGCGCGGTCTTTGGGTGAATGCTTGAGTGCGTTGTCGATCAGATTGATCAAGGCCTGTTGCATCGCCCGCCCGTCCAAAAGGGGCGCGAAGCCCGCCGGCAGGGAGGCAGAATCCTCGAGTGTGGTGGAGAGACCAACGGCGCGTTCGGCGGCGTGGGGTTTCATCATGGCGACGGTTTGCCGCACCAGGGCCACGACATCCGTCGGCTCCATTTCATACTGCTTGCGACCTTGTTCGATGCGGGAGAAATCGAGGACGTTCTCGATCAGGGAGGAGAGACGCCGGCATTCCTGGACGATGAATCCGAAATACTCGCGCTGTTTCGAGGCGAGGTGGACCCGCCCGCTTTCCAGTCCTTCGGCCATCAATCGCACCGACGCGATCGGCGCGCGGAGCTCGTGCGAAACGCTCGAGACGAAATTGGTTTTCAGTTCATTGAGGCGAAGCTGGCGGTGGAAGGCGCGTCGGGCGGTGGCGAATCCGATGAGCGCGGCCACGGCCGCCGCGGCCAGAAGTGAACCGAACCAGAAAGAGCGTTGGCGTTGGTGGGCGTAAAGCAAATCGGGATTCGTCAAATAAACGCTGACCTTCACCGGGTTTGAGGATTGGCGATCAAGCGTGTCGGCCGGTGACTCATCCCGGAAGAGGGATCGACCGTCATTTCTCGAATCCAATCTGTGGTTCTTATCGGGTTCGGGTGAGGGCGATGAGATCGTCGTCGCCCAGAGAGCCATTGGCGTGGCGGGCTTCCAGAGCGTCTTGCCTGCTACCTCCAGGGCAACTTCAAAATGGCGCGGAAGACGGTTGGGCTGGCGGAGCATCTCCGTGAGGGACCGCCGGACCTCGGTTTCGCTGAGGCAAAGAATCGCGTCGTCGGATGATCCGAGGTGGTAACGGCGGGCCAGCCACGAGCCTTCCGCGTCTATCCAGAAATGTTCGGGAAAGCGGTCCTGCTCGGATGTCATGTTGGGGACTTTGAGTTCAGTGGAATCCGGCCGGAGATCGAGGTCCGACGTTTTATGCCAGGCCACGCGCGCCGCCGCGTAGAGGGCGCGAGCCTGTTCGTGGCGTTGCCAGATTTCCCACCATTGATGAGGATCGAGGGATGACGCCGGGTCTCGCAGATCGAGATCACGAACGATTTCCAGAAGGCGCGGGGTCAGCGCGGACGGGTGGAAAACCAAGTTCGAACAAATCCCATCCAGTGAGCCCCCAAAAGGGTAAACGCGCGCTCGTCCGGCCATTTCCAGCAATCGGAGCTGAATCAACGGGGCCAAGGGCAGACCGCTTTCGAGGACCGCACCCGGCGAAAATGCGAGGAGGTCAACGAAATGCCGGGCGGCGAGTGAGGAGTTCTGTTGCTTCAAACATTCCAGTCCCAGGGCATACTTGGCGGTGGACGCAAACGGTTCCGGTGGGTCCGAGGCCAGGAAACGTTCCCAAGTCGCAGCTCCCGTGTCTGGGGGCACCTGGTTCGTGAGGGGCGATTGTGCCGCGCTCCAGAGTGCGGCCGAGTCGGCCCTGAGCAGCCCGAGATCGAACCGCTGTGGGGCAGGAATGGTCGAGTAGGGAGGCGGGTAGATCAGCCGGCCGTGTGCATCCACATCGAAGCGCTGGCGATTGGTGTCGGCGACGGCGGCGCGGGCGGGCGAGGTCCGGACAATCGCCGACGGAGGCGCGAAGGGAAGGTCTTTCCGGATTTCCGACGCCAGCGTATCGGCAATCTCCTGGGCGCGGGTGCGCGCTTCCTGCTCGACGAGACGTTTGTCCTGGCGCAGCGAGTAGAAGCCGATGGTCGTCAGCACCAACACGGGCAGGA
Source organism: uncultured Verrucomicrobiota bacterium (assembly GCA_964355375.1). Classification (GTDB taxonomy): domain Bacteria; phylum Verrucomicrobiota; class Verrucomicrobiia; order Limisphaerales; family SIBE01; genus CAYHFE01. The sequence continues at coordinate 2,850 of CAYHFE010000745.1, forward strand.
GAATCAAACAGCCTTGCCTGAAGAAACCGGCGGTTCGGCTGGTCGATGGGCTACTCATGGATTGCGGTTCGGGTTACGTTCTAGCAGACCTTACTCGCTCCGGGCAGAACGATTTGTCATGAAAATGTAAAGCATCTTCACGGTGAGGCGAGACTCCGTCGAGCCCTGGAATCTTGGTCGGCAAAAAAAATCAAGGTTCGACGGAGTCTCACCCCACCGAGGTTCAGGGAAAGGGAAACCCGCCAACGATTGGACTGAATCGTGGCCATGAACCTGATGGTGCAATGGGGAGCGCGGGCGTCTCGCCTGCCGTGTTCGGCGTCCCGCCGAACACTTGTGGAGGTGGACCCGCTTGATTCCGGTCGGCGAGACGCCGACCGGTGCAGCCGGGACGGCCGCGCTCCCCGTTCAGACAACCACGGTTCATGGAGAG
>CAYHFE010000746.1:0-3280 GCA_964355375.1 uncultured Verrucomicrobiota bacterium
GGCGACCGGCTGAAGCCGGGACTACATACTTGTCAAAATGAGAACTGCTGCCAGGGCGGGGTGTCGGCTTGCTCTTTCGAGAAATTCCGTGGATCTTCGCGCGGTGCAGAAGTGGCGTCGGAGAATCGTCGGCTGGACCGCGCTCATGCTGGTTTTGCTGGGCGGGGTCGTTTGGCAATTCGGACCATTTCAGGCGGTATTCGCCATCGCCCAGCTCAGCGATCAGGCCAAACTCGCAACTCTCGGCGCGCGCGGCGCCAATCCCCGACTGAACAAGATCGTCTATTGGCTGGGGCACGCCGAGCGGCGCGGGCTTTCCGCGAACACGGCGGTGACCCTTGCGCAATGGATGAACTGGACCCGGGAGCCGCGAGCCGGACTCGTCAGGGAGGCGCTCTTGCGGAATCTGAACATCGCTCGGAGACTTGGCCTTGCGGGCGAGGAGAATGAAACCCGTCTTCGCCAGGGCCGGTCCGCCGTCGTCGGCACCGGGCCTTACCGGGGGTCGGCCGTCGAGATTGATCACATCGTCCCCTTCAGTCTCGCGCCCGAAGCGGGCAATGAACTGGCCAATCTGGAAATGCTTCCGCAGTTGCTCAATCGGAAAAAATCCAACCGCGTCGGCTCGCGCCAGTTGGCGCATGCAGAAAAACTCGCGATGGCCGGACTCATCTCCCACGAGTCGCTGGTTCGGGTCCGGGCGCAGGCTGCGCGGAATCCAACTGACGATGCGGAGTGAATCGAACCTCCAATCGGGCGCAAGCTTCACGAACAAAAATCTTGGTTGGCAAAAAAGTCAGGGTTCGACGGAGTCTCACCCCACCGCAAGTTCATGGGAAAGGCTTGTTGGACTGGAGGAGGCTCAGCGATTCGTCGGGGATGCGGGCGGCGGGGCTGGTGCGGGGCGAAAAAGGAAACGGGCGTAGAGATACGCGATGGCTTCATCCAGGATATCGCGGACGCCTTCGCTCGTTCTCCACCAGCGGCGTCCGTCGTAACGCAGATCTTCGCCGGCGATGATCCCCACTTCGGTCGTCCCGGCGAACGCCTTGGTGAAGAGAAGCCAGGTGCGCCGCGCATGGGCGCCGCGGGTGAAGACGTTCACGGCCTTGACCTCAGCTTGGGATTCTCCGATCCAATTTCTCAGAGCGAGCGCGCCGGCGTAGGTCCGGTCTTTGAACCGTTCGTAGTTCGGAACCGCGACGACGGCGTTCGAGGTAAATCCGTTTTTGAGCAGCACAGCCTTGGTCATCTCCGCGTAGGTGTTGAACTCCGCCAGGATTTCGCCCTTGATGATCGGCCCGCCGGTCGTGACGAGGTATCGATAGCGACCTCGTTCATATTCGGTCCGGATTTCCCGGACGGAGTAATCGGGCAGCCAGCCTTCGACCACCAGCATCTCGGCGGCGAGCGGGCGATGGCTGGCGAGAAAGGGAAAGACCGCCTGGAACCCAAGAACCGCCCCGAGGCCGAGGCCTAAGATGAGCACGAGCCATCCGCGAAGGGTCAGTGCCCAACCTTCGCGCTTTCGGATCAGGCCGAGAGGAGTCATAGGAGCGGTTCCGGGCAGTTCTGCAGCGGGCGAAAAGGCCAACGATCGTCGCTCATACGGGGTCCATTCCGGTCAGGAAGTGCTCGCAAAAAATTAGCGGCCCTTACTCAGGGGCCGCGCTGCAATCCAAACCGGGTCCTCACGGGGCGTTGACCCGGACCGTGGCGGGCCAGGCGAAATCGTCCCACAATTCCTGAATCTCCTCTGCGGTCAAGAGCGCGTCCGTGACGACAAACCGGTAGCGAGCCACATAAGGTTTTCCGGGGGTGATTTCCCAGTCGCCGTCCTGAGATGGCGCCACGCAGAGTTGGGGATTGCTCGGGTTGAGGCGCCACGGCTCCGGAGAGCGAAAATTGGTGGGATGGGCCAGGATCGCGAGGCCAGCGCGTGTTCCATGGACCCGACCGCCCAAGTAAACCCAGTTCGCCTTCTTCGCATCGCCTGGAATGCGGTTGGCGCCGGTCGAGGTGAGGAAATCCACCGTGTCGATGGCGTCCCACTCGCGGCTGCCCCGCACGCCGAGGCCGCCGTAATGGTATTGCGGCAGCTTGAGCGGCTGGTCGGTGGCGCAGGCCTGCGTTGAGGTCAGATCAAAGAGATGGAGAGGTCGGGCGGAGGATCCGACATTGTAGCCCTTGATTTCCCAGGTTTCGTTAAGGACGGTCACGTTGCTTCCGCCGCTGCCGTCGAAGGAGCGCTGTTGACTGACAAAGCCGGCGTGGACTTGGCCGTTCCAGGTCCTGAGCAGTTTCACGAACTCGGTTCCGGCCAAGGCCCGGCCGGTCTTCTCTTTGGCCATGTTCCAGAAGTCGGGGTGTCGGCCATCGAATTCGGTCTTGGTCCAGGAATGCCAGATCCCCCGATGCCATGGGTGGTCGGGCGGATAATCACCCGTGACCAGCTTGCCTCCGGGACTGAAAACCGGATGGAGATAACCGCTATGGGCGAAGTAGGGTGGAATGCCGTCGGGCGGCGAGGTGGGCTTCATCTGATACTGGAGAATGATTCTTTGAGAGGGCCCGCCCCCGATTTCGACCGAGTTTCCGTTGGAAACCGCTTGCAGGGGCGCTGCGGCGTCTCGGTTGGGGGGCGGTTCCGAGCTCAGGGTCAGCCGCCGTTGTTCGCCTTTTTTCAAATTCCGCAGAATGAAAACTCCCGAACCGTTCGGCTCGGATTGAAGAGAGGCGGCTTGACCGTTCGCGTCGATGAGGCTTCGCCACTCGGTCCCGCCTGTGGGCAGGGGGGCTCGAACAATCGCGAGGGCGTGATTGCGGTCGCCCGCATCCACGGTCAATCCGGTCGTCGCCGCGCCGGCTGGTCCGAGGGCCCAAGTGAACAACCCGACGAGACCAATCGAGGCCGGGGAAAGGAGGAGTTTCATTAACGGGGAGATTTGGGCAAATCGCGCGGAGGGTCAATGTTCGAGTTCCGCGAGTTCCGGTTCAACGTGGCGAGACGGTGGGGGAGGTCCGGTGAGAATTCTCCGAAGGAAACACTTGCGTCTTGAACCACGGAACCGCTCTTTCTCGCGTTGAAGACGACTTGAGGAGACTCTGAATTCTGGCCCAAAATAGTGCGTTAAGATACGGGCCATCGAAAACCATTGGATACCGTTGTGAAAAAGTATCTTTCGTCCCGCACCCGCTTGCGAGTGAGAAGCTCGTCTCCTACCAGGTTCATGGAGAGGGGACACCTCCAAAAATTGGACGTGAGTTGGGGCCATGAACC
>CAYHFE010000747.1:0-3269 GCA_964355375.1 uncultured Verrucomicrobiota bacterium
AAACAGGCTCTCAGCCGGTCGCCACGTGAAAACCGGCTGAAGCCGGGACTACCTGCGTGGAACGGACCGTGTCCTGAGTCAAAATGAGAACTGCCGGGCCAGCCTTCTTCATCCTCGGTGATTGACACGGATGAAGGCGGGTCAAAGCCGCGGGCGGCTGGGCGGATCGTGGGTCAAGTGGGATCCTTGCATTCTGCGCGCGGCCTTTCGTCACGACGATCCTCCGGGAAATCCCAATCTGGGTTCCTCAGTTTCCGGCTCGCGGACCAGGAAAGGGAGACCGGACGGCGATGATCCGGGCATGCGGTTCGCCCTCTTTGGCGCCGCTGTAGAAGCCAACCAATGTGCCCGGCGGAAAATAAAACGCGTCCCCTTCCTGGCAGGGGTGTTTCGCTTCTTTTCCGTCCGGCGTCTGCCCGGCGACCATCTCGCCATGACCACTCCGGACAAAATAGATTTCTTCTTCGCGCGCGTGGCGATGCGGGATGTTGGTTCCGCCTTGGGCGAAGTCCATCTCGAAGAGGCTGGCGATCTGCAACCCGGCCGCGATCTTGTCCCGCGTGCTTCGCGCGTTGCCCATGAGGAGCTTGAACTGCGTCGTCGGACCGTGTCCTCCCAGGACCTGCCGAGGCACATCGTCGGCGCTCGCGATCATGAGCGCGGGTGTCGGAGGCATTTGCGCGCCGACCGGAATTCTGTAACCCATGATCAGCACGCGCAGCGGCCGGTCGGAAGCATTGGAAAGTCCGCGTTTGACGCCGGGCGGCAGATACACGAAATCATTTTCTTTGACGGGTGCTTTCTCGTCGCCGTAGTGCAGGACGCCGCGGCCGCTGAGGACGAAGTAGGCTTGCTCTTCTTGGTCGTAGCTCACGCTCGGTGTCCTGCCACCGGGGTTCACCGTCAATGCTCCGTAGCGCGCGATTCCTTTGACGCCGCCGGCCTCTTCATCGCCCAGGCCGAAGAGCGGTTTGTAGTGCGCCTTTTCGGCGGACAGGTCGTCGGGTTTTTCGTTGATCTGGGTCAGTCTGCGCCGCAGGAAAACGGGTTCGGCGCCAAGCGCGGCCCCAACCACGTTCGCCGCCAGCAGCAGAAGCAAGACCCACGGCGCGATTTGCATCGAACGGCCGGTCAACGCAAAACCAACCCGGTTATCGTGAAGCGGCCTCATTGACGAGTTCTCCATTTTCATTGAGGTGGACCCAAGGCCCGCCGTGGTTGTACCACGTTCCGTTGCGAGCGATGATGCGTTTCTGGACTGCTTCCTCTTTGGACATCGGTTGATCGAACTCCGGCGTCGGCTCGAAGTAACCGGCCTTGTAGATGAAGCGCGGCTCGCGCAGGTATTTCTTGACGACATCGTCGTTCAATTCGATCCCCAGCCCGGGTTTCTCCGGCACGGTGTAGCCCCCATCCTTGATGAGAGGCTTCGCGATGCCGGTTACCAAGTCTTCCCACCAGGGGATGTCCATCGCGTGGTTCTCCATGCTCACAAAGTCGCGCAGCGTGCAGGCGCAATGCACGCTGGCCATCGCTCCCACCGGCGAGCCGGCATGATGGAACATGGTCCGGACGCCAAAGCGATGCGCGTAATCCGCGATTCGCTTGGTTTCCAGAAGCCCCCCGGAAGTCTCCAGGTCGCAGTGGATCATGTCCACGGCATTTTGATTGATGAAGGGGCGGAACCCGTCAAAGCCGAAGATGTCTTCGTAACCGAGCGTCGGCGTGGGAGAGCCGTCCGTGATTTTCTTCATACTCTCGACGGCGTTGGGGGAGTTGAACGGGATCACGTCTTCAATGTAAGCGAGGTGCCGCGACGGCTTGGCCATGGCCTCGCCCAGCCGAATCCCCGATTCGACCGTCATGCGCCCAAAATGGTCGGCGCCAAGAATAATGTCCGGTCCGATCTCGTCCCGGACGGTTTCCACATATTCGCCCCAATATTCCAGGCCTCGCGCCGTGACGATGCCGTTGGCCAGAGCGCCTTCCTTGCCCCGGAAAAGGTTCGGGCGCAAGTCGATTTTGAGGTGCTTGAGCTTCCACTTCTCGACGCGAATCTTGGCCCGGCGGGCGAAGATGATCTTGTCTTCGTTAGCGTCGGTGTCGCCGTAAATGGGGATCGTGTCGCGCAGCTTGGTCCCGAGAAGTTTGTAGGCCGGGACGCCCAGGGCTTTGCCGGCGATATCGAACAACGCCATATCGACCGCGCTGAACCCACCGCCGGACCGGCCAGGCCCGGCCCACGGGCGGATGCGCTCGAGAATTCCTTCAATGTCGAGCGGGTCTTGGCCGACCAGCAGCGGCTTCAGGACCAAGGCCTCGCCCAAATAGCCGGCGTCGCGGACTTCGCCCAGGCCGTAAATGTCCTGGTTCGTGTCGATCTTGATGATGGGATAATCATAGTTCGACGCGACCGTGCAGCCGCGAATATCGGTGATCCGGAGTTTGGACGGCCTGGAGTAGGCGGTCCGAGGATGGATAGCCAAGCCAGTGAAGATCATTCCTGCCCAACCCGCGTTCGTTTTGAGAAACTCGCGTCGATTCATCTCGTCCTTCCTTCCTTTGGCAATTCAAGTGAACTCGCCCTAGCGCGCTCACGGTTTTCCATCGATTCAGGCCATTCGCCTTATGTCCAGATCCTAAGACTCCACCGGCCTTTGGCACAAGCTGAAACCTTGATCGGCCGGGTGCTTGACCGGCGTGCCGTCCCCTTCCATCGCGACCCGCGCAGGGCTCCCCTTTCGCCTTGGCTGATGAAGGAACTAACACGACAGTACAGCCGGTGTCTTCAAACTTCTCCGCCACGGCCTTGTCGATCATTCCAGGGCGCTGGGACAGGTCTTCAGTGATGCCCCTCGCTGTCCACCAAGTAGAGCACGGCATCGCCGCTGAACGGCGCCCTGAACGACTGGGAGGACGATCCAGCCGAAATGGAATTTTGGGAGATCGTCTCCCCGTTCGCGGGATTGAACCACTCGACCGCCAAGGGCCGTGAGTTGAGCATGGCCGAGAGGTCCATCGTGAACGAGCCTCCGGACGGAGCGTAAGCGATCGAAATAAGTCGGGTCGAATTTTGTCAGATCGAATTTCAATCCGCCATCGGTCGCCCCTCCCGGCCCTGTCCTCATCCAGGGAAACGGACTCACCGTGAAATCCGGCGGGGAGGATTCCGTGGTCGGCAGGCTCCGGAATTTCGGCAGCTCGGTCCACCACAACAGGGTGAAGTTGTGTTCATGCGCCTTGAGGAAGCTGACGAACGCATCAAAGTC
>CAYHFE010000748.1:0-3266 GCA_964355375.1 uncultured Verrucomicrobiota bacterium
TTCGTGCGCGTTACAACTCGCATTTAGAAGCCCAACCGGATTTCGCGATCATAGGACTCACTTGGCACCCAATTGGCACCAATTTTTGCCGTCTGCTAGAAGGATGCTAGAAGGAAATCCTTCCGACCGACAAACACTTTTACCACAATTCCGTCAGTGGGACCAAAAGAAAGGCCTGCTCTCATCGTCAGAAATCGTTCCGCAAAGGCGTTCAGATTGGATGAACGTGCCGGGAGTCAAACCGATTCAATGCCCGACGCCTGAAGGATCATCCGAAAGTCTTCGCAAAGTGACTGGCGCGATCATGAAGGAAATGACCAAAGTCCATTAGGAATCCGTCGAAGCTTTCGATTAGTTTCCAAGCCACCGGCTTCATCCACAAGCCACACGGTTCATGGGATCGTGCCTGCGATACGAACCTCTCGTGTTGACGCCAATCGCGTCAGTAAAAACTGCACGGGAAATCCCGAGACAGAGCGAGCGTGGTGAGCAAGTAGTGTGAAAAAAACTATGTTTGCATTTGCTGGGAGAAGGTAACCTGAGAGTCCGATTCCGACCCTCGCCTCCAACCCTAAGCTTCTATTTTGCAATGGATTGCAGATTCCAGAGGAGGCAAGTGCCAGTGAAAGTGCCAGTGAAATCATTACCGGGTTACGATTCAATAATTACTCCGGTATTACTCGACAACCACTGGTGAAGTCGGGATTCGCCGCCCATTTGGTGTAGCACATACACCCACAGCCGCGTTCAGTCGCATAGCTTCGGACAGAAAGTCTGAACCTATGAAACGTCGTTTCATCCTCTACCGCCGCAAGCTCGGCGGTGTATTCTACGTCGAAGACACGGAAACCCGAAAACAGGAAAGCCTTCGCACGAAGAATCGCGTCGAGGCGATGTCGTTGCTCAACGCCCGCAACGAATCCGTCCGCCAGCCGCAATTGAATCTTCAGATCGCCAAGGCCTACTTGGCCGGCACGGATTCAGGCGTCTCGACCCGAACATGGCAACAAGCTCTCAATGCCATCGTCGAAACCAAGAGCGGTTCAACGCAGGACCGCTGGCGGCGGGCGGCGAAGGAGACTGCGTTAGATTTCATTCGGGATCGTGTGATTCTTGAAACGCAAGCCGAGCATCTGCTCGCCTGCCTCAAGGCGGGCACGGTCAGCACGAATGTCCATCTGCGGAAACTGCACAACTTCTGCATTTCAATGAACTGGCTGCCGTGGCCTCTCATTCCCAAGCGCCTTTGGCCGGAAGTGCATTTCAAGGACAAGCGCGCCATTACCAGCGCAGAGCATCACCTGATCATTGAGCGGGAAAAGAACCCGGAGCGTCGCAATTTCTACGAATTGTGTTGGCATCTCGGCGGCTCGCAAACCGACATCGCCAATCCAAAGGCGGATCATTCAGTTGCCGCTACTTTCGTCCGAGCACGATCAGGCTGCCCGTTTAGGGCCGACGGTCGGTTAAATCGTGTGCCTGCCCCGGCACCACACCGGCAGGCTGTCTGCTTGCGGGCATTTCTTTGTCGCCAGTAGCCACAAATCGCGTCAGTGGCGCGAGCGAGCCATTTTTCGTCGTGCCGCAGTTGCTCCAATGCTTCTGTCGCGAAGAATTTCGTGCTGTTCCGCGCTGGATGGCCGAGCGGCCTCAGCAAACCGGCTGCAACGAGAATGGGAACCTCGTGTGGTTCAAAACCGAGAAACCATGCCGTTTGCAACGCGCTCAGGCGAGCCGGAGAAGTTTTCCAGCTTAAGAATTCGGTTTGCTGATCAATCGCATTCATAATCCAGAAAATGTATCATCAATCGATTCGCCGTAGATGTATGTGATACACAAAATCAGTTTTGGCAAAGGTATCCGATCAATGCGCTCGCTCTCCGGACGACCGAAACCCCCGCAAGTTAGCCGTAACCAACGATCCCAGAAACGAGGGTTCGATTCCCTTCACCCGCTCCAACTTCTGCAACCACCTTAATTTCAAATAGTTAATCACTGGGAAGTAAATCTCGGGCACGCCAGTGGGAAGTTTTTTGGGAAGTAACAAAAGCCGAAAATGCCCAGAATGCAGGTTTTCCCCAGCGTTTCCTTTGATCCTGTTTCCTCTCAATTGGGAAGTCGGACTCTCGTTTCCAATTTCGGAGAATCGAACTCCTTTGCCCCCTCGCGGCCGCCGCCTGAACTTGGCAGGTCGAAAACTATTGTTCACCCGCCAACTTGACGGCCTCATTCTTGACTGAGTTGGAGAGATAGAGGCCTCCTTTCTTTTCGATTTCCTCGATTGCGGCGCGGACCGAGTGAAGGTGGCCCTTTGCTTTGGCATCCAGCAACACGGCCAAGACACCGGCACATCTGATGCCGAGCCCGGACGCTGCCGTCCGAGCCTTGCGGTCATCGGTCAGGAGCAAGTCGGCAGGAATCTCTTTCGCCAACTGAATTGCCTCCGCTTCGCCAAGACCAAGTAGTTCGGTGCCAGGCAAACGCTGGATCCTCGCTGAAACCGACTGCCGGAAAAGAAATCCCGGCAGACGCGGATGGAAGACGCTCAACTCATCCCACACCGCTTGTGGAACTATTACGCTTCCAAACAACTTCTGGAGCAACCCCTCCAGACCGGCCTTGAGCAGCGTGGTGATCGCGGTCGTATCGCTGACAATGATCACGGCTTATGTTCCAGATCCCGCCCTACGACAGGGCTTTCAGGACGGCCATGTCAGCTCGCAGATCATCCGTGTCGTAATTGATGGGAATTCGGCGGCGGCCAAGTTCGGCAAGAAATCCCGGTGAAGACAACCCGGCAATTTCACCGGCCCTGCCGAGCGAGACTTGCTCCCGCTTGTAGAGACCGATGGCAATGTCCACGAGCGCGTCGTTTTCGCTCAACGCAAGATCACCGAGTCGCTCCGCTGGAATGGTCACGGTCATACTTGAGCCAACCATACTCCAATGCTCGCCAAGGTGGCAAGCACGCCGTCAGTTTTCAGGAAGCGATCACGGTTCTTGGCAATCCAGCCGGCGTGCGCTCCAGATCCAAAACCGTCCAGCCTGCGAATGCGATGCTTTAGGCAAAACGGCGGGAGCAGCGTCCGAAGCTCCGCAAGGAGGGCGGTTTTGTCCGATGCAACATGGCTGAAACTCATCAGCGCGCAACAGTGTTTCAAGTCGGGAACCGCCGCCAGAGATCTGAGCGACGGCGCCGCGAGTTCGCTCAACCTTCGCCACGATCCTTTTTCTTCCTCCGATTGATCTCGTCCCAAATCTTCTTC
>CAYHFE010000749.1:0-3263 GCA_964355375.1 uncultured Verrucomicrobiota bacterium
TCATGGGCACAATCAAGGGCGGTCCTCCGCACATTTTCCTTTCCATGAACCGCAACATGCGTTCGTTGATTTCCAATGGTTTTTGCATTTCAGGTTCATGGCCCCAACTCACGTCCAATTTTTGGAGGTGTCCGCTCTCCACGAACCTTCGCAAGGAGGGACGCGCGGCTCGTCCCTGGCTGGTTCACGCGCTCGAGGCGGGAAACATCGTTTCGTGGAATTCTCACTCCGGCACCGCTCGCAACCTGAGAAAGAGCGGCGGGCTCGGGCCAGTGGGCAACGGCGCGGCCGAGCGATAGGTGTCGGTGATGGTGCCATCGCGATTCTCCCGGGATCCGACCAGGGTCAGACTGGCGTCGGCCAGGCTCCACGACTTGAGGTCCCGACTCAATTCAATGATGAATTTGACGCCGCGCGCGCCAGAGCGGCGGTGAAAATCGAAGGTCAGATAATCGGCCTTGACCCCGTTGATCTCGAACGAAGCGATCGACGCCGCGGGCAAGAATCTCGACGCCGGATTTACCGGATCAGATCCGGACGCGAACTCGAACCAATCGACCAAGCCATCGCCATCGGTGTCCTTCGCCGGATCACCGGTGAAGGTGTCGGCGCCGGTGCCCGATTCGCCCGGGGTTCCACCCACCTTCGCGCTCAAGGTCCAACGGGACGGATCCGCGGGATTCGGATTCGTCGCCGGATCCTTCAAGACCAGGCTGCGCCCTCCGCCGTCGCCCGCCGCCGGCCAGAGCGCGCTGTTGTCATAGCGGAACTCCTTGATCACGCTCCCGTCGGCCGCCTGCAGGGTGATCGTTTCCCCCCCGTTATCGAGGTGGCCGCGGAACGGGCCCAGGACTCGGGCGCTCGGCACCTGTGGGAAACGAATCGAGAAGGCGCGCTTGTCGGCCGCGATGACGATCGATTCGCCGGGCCGCAACAACTTGGAAGAAACCGGACCAAACGAGAAATCGAATTCGATTCCATTGACGAGTTTCACGCCGGAGAGGTCAATCGCTTGCTTGGAAATGTTGCGCAGCTCCAGATACTCGAAGTCGGCGGCGTCGAGCAATCCGGCGGCCATCTCGGCGGCGCTGGGTGGGGCCGGTTGATAGAGGATTTCCGAGACCGCCAACGTGGCGGCGCTGGCCGGCCTCGATTCAAAGGAGAAGGTGGACGTGGCCAGCGGCGACCATTGGCGCTGGGAGTAAAGGCGGGCGTTCACGGTCAGAGACGATGGGACCAAAACCGGACTGGAATATCTGCGAGCGAGCCCGCTGATCTCGCCGCCGGGGAGCCGCGGATCCGAATTGTCCAACGTATAGTAGATCTCGCCTTCGGGGTACTGGGTCGCCGCCAAGACCCGGCGGAAGGGCTCCATCGCGAGCCAGACCGGGGTCGAGATGGAACCGCCATTGTGACTCAGGACCGGGGGACGATACGCCAGCCGGCCGCTCCGCAGGCTTTGATCATCCAGCCACTCGAGACGCTGCATGATCCAAGTCTTCATGTAATCCACCTCCGCCTGCCAGGTCTTGATCGAGGTTTCGGCGGCCGGATTGGGCCAATCCCGGAGGCCGAGGCGCGGCCACTTGCGGAAATGCCGGGCCACGGGATTCTCGATCGTGGCCGGCGCCCGGTTGCTGACCGCGCCCGTGTATCCGTCGAGGAGAGTGACCATGTGTTTGTCGATCGTGGCCAGCACCGTGTTGGAGGCGAAGATCGAGCGGCGCATCTGCCAGTAGCGATCCCAGTGAGCCAGCTTGTACTCGGGATCGGAATGGAGCTTGGGATACCAGAGCTGCCCGACGCCATTGGCCGAGTCATAGAGCCATCCCTTGGAGAGATCCCCGGTCGCGTAATCGGCGTTGCCCAGGGAGATGTTGAAATCCCACAAAGGTCCGGCGCGGAATCGGCCCCCTCGATCCTTGTGAAAATAGGTGCTGAAAACATACCCATCCACCTGCTTGGCGATCTCGAGCATCCATTGAGCGTCGATGAATGTGTCGGCATCGATGTAGGCCTGGTAGCCATTGGTGACGCTGCGGAAATTGACGCCGTTGAGCGCGTTCTCAAAAGCATTGACGTAGTTCTTGATGTAAGTGACCTGGGGCAGGTTGAGCCGATCCGGGTCGAAGCTCTGCAACGGGATGCTGAATCGTGCCGTCGTCCAGTTGTTTTTCAAGGCGTCATCCTTGTCCTTGCGGAGAATGTAACCGCCCGTGATCAGCTCGGGATCGACGGTCTTGTCGTTGAGGTTTTCGATCGGAAGCCGGCCTTTGCCGCGCTTGAGTTTCTCCGTCAGCAAATAGATGCCGCGATAACTGGAGAAACCCACCTGTCCCGAAGCCGGCCGGGTCTGATTGAAAAAAAGTTCGATGAACCGCGTCCGCACCGAGGTGCCATCCTGCCCGCGCAACGCCAGCATCCAATCGAAGACGAGCTTGTTTCGCATGAGCGTCTTCTCGCTCCAGGGACCAATGAGCGTCCAGTCGGACTCCGCGGGCATTCCGAGCAAAGTGGCGTCTCGATCTTTGCCCGCGTCATCCCAGAGCTCCAGGGCGTAGCTGCGCTGGTCGAAGCCGGCCGAGCTTTCTCCACGAACATGAACTCCGGCCGGACCCGCATATTCAGGGGGCGTGGTGAGGCGGGCGCGTCCCGTCTTGGGATCGGGGGGAATCACCACGGCATAGCTGGGCCGAAATGGGCGCGAACCACCGGTCGATCCGTCCACCGCAACGCCGAAACTATCGACAAAAACCAGGGGCAGGTTCGATTCAAACACCTTGTTGGTCCCGGCGTAATTCGTCAGCGTGCCATCCATCAGAACGAAAGTGCGACTGCTGCTCCGCCCGGGCAGGTAGCCGGGCGCATAGACTCGCGCCTTCACCGTCGTGAATTGAGCGATCGGAATGGCGTTGCTGAAGATCGGCGAAATCAGACCCGGCTCGGTTCGGTCGAGCGTGTAGCGAATCTCCGCCCCCGGCCCATTCGTGCCCGCCAGGGTCAAGGACACCGGACCGGTGATGAAGCCGCCGCCATGGGAGAATACCACTTCCGGGCTGAGCGAGGCGGGAGCTGGATCCTGAGTGTTCACAACTCCGGGGGAGGCCGGATACATGTAACCCCGTTTGCGCTCCACGCCCTTTTCGCCATAAGAGACGTTCCGCTCCTGAGGGCCATACTCGTAAGCGCTGGCCAGGGTCTTGCCATCCGGCCGCACGAGGGCGACGAAACCCCCGTTCCGGTTCAGCGTGAAGGCCGCGTGG
>CAYHFE010000750.1:0-3250 GCA_964355375.1 uncultured Verrucomicrobiota bacterium
GCAGATGAACACGCTGGCAGCCCCAATGGTGCAAGCCTACGTTTTCGGTCTCAAGTGCTCTACGATTTGACCAGTGTTTACTTCGAAGGCCGGGGGCCGGAGCACTTGGCCCAATACGGTCACAGTCGAGATCACCGCAGCGATCGACCCCAGATCATCCTGGCCGTGGCGACGGACACCGAGGGCTTGCCTTTGCACGTATCGGTCTTGCGCGGTAATCGCAACGATACCCAAACTCTCCAAGGCCTCTTGCACATCTTGCGCCGTCGCTTGGGCATCCAGGAGGCGATCTTCGTGTTCGATGGGGGGATGAGCAGTCAGGTCAACTTGGAGGCGATGAATGCGGCCCATCTGGGTTTCGTGACCCGTTTGTCCGCCGCGACCCTGCACCGCTTGGTGGAGGAACTGGCCTTGGAAAAGCAGATGGAATTAGGGGGGCCAGCGTCAGTCCAAGAGGCGGGGAAATAGGCCAGTTGCCCTCGTTCATTGAGATAGTAGACCCGCCAGTGACCCCATCGCCGTCGACACTCACTCAACTCCAAACGCCGGCGGTGCCAGGGATGGAAGGGGTGCGTGACGGTGAAGAACGCTTTGGCTTGGTTCGAAGAGGGTGCAGTCCGCACCCGAGAGCAAGGGCAAGCAGGAGAGATTTTTTCGAACCCTCCAGGAAGATTTTGAGGCACGCCTGATCCTTGATCCGGTTCACAGCCTGGAAGAACTCAATGCCCGGCTCTGGCGCTGGATTGAATCCGAGGACCACCAGCGGGCCCACCGCGCGCTCGACGGCCAATGCCCGGCCCAACGCTTCACCGAACGCGCCGTGCACTTGTCGTCAACGACAATTATTCTTCCGTAGCGACGACAATTAAAATTCCCGTCATTACTTGTTCCTAAAACCATGCTGAAATCCCGGTGGTTTCTGAGAGGAACATTCCCTCCGTGCAATGGAGTCTTTTGCCGCGTCAGCGGCAAAGGACGGAATGGAACGGAGGGAATGTTTGGGCCGCTCTTTTATTCTTTGTTTTTTTCCTTCGCTTGTAGCCCGACGAAACCGAGAAAACCTCGGTTTTGCTGGGCTTTTCCGTTTACGGAGGAGGAAGTTAGGCTAATTGCGCTCAACTTGAAAACAAAGTGGAATAAGACGCGCGGGCCAGAGGACGCGCGGCTTTCTTGGCGTGGACGACGTGGAATGTCACTGGGGCACGACGGTCGGGAGCATGGTCAAGATCACGGAGAAGAATTATTTCGCGGCCTTGGACTTCAGGCTTGAGATCGGTTTGTCAGGCTGGAGCTTGGGTGGTTGAGGTTTCAGAGCGGGCGGCGAGGCCGGCGGCGGTTCAGTCACGGGGGCGTGGGTTTGCACCTCGCTGAGCCAATTCGTGGCTCGGTCCGCCAGGTTGCCAAGCTTCTCCGCGAATTCCCCTGCTCGGCCCGCCAGACGCTCCGCCCGGTGGGCCGCGTGCTCGACGCGACCCATGAGGCCCTCGGCCGTGGCGGCCAGTTCGCCAATCTTGCCTTCCGGAAATTTCATCTCGCCCAGATTGAAGGGAAGCATTTGCCGCAACGCGTCGAGCGGCGAAGCCGCCGGATCCGCAGAGGCTGAGGCGTGCGTGGAAGTGGCCGCCTCCAGCGTCTGATACCCGTTCACGAGCCACTCCAAGCGGCCGCTCTCGATATCCACCAGCAACCCATGCACTGGCACTCGCGGGCCGATGAGCAGGCTGTTCCGGGCGAACTCGACCCCCTTCAACACATTCTGCCGTTCGCTCGCGAACAGGCCGAAGTACTCCGTGAGGTTCTCCGGCAACCGTGTTCGATCCACGCCAAGCGTCTTAAGCCGATCCGTCAACTCCATCATCGACGTCTTGCAGACCAGACAATCCGTGTGGCCGATAATGACGATCTCTCGTCCGCCCTTCACCGCGCAGGCCAGCGCCAGCGATCGCATCGTGCTGCTCAACGGCCCGGTGATGATGTTCCCCGCGTTGCGCAGCCAGATAAAATGGTTCTCCGGGATGCCCAGCACTTCCGGCATGAGCGGGTTGAGCCGGGGATCGATGCAGGTCAGCGCGATGATCGGCAGTGAATCCGCAAACTCCGCGGGTTGCCATCCCGCCTGCTCATCACCCGCGAGCGCGTGGTGATTCGCATCAATGATGGTTTCAAGCAGGCGCATCTAATCAAATTCTAGCCCCGAAGATCTCCGCTCGACCTTCGGCAAGAATTGGGCCGACCCGTTCTGTCGAGCCAGGGAGACGTCGCTGGCCTCGACGGAGCCGTTGCCGCCGATGAGGAGCGAGCGGGCTTGCGCAATTCGTCCATGAGTTCCTCATCGGATAAATCATGACAGCAGGGCAGGTCCTAACTTCCCTGCCTGTCTTCTTTCCCCATCGCCTTCCGCAACGCGGGCACCTGCTCCAGCAACTTCTCGAACTTCACGCCGGTCAGGCTTTCGAGCATGGGCGGGAGTTGCGCGATGATTTGCGCCACGTCGCCGGTGATCTTGCTGGCCCCGCCGCCAGGGCCGTTGCCGGAATTGATGATGACGATCTTCTCTGTCTTGGAGAGCGGTTCGCTGATGCGTCCGGCGATCTCGGGCAGCACTTTCACGAGCAGCTCGATGACGGCGGCTTCGTTGTATTGCTGGAAGGCCTCAGCCTTGAGGCGCGTGGCTTCGGCGTTGGCCCGGCCTTGCGCTTCGATGATGGCGGCTTCGGCCAAGCCGCGCGCCTTGTTCGCCTCGGCTTCAGCCAGACCGATGGCTTTGTTGACTTCCGCCGCGGCGAAACCGGTTTGCTTGGTGGCAGCGGCGGCGCCGGCGGCTTCGGTCTCAAGCTGGTACTTTTTCGCGTTGGCCTGCGCCTCGACCTTGTAGCGCTCCGCGTCGGCGGGCTTTTGCACGTTGGCCTCGAGTTCGCGCTGTTTGCGGAGGATTTCCTGTTGCTGCAACTCGATCTGCTTCTGCTTCTCGATGATCTGGACCTGCACTTCCTCCGCTTTCACGAGCTGGCCAGTTTTGTACTTCTGCAAATCGTAGGCGAGGTCGGCTTCTGCTTTCTTCTGATTCACGGTGGCCTGGTAGCTCGCTACGTTCGATTGATAATCGCGCTGGGCCTCGGCGATCTTCGAGTCGGCGGCGAACTTGGCTTCCTGTCCGGCCTGAGTGGCAGCCGCAGAGCGGATTTGGGCGTCGCGGTCGGCCTCGGCCTGGGCGATCTGAGCGTCGCGTTTGACTTGGGCGATGCGTGGC
>CAYHFE010000751.1:0-3237 GCA_964355375.1 uncultured Verrucomicrobiota bacterium
AGAACTCCGGGCCGATCAACGCGCCGAGGATCGCATTCGGACCATCCCCACGCGGGTGGGGAGAACCCGCCGAGGCCTAGCATCGACCACACAACAGACGGACCATCCCCACGCGGGTGGGGAGAACCCTGAAATATCAACAGGTTGCAAGGGAGGATTCGAGCTCTTTTGAGGTTTTAGAAGGGCTGATTTTCGGCCTCCACCCATTGCTCAGCCACCAGCCACAGGCCGCTGAGATGGATGTCGCGCCGGTCGGGTTGGCCCCAGCGTTCAATTTTGAAGCCCTGACAATTCGGCTCGCTGGTGAGGATCAGCAGGCTCATGTCTTCGGCGTTGCGTTTCACGTAATCCAGAATCTTGTCGCGGGTCCGGCGGTTCACCGTGCCGACAAATACGTTGGGCTTCGGCTCGACGAACCAACGCTTGAGCATGCCTCGGATGGCAGGCGGCGTATCGTTGGCAACCAGAACGGTCATGCGGTTGGTTGAAGGTTGAGAGTTGAGGGAGGGAAGTTCAGCCGAGCGCGGAGGGCGGGCGGTCGCCGGCCTGCACGGGCGCGGCTTCGGCGGTTTGAAACAAAGCCGCCAAGTCCTTGGGCATGCGTTGCAGAATCCTTTCCTCCTCGACGCGCTGTTTGAAGAGTTTGCGGACGAGTTCGCCATCGTCCTTGGGATCCTGGCGCGTCGCCAGGAACGCGGCGGGAATGCTGGTCAGGTGTTTGTAGAGATCGGCCACATCATAAACAAACGGCAGAGTTCCGGAATCGTGAACGAAGCCGAGGCTGGGCACATAACCGAGCGAGCAGATGACGGCGGCGGAGAGCGCGTAAAGGCTGGAGTTGGCGGAGGAGAGCGCCTGGTTGATGCCGTCTGACATCTCCCAGTTTTGGCGGTCGTAGTTGCGACCCTTCCAAGTGACGCCGTGCTGGAGGCCGAATTGCGCATAAAGCGTCCGCACCCGCAGGCCTTCCATGCCGCGCAGTTCCTTCACGGATTTGTCCGCCACGTTCACGTCGGGAAAGCGCATCAGGAACATGGCGCGGGCAATCTGGGTGCGGCGGCGTTTGTCGGCCCAGGCCTCGGCGTGGAGGCGGGGCATGTCGTTGGTGTGATTGGGCGCCAGGCCGAAGGCGTAGAAGCGGAGCGAATCCTCGCCGGTCCAGCAAACGGGCGTGTTGCTTTCGGCGCAAGCCTTGATGGCCGCGTGCGTGACCGTGGTGCCGGGACCGAGGATGAGCGCGGAAACCGTCGCCACGGGAATGCGGCAGAGCAAGCCGTCGGCCCCGATCCATTTCACGCTGGAGTCGTCCACTTCCAGCCGGCCATGTTCGAGGTAGAGCGGCGTCCAGCGGTCCTTGGCGGAGGCCAGGGTTTCGAGGGGTGGGCGTTCAAAGAGAGCCATCGGGATTTACGATTTCGGATTTACGATTGACGATTTGGGGACGCGGCGAATCCAGCGCGGGGCGTGGCGCTCACCGATGGGAGCGCCGAAACCAACCGGCGTGTCTTCGATCATGTCCGCGCCGGGATCGTTGGCGGCGACTTCGAGGATGCGGTCGAACTGGTCTTCAGATTGCGTGCCGGAGTAGCCAGCGCGCTGAAGCAACGCGGCCCAAACCACGGAGCGGTCGCCGGGCGGCGCGACGAGCAGCGGACTGGCGGGGAGACAGCATTTACGTCCGAGCCAGACGCCCCAGCGTGGGTTGCGCAACGCGGTGGCGATTTCCTCCAACAGGACCGACGGGCCTTCGATCAGCATCCCAAACCGGGCGTCGAGAAGGTAGTGGCGATAGGTCTGGACGGTCGCGTCGTCATCCACTTTCCCACTGGCGCGTCGAATGCCGGTGACGGTGTGGTAGTCCTCGAGCCGTTGGATGGGGAGTTCCTGTCCGCGTCCGTCCCGCTTGTCGAACTTCACGGTGGTGACGCGCAAGGCATCGAGCCGGGCGAGTTGCGATGTTTCGTCCGGCGCGTGCTTATCAATGCCCAATGCGGCAGCGATGATTCCGAGCACGGCACTGCGGGTCGGATGCAACGCGGTGGTGCGGCGCTCGAAGCGCGAGGCGTGCCCCCACGATTGCACGGGGCCGTCGAGCAATAGGGCGAGACAGGCGTTAGCTGACATGCTTGGTCAGGGCCTCGCAAAAGGCGTTGAGGTTCACGTCGGGGAGAATGACTTCGGTGTCGCAGGTGATGCCCCAGGTTTCCTTCAGTTTCGCGTGGTGGGTCTTCATGGCCTCGATGGAGGTGTCCAGCAAACCGGATTTCGGTCGCACTGGCGTTTCAAAGGCGTTGATCAACTGCACCGGTTGCCCGGCGGACTTGAACGTGCCGAGCACGCAGCCGGGCAGCGTATGGGCGTTCATCGAATTTTTCCGCGCGCCGGGCACGGCCATGAGCGTGGCGCGGATGAAGGCGTCCACGACCTTCCGGCGATCCTCCACCGAGAGCTTGGCGAGGTGATCTTCGTCGGCCAGCAGGTCAAGATTTATGGCGGCGTAGCGGTAATAGACGGCCGAGGAAAACTCCAACGTGCCGATCATGCCGGCTCCGGCGTCGTCGTCTTTCGGCTTCCGGTCGTCCACGGCGGAGTAAAAGTCGAGATCGTTGTCGGACTTATGGGTTGAGAGGGCGTGACTGAACATGGCCGCACCTTCGAGGGTGAGCGAAGGCAGGCTCGCGGCCATGCGTCCGAAGATCGCGATGTCCGCACCATCCAGCAAGCCCGCCGACTTGCAGAACTTGTCGAGCTTTTTCTCGTAGTCCTTCGCTTTGGGATTCTCCTTCAACAGCGCCGCGACCTGTTGGGCGATGGCGTCAATCTCGGAAGGGGCGAGAAAGGTCAGGGTTCCGACCTGCGGGGTTTCACCATCTTTGCCGGACTTGGCATCAAGCTTGGCGAGTTTGTCCGCGATGTTGGCCGCGTGTTCCGCAGCGGCCTTGTCGTCGGTAAGGCCGTGTTTCTTCAATGCGTCAGTGAGCGGTTGAACGATGAGCTTGGTGCGTTCGCCGCCGAAACGCGCGTCAGGCAGGTTGTCCTGCGCGTATTCGCGGATGGCGCGTTTCAGGGACTGGCTGGAAAGCCGGGCGCGGTTGACGCCCCCGAAGACGGCGGTCTTGGGCGAGCCGACGTCGTCGCGGTTCAGGCACGAGACAGGGAAAGACTGGAGGATGTGGAGTTCGATGAGTTGCATGTTTTGTTGAGTGTTGATGGTTGAGAGTTGAGAGTTGAGGAGAT
>CAYHFE010000752.1:0-3236 GCA_964355375.1 uncultured Verrucomicrobiota bacterium
CTCATGTAAAGCCAAAATCTGATGGGGTGCCGGAGAGAGTGCTCTCCCCCGATTCACTGGCCGGGGCGGCAAGACGAGCTCGGAAAAGGCCGCCAGGTTTTCTGCGGCAGCCCTTGATGTGGGCGTGGCCAAACTAAGGGACGAGCACGGCCCGGTAGAACTTCGGTTCGGAGGCGCCGTTGGCCAGCTCGGTAACATCGAAGAATCCATCGGGCAAAATCGTGTTGGTGAAGAGCGTCGCCCAGTTCCGCAAATCGCTCGAAGTTTCGATTCGGTAAACCTTCCCCGGCTGTCCGGTGATGCGCAGCCGGAGCCGCCCCGACTCGACGGTCGCGTCCAGGGAAAGTTGCGCAGGCGGCACGTCGCGAATGCGCAGGATCACGTTTCGCGAGTCGTTTCCGAGACTATTGCTCGTGTTGACGAATTGCACCACGTCCTCGTGGAGCCCGATCGGAAGAGTTTCGGCTTCCGAGAGGATGGAAACCGTCAAGGTCGTGCTGGCACCGGGGGCGAGGCTGCCTGAGGAGGACGAGAGGCCAATCCACGGCTGCGTCTTGGTGACGTTCCACAGCAGCGTCGCGTCGCCGGTGTTGATCAAGGTGTAAACCTGGGTGTCGGGATTGAACGGTCCCCCAGAAGAACCGCTGGCCGACAACCCCGAATCAGGCGCGATCACCAGAAGGCCCGTGGATCCGTTGACGACCAGACTGACGGTGCGGGCGGTGTTTCCGTAGCCCGTGTCGGCATTGATGAACGCGAGCGTGTCGGAGTAACTTCCCGCTTTGAGGAGATGGGCCGAATCGGTCAAGGAAATGGCGACGGATGTGCTTTCGCCCGGGTTCAGCACGCCGTTGGTCGCCCCGAGTTGAACCCAGTCCTCGGTCTTGCCCATCAGCCAGCGCAGCGGTTGGTCGCCGGTGTTTTCCAGGGTGTAGGTGAGCGAAGCGGGGGAAAACGGACCTCCCGCGGTGCCGGCGGCGGCCAAACCGGTGGAGGGGCTTACGACCAGCCCGCCGCGGGATTGCGGCACAAATAGGAGGGCTTGGCTGTTCTTCAAAAGCGAGGGGCTGCCGTCGAAGGTGTATTTTGCCGCAATTGCGCCCGATTCATTCTCGAGGCCGACCGTGGCTCCGCGGGCCGCGCCTCGGGTCGAATTGGGTTGAACTTCCAGATACTGAAATTGAATCCGGTGGGACGTTTCCTCAAGCACCGCCTGGAAACTGAGCGGGGTGCCGGTGGTGGAACTCCGGGGGACGTTGACCCAGGAAACCACCACTCGCCGTCGCGGCGCCTCGCCGAGGGTTCCGATTCGCACACTGCCGCCGGACGCGGGATTGAGATTGTCCCAGTAGGGGCAGATGATGCCGTTGGGATTGCCCGAACTGGGCAGATCGGTGTTGGAGGTGGTTTCCAGGCCTTGGCTGCCGAAACCGATCACGCCGTTGGCCGCGACGAAGATTTGTTCGCGGCTTTGTCCGTAAAAGACGAACGGAAAGGGAAGGCGCTGGGCCGGGCTGATGCCATTGTCAGTCAACACCAGCCGGGTCATGGCAGTCGGATCGATCCAGTTGAAATCGATGTTCTGAATCTGGTAATTGGCGATGACCGTCACGACCTGGGTCCGGACGCTGGTCACGCCGTTCGGTCCCGACAAGGTCAAGCTGACATTGAAGTTGCCTTCCGAGCGATAGACGTGGGAGGGATTGGGCTCCGCAGTGGTGGGGCTGCCATCGCCAAAGCTCCAGGTCTTTTGCACGGACTCACCGAAGGAAAGATCCTTGAAACTGACGGTCAACGGTGGCGAACCGACCAAAGGGCTGGCCGCAAAATTCGCCAAGAGCGAGGAGCGGAGAGCCCGATCCAGATTAAGCCGCCCGCCGCTCACGCACTTGCCCGCCAGATTCGCGACCGGATCCGTCGCGGCCAGAAGTCGGTCAATCAATTGGCGATAGGTCTGACCCGGGAATTGCGCGCGCAACAGTGCGAGGGCGCCGGTGACGTAAGGGGCGGCCATGGAAGTGCCGCTCAGGTAAGAGTAAGCGGTGTTGGCGGTGAACCACGTTGAATAAATGGTGTCGCCGGGCGCGAACAAATCCACCGTGGTCGCGCCGAAATCCGAGAAATCCGCCAGCCCGTCCGTTCGCGTCGAGGCCCCGACGGAAACGATGTTGTCAAATTCGAAGCTGGCCGGGTAATTGGGCACCACGTCGTTGTTGGCCGATTCATTCCCGGCGGCGCCCACGAAAATGATTCCGGCATCCCGGGCCCGCGAAATCGCTCCCCGCAAGGCCGCCGAGTTGTCGGTTCCGCCCCAGCTCGCATTGATGATACTCGCCCCTTTGCTCCGGGCGTAATCGATGCATTGGATGGCATCCGAAGTCGCCCCATACCCGGAGCTGTCCATGAATCGGAGGATCATCAGTTGGACATTCCAAGCGATGCCGGTCACGCCTTTGCCATTGTTTCCAACCGCCCCGATGATGCCGGCGACATGGGTTCCATGGCCGCTGTCATCTTTGGGATCCCCTTTGTTCGTGATCGAGTCGATCCCATGGACATCATCGATAATACCGTTCCGGTCATCATCCAGTCCATTGCCGGCGATCTCACCGGGATTCACCCATAGATTCGCCGCTAGATCCTCGTGGGTGGTGCGAATGCCGCTGTCAATTATTGCCACCACGACGTTGCTCGCGGAGCTGCGGATGTCCCAGCCCTCCGGCGCGTCGATGTCGGCGTCGATTCGGCCCGCCCGTTGCCCGGTGTTGTTCACACCCCAGAGCGTTCCATCAAGAAACCGGGGATCATTCGGGACGGCCGCCGCCTTGAGCCAATAATCGGGTTCGGCAAACTCGACCAACCCGCTTTGCCGAAACGCCGCGACCGTTGAATTCACGTCCCCGCCCGCCGGGAGAGAGAGGACCTGTAGATTCTCCAGCGATGGAAAAACCCGCAGAATTCGGGTTCCGTGCCTTCGGTGCAAGACCTCCAAGGCCGTGGACCCATCCACTTTCATCGGCTGGATCAGGATTCGGTCGGCCCGATAACTCGCGCGCCGGTTCGTTGGTGGCAGGTTTTGGGCGCGACCATCGAGGATGGCCATGAGGACGACGAGCAGAAGGAGCAGGACCGGGTTGAACAACCTAAGCCGGGCCGATGAAGTGGAGCACCGGCCCCTCTTCATGAACCGTTGATGGTAGGGACGCGCGGCTCGCGTGTCCCTGTTTGCGCCGCTG
>CAYHFE010000753.1:0-3235 GCA_964355375.1 uncultured Verrucomicrobiota bacterium
CCACAACAAAACTGGAATGATATGCCAACACAGAAGGAGACGGTCGAATTCATATTGGGAAAACTACGGGACCGTGGCCGCTTTTCGGCGCGAGCGATGTTTGGGGAATACGCTTTGTACGCAGACGGGAAAGTGGTGGCGCTGGTCTGCGACGATCTCCTCTATGTGAAAATACTTCCCGCCAGCCACGAGCTCGACCGCCTGTGTGAGCAAGGCGAACCCTATCCGGGGGCGAAACCGCATTATATTGTCGAAGAAGGACAACTCTCCACGATCCAAAACCTGCCCGCCATTCTGGGTGCCGTCGCCAATTCAATTCCGGAGAAGAAAACCAAGGCGAAGCGGAAACGTGCTTCATAAACACCGCACCAACCAATCAGCGCACGCTTGCGCTTTGACGCGCTGGTCGCCGATGGATAATCTCACCCCATCATGCCAGAGCTAGTCCTGTTGTTTCGTGTATTCGTGGGTGCGCCATCGGATGTGGACGAGGCGCATGATGTGATCCGCGGACAGATTGAGCAATGGAATCGCGACCACGGGCCATTGTCGAGGGCACGGGTGGAGTTCACGAACTGGCGCACGCACAGTCATCCCTCCGCCGGTGGCCGCCCGCAAGCGCTGCTCAACAAGCAGGTGGTGGATCAATGCGACATCATGGTGGGCATTTTCAATGCGCGATTTGGTTCGCCTACGGGTGTCGCGGATTCAGGAACGGAGGAGGAAATCCATCGCAGCATCAAGCGCGGCAAGAAGGTGATGGTGTATTTCGCCAACTTGCCGACACCAAAGCGGAAGAAGGCGCGCAATGAATTTGAGCGGATCGAGAGGTTCAAAGACAAGCTGGGGAAGAACGCCATTTATCATACCTACACCGATATGCGGACGTTTGAAGAAGCGTTTCGTCAGCGCTTGTCAGGCGTGATGAACGAGTTGTTGGCAAACCATGAATCCAAGCTAAAACAGCAACATGAAGACGAAGAATGCGCTCAATGTTTCCGGCGGAAATCTCGCCGGAGCGGAGATTCACGTCGGCGATCGCGTAAACGTGCGAGTCAGCAAAGGCAGCAAGCGTCCCGCCTCCTACCCGGAAGGTTGTATCGGCGCGAATCTCGCCAAGCGCAATTACGTGAAGTGCCTCGTCGAGCGTTACAACCATTACCGCGAGGCCGATGCCCGCTTCGGGCGCACGGACCGTTTTCACTATTCAGTGCTTTTCAAAAACATCGAGTCCAAATTCAAAGCTCCCACCTACTTCATTCCAGAAGGGCGTTTTGGCGAACTCGTGGACTTCCTGCATCACCGCATTGACAACACAATTCTTGGGCGCGTGAACGGCAAGCGCGGCATCCCCAATTACGAATCGTTTGATGAATACGTGATGCCGCACATGGGGACGGCCGCAACAGCGTCAGGGGGGCCGATCCAGCACATGGACACATGACCCAGACGAAGTGCAACCGCGCCGAAAAGGATACGATGCAACTGACGAGAAAAAGTTTTCTGCATGCTCTGGCCGCCCTCTCCACCGCGCCGCTGGCGACTGGCGGAGGCGAAACCCTCGGCAGCGGACTGCCGAGGCAGGTGGTTCCGGAGATTCCACTACCGCCTGAACCGGAACTGAGCCTGCGCGAATGGCAGGCAGCCGGACGAACCCCGATCTTGAACTCGGAGGAGCCGGTCGAGCGGTTCTTCATCCGCGCGCTCCGGCTAAACCAGTCGGTGGATTTCACCTACGCGGGCGGCTCCAGCTTCGGGGCACAACGCCGGGTGCATCCCGTGTTGCTCTACCGCGTCGAAGGGTATCCTGCCAGCTATGTGACGGGGTTCTGTGAACTGAGGCAGGAAATCCGGACATTCCGGCTGGACCGAGTCCAACTCCAACCGGCTGCGCCGGCTTCAGTCCAAGTTTGATCTCCGGTCATGAGAGCAGCCAGGGTGTAGATTATGGTGTCGCCGAAACAATTTCTTTCTTTCCCAAGACGTCCATCAAATCATCCCGGCTTTTGAGGCCTTGGAAAACTTCCGTTGAGCTTTGTGTCTCTGTCGGCTACCTTCTCGCCAGCGATGAAAAAGGCTAAAGGCAACGCCACCCACTCACCTCAGAAAACTGTCGGCACGCGGATCGTGGAAAAGTACCGGCCCAAGATGAACAACTTGACGGAGGCGGAGCGCAAGCAGCTCATGCAAGAGGGGCTGGCTACTATTTATGGCGCTCCTGCCGAGCCGGGTCATGCTCATCGCCGCTGACACCAACGTCCTGATGGATTTGGCCGCCGAGGTCGAATCTGTCGTCGATACGCTCGGCTTGGTTCGACAACGGGTTGCCGGTGCCCGTTGGGTGGTTCTCCCCACGGTGATTCAGGAATTGCGATTCATAGCCAAGTATGGTGAGACCGAGGAGGATGAACGTTTGGCGGTCAAGGCCCTGCAAAGCCTGACGCATTGGGGCTTCGAGCCGGTGAACTTCCTGCCAGTTGAGCATGGCATTACGGAGCAAATCGCTCTGAGACTCCGGCATGCCGGACTATTGCCTGAAACGGAGATCAACGATTCATTCATCCTTGCCGAAGCCGCGTTGCTCGGATGCGGCTTGCTCGTTTCAAGCGATGCGCATTTTACGACTTTGGATTTCCAGCGTTTGACGTTGGAATTGAAGGCGTCGGACGTGTCGGTTCCCGCCATCGGTTCTCCACGGGATATCGTCTGCAAATTTTATCGTTAGTTCTCGGGATTCTGGTGTCGCCGAAACAAGGTCTTCCTTTCCCAAGAAGCCCATCAAATCATCCCGGCTTTCGAAGCCTTCGACCCGGTCCGTATCTCGGCAACAGGGCAATGGGTTATTCTCGCGGAAAACGCGATTGCCCGCCGTAAAACACGGCGTTACAGTTTCTTCATGAGAGCCGTTCCATGCCGTTTGCGTGTTGAGAAGGAATTGCAGGACGTGCTCCGGGAAGGCACTCGTCGCACGCCCCACAAAAAAACAGGAGTTGATCCGAATCACACTCCGTCGTCATCTCCGCTCAGTCATCGAACAAGAGGCCGCAAAAACACAAAGCCAGCGGCTCACCAACATCGAGCCGTGGCCGAAGGACCTTTTGGAAAAAGCTCACAAAAGGGTCGGCGCCGAATGGGATAAGCTCGAAACGATTGCCACCCGAGCCCAGAGCAAGCCTGATCTCTAAGAGCCTGTTTTAAAATTGAAAAGGGTCCTGCGGCGAGGGATTTTGGCTGC
>CAYHFE010000754.1:0-3232 GCA_964355375.1 uncultured Verrucomicrobiota bacterium
TCGCGGACTCTAGGTGCGCCATGGTCGGTTTTATGCGCCCAGGTGACGATCGAAGACGGCAAGACCGGGAAAACACAGGTTGGTCGCGTCCATCTTGGCAAGGTTCGAACCACGGCCAAAGTGGTCACGGCGTTGGAGGGGTTAAAGGTTCAACGATAAGATAATACGTTGCCCGTGCTGCGGCGAGCGCCGATTTTCGTGGACGACGCCGAGTTGTATTTCGATTATCGATTATTTGGAGAAAGTCAAAGATCCGAGGGGTCCGGCGAGCCTTGACGAGGAAAAGGCAGCGATTCGATTGTGGAATGAACACATGGGTCAGGTTCGCCGCCGTCAAATCATTCGCCTGATGGCCTGATGCGGCTCGCGGAAATCGGGGACGCTTCTTTTGAAACGGTCTGCTGTGGGCTGCCCCCGGAAGCAACTGACGGTCGGTTCAGATGGGCTCGCCTGATCGACTTCAACCCGTGCTTGGAGGCGCATTTGCGGCAAGTTGTTCGGCGGAAAGGTTCGTGGACCCGATGTCTCATGACCTTGAAAACAGGGGCTGGAGTGGTATCCATCTCCCGCTTGGTGGATGCATTGGGACCATGATCTGTATGGAGTGGGCGGCGTTGCGCCAGCGTCTTGGACCCGCGCCGGCTCTCCGGCGCTTTTGACCGGCGCCGAGAAAGCGGCAAAGGGCGGCCGCACTCCAAAACCCGACGGAGTTCTCCTGTCCGCCTCTCGAAAGTCGGTCCGCCCGGTTGACGACCGGTTCACAGAAAGCCTTTCGCTTGGCGCAGGCTGCCGCGCCGAACGGTTGGCCCGGTCCGAATCCAAGGCCGTACCCGCACCCGGGTCAGGGTTTCGGGTCATCTTTGGCGACGCGGCGAAACTGACTCGAGCGATCGGTGACGCGATAGCGCATTGCGCTGACAAACTGGCGGCCTTCCAGGAGAGTCGTGGCGCTTTGATTCAGCCAAACGCCCTCGTCCGACCGGACCCACCTCAAAGACAGGCTAAACGTGTCCAACGCCGCGAGCAGGCCGCCCCAGAGCGTGACACGTTCCGTGAGATGGACTTCGACCCGGGCAAATTCGAAATCGTCCTCATCGATCCACACGGTGCCGGCCAGCTTGTTCAGGACCCGATCCATGATCGTGCTGGACGCCGCCGGGCTCTGCGGTTGGAAGCCAAAGACCAACGTGCGCCTTCCATTCAGCAACTCGCGCTTCTCGGGCTGGAACTGGAAGCGCGCCAGCAACTCGGCCAGCGAATGACCCTCTTTCTTGTCGTCGTCTTTGGCGGGCTTCGCCCCGGTGAATGCCCGGCCGGCTTTCCTTTCATTTGGCGCCGTTTCCATTTGCTCCTTCTCCGACAAGGCCCGGCCATTGATCTGCGCCAACCGGTTGGACGGCGCACCGTCTCTCCAGATCACGTCGTACACTTTCTCTTCCCGCGACTTGACCTGACCTTTGGTGTCCAACTCCTCCCGCACGGAAGTCTTCCTCCAAGCAAAGCCGTCGTATTTCTTCTGGCCGCCGACTTTTTTATCGCGCTCAATGATCTTGGCGATGACGTCTGCCGCCAGAGGCAGGTCCGCCGTCGCAGCCACGGCCGCGGCTATCCCGGCCGACAGACCAGCCCAGAGAAACCATAAGCCCACTCCAAAGCCGAGGCGACGAAGCCGCGTTTTCACGGAATGGTCCCCAGCACTCGGACCCGATGGCTCTCGCTGTCGCCGATGAAGACAGAGCCGTCGGTATCCACGAACACGCCATGGGGACGCGTCATTCGACACTGCCGCGGGTCACCGTCGGGCCCGTCGCCTTTCTCCCCCGTTCCCGCGGCCAGTTCAATCCGGCCCGTTTTAGGGTCGATCCAGCGGATGCTGTGGCTCTCGGTATCGGCGAAATAGATCCGGCCATTCGGCGCCACGCTGATTCCTTTCGGACCCGACAGCGTGGCCTCCCGGGCGGGGCCGCCATGGCCGGTGAAACCGCTCCGGCCGATGCCGGCGGCGTGGTGAATGCGGCCCGCCTCAAGGTCGAGTCGATAAACCGCATTGCCTTCGCGCAAGGCGAGCCAGAGGTTCCCTGCGCGGTCGAAGTCGATGGCGCGCGGACCATTGAGGGGCGTCCCCTGAATCGCCGCGCCGTCGGCGGTGGAGCCGCGCTCACCCGTTCCGGCCACGGTGGAAATGATTCCGGATTTCAGATCGACCTTGCGCACCCGATGATTGCCGATATCGCAGATATATAAATTGCCCTGGCGATCGAACTGAATGCTGTGGGGTTGTTTCAGCGCGGCCTGGATGGCCGGTGCGCCGTCGCCGGAGAATCCCGCCCGACCGTTTCCCGCCACCGTCGAGATGACATGATCGCGGGCCGAGACCCGGCGCACGACGTGATTCTGCATTTCCACGAAATACATATTGGCCGCGGCATCGAAGCGAATTTCGTACGGCTCGTTCAGATCGGCTTGGCGCGCGGGGCCGCCGTCTCCGGAATAGCCGCGCCGACCGGTGCCCGCGATGGTGGAGATCGTGCCATCGGGAGCGACTTTGCGAATGACGTGATTGCCCATGTCACAGATGTAAAGAGCGCGGTCGGGACCCCGGACCAAGCCGTAGGGGTTGTTCAGTTGGGCGCGCGCCGCCGAGCCGCCGTCGCCGGAAAATCCCGCCTGCCCGGTTCCGGCGAACGTGTGAATCTGCCACCGGCCGGCGGGAGATTCCGCTGCGCCGAGCTGGGCTCCGCCGATCGCGCCGGCGATCAGCCAGAGGGCCAGCCGCGCGATTCTGGGAATTGAATTGAGCCGTAAGCATGCAGTCTGAATTGGGGAGCAGACGCGCCCTCGCGTGTCCCGGCCGGCGCCCCGCCGGTCGGGACGGAGGTCCAATCCAGTCACAAAACAGTGATTTGTCCGAACCCGCCAGTGTGGTCGGCGAGGGCGCCGACCACGGCACGCGAGGGCGCGTGCGCTCCCCGTCTCAATGGACTCGATACGGTTAAGAGTCCGTCGCAGCAGAGCTCGGCGAGACGGCGTGGAGGTGTGGTTGGGTTTCATTTGGTGGGGGGATTATTGAACACCCGGGTGAAACAGACAAGCCGACAAAGGCGACGGGATCGACCGCGAGTGGTTGCCGGCCCGGTCGGCGCTGACGCGCTGGCGAAGCGATGCTCCGGGTAGTGTCGGCGGTTACCCGCCGGCACCCCCACAGACCCGTACGAGCCCAATTCGGGCATAC
>CAYHFE010000755.1:0-3224 GCA_964355375.1 uncultured Verrucomicrobiota bacterium
GTGCCAGACTCGGCGGCAAGTTGCCGCCGAGGACGGGCCAGTTGCCCGTTCCACCCATGAACGCTCATGTTCAACCCACGTTCACGGGCGCGCCGGTGATCTATGATCTGCGGGTGTTTCACACGGGCGAAGGCGAGGGAGCGGGCATTGTGGTGACCAGCGTTCTGCCGCCGCAACTTGTCTTCGTCTCGGCCGAGGCCGCCGAAGGAAGCTGGAGCGAGGCGTCGGGTTTGGTGACGTTCAAGGTGGGACATGTTCCGAACGGATCGGAAACGTCGTTGAAGATCACGGCTCGACCGGTCTTTCCGGGAACGATTACGAACGTGGCTTGGGTGAAATCGTTGAATAACGAGGTGAGTTTGAACAACAACACCAACTCGATCGTGACGGTGATCGAAGGGCCGAACCGCCCGATCTTGAGCGTCCAGCGCTTGGCCAGCGGTTCGCTCAATCTCCAGGTCTTGGGCGGGCCCGGTTCGAAGTACGTCATTCAATCCTCGACCAACCTGGTGGAGTGGAGGACATGGACGAACTTCCTGGGGACCGGTGCCGTCATGGGTTTTCTTGAGCCCGAGACGGCCCAGTCGCGGCAGCGATTTTATCGAGTGCTCGCGCCGTGAGAGAGGGAAGGGGCTCGCTCAATTTCCTCCCTTTCTTTGCAGTTCGGTTCAGGGTGGAACGGGCAACTTGCCCGTTCCTGTGGGCTACCAGCCCACAGGCTTTCCTGCCGAGAATCTCACCGAGCGAGACCCATTGCCGTGCCAGACTCGGCGGCAAGTTGCCGCCGAGGACGGGCCAGTTGCCCGTTCCACCGACACAATGAACCACGAAACGACGACAGGCACGAAAGGGCGAGAAGCACTCCGAGGGAGTTGGTTGAGAAGGGGAGCGCGCGCGCCCTCGCGTGCGGTGGTCGGCGCCCTCGCCGACCACATTGGCGCTTCCGAACGAGTCATCGTTTGATGATTGAACGGGGCTTTGGCTCCGACCGGCGGGGGCGCCGGTCGGCACACGCGAGGGCGCGTATGCTCCCCAGTCTGGACCGCATGCTTGTGGCAATGGCTTGGGATCAGCCCAGAGTTTTCGATTTTCTTTTCGCGGCCGGTTCGATACCGTTCGAGCCGGAATCGTTAATGCGGGTGATGAATCTTATGAAAAATGTGATGACTTGGATTCGGACCAATCTCGGCCGAGGATGCGCCTTCTTTTCTGTCTGTCTAGCTTGGGCTGCCCTCACGGTAGTGACAGTCAGGGCGGCGGACCAACCCACGCCGGCGTTGAAAGGATTGATCATCGTCGGGTCCGAGCAAGCGGTTTTGAAGGAAGGCGACGCCGGTTTGGCCGTGACCGGCCTTCAAGTCAAAGACGTGCCCATGTTAGCGGGGAAGGATTTTGACGGTTTGATGAAGAAGTTCTTCGGGCGCCCGATTGAGCAGGCTTCGTTTGAAAAGTTGTCGAAAGAAATCCAATCGACCATCGTCCGCTACTATCGCGGCAAGGGATTTCCTCTGGTCGATGCGATCTTCCCGCCGCAAACGGTGGCCAATGGGGTGCTGCAGATTTTGGTCGTCGAATCCAAGCTCGGCAAAGTGATCATTGAAGGGACCAACGGGTGGACTCAGGCCGCGTATCTGCGGAAGAATTTGCACGTTGCCGAGGGCGGTGCGGTGGATGAAAGAGAGTTGTTGTCCGACCTCAATTGGCTGAATCGGAATCGATTCCGGAGCGTCGATGTGTTCTTTCAACCCGGCGCGGCGAAACTCGAATCGGATCTTGTGGTGCGGACGAAAGAGCGGCCTCCGTTCGGTGGATCCGTGGGATTTGACAACGGCGGAACCCGGCTCTCCGGCGAGAATCGGGTCTTTGCCGGCGTCGAGTGGGGCAAGGCGTTTGGCTTGAATGATAACTTGTTGACCTATCGCTACACGTCCGACGCCGACTTCGAGTTTCTCACGGCGCATTCTGTCAGCTACTCCATTCCGTTTCCCTGGCACCATACCCTGCGATTTTCCGGCGCCTACTCGTCCGTCATAGGCAATATCCCCTCGAGCCCCGTTACTCAGGAAGGGACCAGTTACCTGGCGAACCTGCGCTATGAAATGGGGCTTCCGAATGTGGGTGATTATCGGCACGTCCTGACGATCGGCGGGGACTTCCGTCAGATGGACAACAACCTCGAATTCAATCTGGCGAACATTTTCAGCGAGACGACCGAAGTCATCCAGCCCTCGGTCGGCTATTCCGGCGTGCTCCCGGATCCGTGGGGCAGCACTTTTTTCGGCGCGGAAATTTATTACAGTCCGGGCGGTTTGACGGATCGAAATTCGGACGCGGCCTTCAACAAGTCGTTTCCGCTGGCCCAATCGGATTATGCCTATGCGACTCTCACGTTGGAGCGCGCGACGCGGCTGCCGCTCGGGATGACCTGGCGCTTGAGCGGCACGTATCAACTGGCGGACGGCAATCTTCTCCCGAGTGAGCAGATGGGTTTGGGCGGTTCCTACACGGTCCGTGGTTACGAGGAACGGACCGTCAGTGGCTCGGAGGGTTTTATGGTCGTCAATGAATTGCGCTTTCCGTCGTTTTCCGTGGGTCGGCTCTTCGACAAGAGCGCCAAGGATGAACTTCAATTTCTGGGCTTCTTCGATTACGGAGAAACGAGCAATCCCGATCTGCAGCCGAGAGAAGATCCGCACATGTTGTTGAGCTCGGTGGGCCTTGGCTTGCGGTATCGCGTCTCGCGGTTCTTGACCGCTCACGCCGATTACGGCTGGCAATTGACCGACCCCGGTCGCGGCGGCGCGGCCACCCAGGACAACTCGCGCGGTCACGTCTTCGTCGAGTTCAAGTACTGAGACCCGAAGGAGCGATGGGGAGCGCGGGCGTCTCGCCTGCCGGGTTCGGCGTCCCGCCGAACCCTCGTGGCACTGGCTTGATTCCGGTCGGCGAGACGCCGACCGGTGCAGCCGAGACGGCCGCGCTCCCCATTCAAACAACCCCGGGGGCAAACGAGTCCGCGAGTGCCGCCCCGGGTCCCAGCGACCAAGCACCATTCGCCCTGGATGGGGCGATGGATTCGCGCCTTGACCATTCGTCGCGCCATTTTTGGTCTAGTGATCCGGCGCCCTGCCAGGGCGCGAATCGGAGGATCTGGCTGCCCAGGTGCCGGGCTCGAGGACTCGCTTGCACCTGGCTAATTCCTTTGGCTCTCTTGGGGCAAAGGT
>CAYHFE010000756.1:0-3222 GCA_964355375.1 uncultured Verrucomicrobiota bacterium
CCAGGATTCTGGGCGATGACATCATCGCGCATTTTGGTCATCTTCTTGTCGTAGCTCCCGCCGTCGTTCATGCCGAAGGCTAGAAAGACCAGATCCGGTTTCTGCTCCGTCACCTTGGGAACCATCTCAATCCCCCAACCGGCTTCCGTGCCGGCGACGCCGAAATTAACCAAGGTTACCTTCGAGCCAAAACGCTTCTGGAGCGTGTTGGCGACCAATTGCGGATAGCATGGCTGATAGGGTTCCGCCAGGGACGGCTCGAATCCTGAAGCATTGAATCCCTGGGTGATGCTGTCGCCCAGGGCCACCAACTTGATCGGCTGCTTGGCCCTGAGCTTGGCCAGCACGCGCGTCAGTTGTTCGGGCTGTTGCTTGTACCGCACGGGCCAAGGGTCGGTCTTATGCCAGTAGGACACCTGCACCTGCAGATCATGGAAGAACCGGCCTTCGGAATGCAGGACCGTGGCAAACATGTTGGGACTGTCCTTCGGCGGCATCATCTGCGCCGCCGTCTTGAATGGGATCCGCGAGGTGAACGTCAGCTCGATGATATTCGTGCCCGGCTTCCAGGTGTAATCCTTGCCCTCTTCATATTGCATCTTGCGATCCGGATGGGTGATCCTGAATTTCTCGCTGGGAATGAACAGCAGTTTGCCGGTGGCCAATTGCTTGCCTTCCTCCTGGATGAAGAGAACCGGCTCATTGTCACTCGCCTGCGAGCGCCAGAGCGGCTCTCCAAGCACCATCCCGGGTCCCGACCTCTCCGCCTTATCCGACGCGTCGTCGGCCAGCAGCACCATGCTGCCGCAGGCAATTCCCAACACTGCTCCTATCATTAGGGTTTTCATATCTTATCTTATGTTGTTATTTTGTATCACTTACTTTCAATCGCAATCTTCTCCCAGTAGCCATTCTCGAAGTTCCAGTCGGTGGGCTGGTTGAGGAGTTCCAGAAGGATGCTCTTGCCCTGGTACTCGGAGAGGTCCACGGACACATCGAGCCAACCGTTGGTGGCGGTGGTTTTGCCAACCGGCTTGCGGAGCAGTTCTTTCCCGTCGGCTTTGACCACCAGATCCCAGTCGCCCAGCGGGTGATGGCCGACGGTGAGCTGGAGCGTGGTCTTCTTGCCGGCCGGGATGTCAACCTTGCGGCTGAGCACGCACGGGATACCTGGTTCCTTCGGGTAGGTGGCGATCACATTCTTGCGTCCCAGTTCCTCGGGGCGCAGGCCGGGATCCATTAAACTATTACAATTGGAGATCGACCAGCCGGGAGCCACCTTGTCGAGAGCGGCTTTCATCCCTTTGGCGGATCCGGGAACGGTGATCTGAGCCATCTCGGCCTCGGTGAACTTGCTCCCGGCGATGGGGCCCGGGGCCCAGGCCAACTCCGGCTTGCTCGGCATGGGGGCTTTGACGGGGATGAGGAAAAACTCCTCGCCCTTGGCGTTTTTCTCAATCTTGCCTCCCTCTTTCACGATCGCCTGACGAGCCAGCTTTTCGCACACATCCAACAGTTTTGGAAAGTTGTAGGCGGTGAAGCTGAATTGGGTCTTTTCATCAAGCTCCTTGGTGAATCGCTCGGGGAGTTTCGCAAAGCCAAGGGTGGTGAAGAGGATGCCGCCTGCGCTCGAGGGATTGCAGTCGGAGTCCTCGCCGCATTGACAAGCGATTTTCATCGTCTGGTCAAGGTCGCCCTTGCCGTAGAGCAGGCCCATAAGGACATAGGCACCGTTGATCTTGCACTCGACACCGTCAAGCGCCGTGGGGGCCTTGTTGTACTCGCGGCCCTTCCGGTATTTATCCTGGCAGCGCTGCCAACACGCCAGCCAGGTCGGACACTCCTTCGACCATTTCAGCATATCGCGGACCATCTCGGCATACTGGCTCTCGGCGGGGATGGCCTTGAGGCCGGCTTCGATGATCTTGACGACGTCCGTCTCGAAGAAAGCCTCGGCAATCATCGCGCCCATGAACTGGCCGCCGTAAATGCCGTCGCCGTAGTTCATGATGCGGCCGAACTTCTCGCCCATGGCGATGGGAACATTGGGCATGCCCGGGGCGATCAGGCCGGAGAAATCGGCTTCGATCTGGTAATCAATGTCCGTCGAGCATTTGTTGAAATTCGGGTGGCCGGAATCGGGCGGGGCGATACCATCCTTGCGCATGTTCTCGCGGCCGACCCAGTTGGCACACGCCAGGTCGTAACGGCTGTTGGCAAAGTCGATGCCGGCCTGGCGGATCGAGCAGTCGAGTCCGTACTGTTCCATGGTGCGCAGGAAGGTCATCTCCACGAAGAGGTCATCCTGATTGAAGGCGTCGTTGATCATCTTCGGCTGCCACTTCGGCAGTTGGTCTTCGAGAATGGTGCAACTGCGATACTTGAACTCGGTCGGCGCGCCCCACGAAACACCGGCGATCTGGCCGATCCAACCCGCCTTCATCTTGTCGCGATAATCCCGCACGGACAGGCGGCGGTATTGAGGTGAGTCCGCCGCCTGCGCATTCGCAGCCAGAAGCGTGATCCATACACCAATCCATGCGCAATTATGTTTGTTAGCTTTCATCTTGCAGTCTATTGTCAGTCAATCATTATCGGGATTCCATCATTCTGTCTCAATTGAAATGCCGGCCCAGTACCCGCCCTCCCAACACCAGTCTCCGGAAGGTTGATTGGAGAGTTCCAGAAGGATACTCTTGCCCTGGTACTTGGAGAGATCCACTGACACGTCGAGCCAGCCGTTGGTGGTGGTGGTCGCCCCAACCGTCTGGCGCAGGAGTTCCCGCGCGTCGGCCCTGACCACCAGGTCCCAGTCACCTCCGCGGTGATGGCCGATGGTCAGCTTGAGCGTCGTCTTCATCCCGGCGGGGATATCTGCCATGCGGCTGAGAACACAGGCGGTGGCCTTGTCGAGCGGGTGGGTGATGAGAACGTTCTTGCGCCCCATCTCCCCGTCGCGGAGGCCGGGTTCCATCTCGGTGCCGCAATTCGCGATGGTCCAGCCGGGAGCCAGCTTATGGACGGCTTTTTTTAGCGCCACGGCAGATTCGGGAATGTTGATCTGATCCATTTCCGCTTCGTTGAACTTGCTCCCGGCGACAGGACCCGGGGCCCAGCTCAACTCCAACTTGCCGGTCGTCACGGGGTTGACGGGGATGACGAAAATCTCCTCACCCTGCGCATCTTCCTCGATCCTACCGCCTTCTTTCACGATCGCCTTGC
>CAYHFE010000757.1:0-3209 GCA_964355375.1 uncultured Verrucomicrobiota bacterium
CATAGAGAAGCTTTTGCACGGTCTCATCCTGAGTGTGCAGGGCATCCATTTCCACTGGCCGACCAGCGCCAGAGCGCGGCTGGCGAGGTTGGGCCACTCGCCCCGGTCTGCCAGAATCACAAACCGGCTGTTCTGAGCCAGCAAATGGAGGCGCGCCCGACGCTGGAGATTGGACCAGCCGAGCCAGCGTTCGCGATCCTTGAGATGAAACGAAGCTGCGGACCATCCGAGCAATGCCAGCCATTGGCCTTGAAAAGTGACCACATGACGGAGTTGCTCCCCGACCAGATTGGCGTTTTTGAGGTAGTGATGCTCGCAGACCAAATCGTTCCATCGTCGAATCTCGGCTGGATCCACCAGGCATCGGACTTCCAGCTCATTCAAAATAGAGGGTTGCTCGCGCTTGGGCAGGCCAAGTGGTTCTGACATCTCGCGAGTAAAATAGCGACCGGGGAGATTGTTCAGATTATTCGCACTGCTTTCATATCCTCATTCATCCAATCGAATTTCTTGAAACCGCCCTGATGTTAAAGTTCTTCCGCAGATAGTCTTTTCGCGGTGGACTGAAGAACCGCCAGGGCCTCGTCGATATCTCCCAAATGCGTGCGGAAGCAGTTGCAGGCCAATCGCAGGACGACTTTTCCGGCGATTCGAGTCGAGCTGAAAAAGATCCGGCCTTCCTGTTGAATCGTCTTGGTCAGGAGGCGGTTAAACGTCTCGGGATCGCCCCGCTTTGGCACATAGCGAAAAGTGACGATGGACAGTTCCGGACGTGGGCCGGGTTCGAATCCGTCCGCGCCGGCCAGTTTTTCATAAAAATATCGGGCCAGCCGGATCTTTTCCGATAAGGCGGCGCGAAACGGCGCGATGCCAAAAAGTTTGAGGGGGAGCCAGAGTCGCAATCCGCGGAAATGTCTCGTCATTTCCGGAGAAAGATCCGCGGGGGACAGTTCTTCGATTTTTTCAGGAAAATCCTGAGTGTAGGAGGCTTGCCATGCGTTCGAGGAATAGAGCTTTTGTTGATCTCGAACGAGCACAGCTCCGGTGCCGTAGGGCAGAAACAACGTCTTGTGTGGATCCATGACCAGCGAATCGCCCAGATTCATGTTCCCGAGGACTTCGCGACCTTCCGGGCAGAGGATGAAAAAGCCGCCATAGGCTCCATCCACATGCAACCAGAGCTCATGCTCCCGGGCCAGGGCGTTGATTTCGGCGATCGGATCGACGGCTCCGGTATTGGTCGTGCCGGCCGACGCGACCACCAGGAACGGGCGCAATCCGGAGGCGCGGTCCGCCGCGATCTTTTGCTTGAGATCGTCCGGCTTCATCCGGAACCCGGCATCCATTTCCACCTCGCGTCGCGGACAGGATCCCAGGCCGGCGACGTGCAGGGCCTTGGTGAGACAATGATGGACATGCTCCGTGGCATAGACGACGGAGCGGGCGACAAGGTCGCCGGCGATGCCGAGACTGTCCCGGGCAGTCACGACCGCCGAGAGCGTCGCTAGACTTCCGCCGGAGGTGAGGTTTCCGGCGGACGTTTCTGGGTAGCCCACGGTATCCGCCATCCAACGCAGGAGCATGTTCTCCATGCGGACGGCGCCGGGCGAAGCGAAGAAATGTCCGGAATACCGATTGGTAATGGCGGCGAGGTAATCGCCCAGAGCCGACGGGAAGATGCCGCCGCCCGGGATGTAACCGAGAAAACGTCCGGAGGTTGGATTGATTCCGTTCGAATCGACGTTGTCCGCCAAAAGCCCGAGAACGCTTGCGACGGGAGTCCCTTGCTCGGTCAAGGGATGGGAATAGAGCGCTTCGCCTTGGTCTGGGCGCATGGACCAGGCGGGCGCGGTCGGGATTGACTCGAGAAAGCGCTCGGCATAGGCGGCGACCTCGCCGAGCCAAGCGCGGCGCTGCGCCGGATCCGGCTCCAGGATTTGGGCGGTGCTTTCGAGTTCTTTGATTTCCTGTCGCTGCAGATCGCAATTCGCCATAGGACGGCTTAGTCCCCGAAAAACGGGAAGAGCTTCTTCAGTTCGGCCTTGTCGGGTCGGCGCCCGTACTCGCAGATTTCAAAAGCCTCGGCGTATTTGATCTGGTTGGCTTGGTCATTCCCGTACCACTCCACCAGTTTCTCCTTGAATCGTTCGGCGATGGAGCGATTGCGTCGAGTAAAGCCATCCCGGACTTGCTGATGCCGCGCTTTCTGTTTGGCCGGATCGCTCGGCAGCAGGTCGGCGGAGCCGTTCGCGCCCCCTTCGGCGAACTGGGAGACGAGGACCGCGAGACCGTCCAGTTTCTTCTCGATGACGGGATCGATCGAGACGATCACATCGGGGCGGAACGGATTCGGTTTCTGAAATTGATCCGGATAATAGAAGAAGGCGGGATTCTTCTTCAGGGTCGGCGTGTCCGGGCAGAAGAAGGGCACGGTCACCATGTAGGCGGCGTCCTGCACGAGCACCCCGGTGTAGCGATGGTCCGGATGGTAATCGTTCGGGCGTGGACTCATGACGATGTCGGCTCTCCATTCCCGAATCAGGCGGGTGATCATGCGGCGGTACTCGAGGGTCGGGAGCAATTCACCGTCGTGAATATCGAGAACCTCCGTGGTGATGCCGAAGATTTGGGCGGCCTGCTCGACCTCTGCTTTCCGGCGCAGCGCGAGAGGGCCGCCGGCATCCCGCCAATGACCGATGTCGCCGTTCGTGACCGAAACGAACTTGACGTGATGGCCTTTGGCCGCCCACCGCGTCGCCACGCCGCCCGCCTGGATTTCACAATCGTCGGGGTGCGCGCCGAAGCAGATAATCCGCAGTTTTCCGTCGTCGGGGACGGCCGCCGCCGGGGTGGAGGAGGGGAGAAGAATGGTCGCGAAACTGGCCGCGCTGGCCAGGATCAGTCCGGTCGTTCGGGAAATCCATCCGCGTCGATTGATCATAGGGTCCTTTCTATACATCATAGGTTGAAGTCCTGAATATTCTCGGGTTCGAAGGGAAGTAGTACGGTTCGAAGGAGCTTGAGTCAAAAGCAAAATCTGGATTTGGAGTTGCGTCCCCCGCTCTTCTCATTTTGGCGGGGAGGGAGTCTCGGTTCCAGTCCAGCGCCGGGCGGAAACCGGCTCAAGCCGGGACGACAAACGTCGAACGGACGGTGCAGGGCGGTGCTGAGGAGTGGGAAAGTTGTTGAAGCGGGAATGGTTTAACGAA
>CAYHFE010000758.1:0-3207 GCA_964355375.1 uncultured Verrucomicrobiota bacterium
CTGAAATGCATAAACCATTGGAAATCAACGAACGCATTTTGCGGTTCATGGGTAGTGCAGTAATGCACCGTTCCCGCCCCTCCATTGGTCGGCAAGCCATTGAGCGATGCGGTGAAGATCGTTCACGCCATCGGTAGTCCCATCGCAGTAGCGCTCAGCCAGGGCGCGGACGCGGGAGAGTTGCTCGCGAAGAAAGGCAAGATCCTTTGCGTCGAAGCGGGCCGCAGGCAAAGCGATTGCGGCGGCGGTGATGAATTGAAGGCGATTCATTGAGCTCCGGGTTGGGGAGACGGCGGCGCCGGGTCGTCGAGCACCACTCGGAAACCGATGTCGTCGTTGCTCAGATGCACCGTGCCGCTGAAACGATAGGCGGCGAGCAGGTCCTTGGGCTGGCTGTCGTGGAAGGATCCACCGCGCAGGGCCTTGGTGACACGGGCGTCGTTATACCAGTCGTCGCACCATTCCCAGGCGTTCCCGCCCAGATCGAAGAGTCCGTGCGGGTTGGGTTTGAAGGTGCCCACGGGCGAGGTGTTCGTGAACTTGTCTGCGTCCAGTTCGGGCGCGTAATTGCCGTCGCCGGGCTGGGGCGGCCAGACGCAACCCCAGGGCCAGACCACGCTGGCCTGCAGCCGATCCTCCGGCGTGCGCCCCCGCTCCGGGCCGAGGCCCACAGCCATGCTCCACTCCTGGTCGGTCGGCAGACGGTAGCGCTGTTTGTCCGTCAAGCGCCCCGCCTTGCGTTCCCGCGCGGTCAGCCACTGGCAGAAGGCGGCGGCATCCTCCCAGGAGACATTCACGACCGGATCGTCCGGGGTTTGCTCGAAGTCCGGTCGCGTCCAGTCGCGCCGGGTTTCTTCGGCAAAGACCCGGTAATCGCGCACTCGCGTCTCCCAGACCGAGAACATCACCCGCGCGCCGGAGATCTTCACGAACTTCATGCCCAGGGCGTTTTCCAGAGGCTTGGCCACGTCGTCGGCCGGCTTCGTTTGCCCCAGCAGCGCGGTGGCGGTGAAGAGGGCGCAGCAGCATGCGGTGGTTTTCATGGAGCTCCTTTCATGGGTTGGCCCGGAGACAGTGCAGGTGTTCCGCGGTGCGGATCAACAAGCTGCCACCGGACACCACCACCGACGACATGCACGGGCCTTCGCCGAAAGGTGTGGTGGAAAGCACCTCGTGGCGCCCACCAGCGGAGAGCACGACCAGCGTGCCCGCTTCGCTGAGACAGTAGATCTTGCCGTCCGCGCCGGTGGGCGAGGCGTAGAAGATTTCGCGGATGCCCAGGCGCCCTTGCCAGAGCGGCCGACCGCTGTCCGGCTGGAAACACGTCAGCGTCTGCCGGTCGCCATCCAGGACGAACAGGCGACCCTGGTAAAACAGAGGCGTAGGTACGTCCGGGATGTTCTGCTCGGTCCGCCAAACCACGCCGTCCTCGCCCACCAGGCCCGCCCCGCCGGCGCGCAAGGCCACCAGTTGCTCCCGCTTGGGGCCAACGGCGAAGATGAAACCCGGCGCTGCCACCGCGCTGGGCACAATGCGCCCGCCCGGATTCTTCCGGCGGTTCAATCCGGCGTATCGCCACACCTCGCGGCCGTCGGCGGGACGGTGGGCCGTGACGCAATCCGCGCCCACGACGATCAGTTCCGTCCCTTGGCTGCCGACCACCGGCAACGGCGTGGTGTAAGCCTCCATCGCTTCTCCCACGGCCTCGGTTTTGCGTTCGTGGCTCCAGATGACTTTGCCAGTCGCCGAATCGAGGCAGATCAGCCAGGACTTACGGTCGGGCTTCTGGTCCATGGCATGGCCGTAGGTGGGCGGGTTGCGCTGCAGCAGTGGCACATAGAGCCTGCCCTCGAAGAGCAGCGGACTGGCTCCATAGAGGAACATGTCCGCAAACGCGCCGAACTCTTCCCGCAAACGGATCTGCCAGACCGGCGTTCCGTCGAAGTCAAACGCGGCGAAGTCGCTGGTCCCAAACAGGGCGTAAACCCGGCGGCCGTCGGTCACGGCGGAACAAGAAGTCATGTTGTTCTTGCCGCTCACCCGATCGCCCACGCCGACTTCTCGCTGCCATCGAATTCTGCCGGTGGCGCGATCCACACAGAGCAGGAGCAAGTTTTTCTGGGCGTCGGAGCTGGGCACAAATATGGCATCGCCCCACACCACCGGGGTGGCACCGCTGCGGCCAGGCATGGGCGCGGACCAGAGAAGATCCGTCTGCTGGCTGAAGCGCGCCTTGAGGTTGGTTTCCGTGGTCGAGCCATTGAGCAGGGGCCCACGCCATTGTGGCCAATCTCCAGCGAACGCGGGCGAAAGCATCAAGGCGAAAAGGAGCAGAAGGCGCATCATGGTAGTGAAGGTTTGGGAAAGGGCTCGGCCGCAGCGTCCGGATTTCGGTCACTGCTCTCCTTTTCGCAGCCCGTGCAGACTCGGATATCATTCCGGGCATCGCGGTTGCGTTCGGCAGTCATCGTTCGTCGATTCATGCGGGAAAGATCACCCAAGCCCGCCTGGCATTCGTTCGCAAGGGGTCAGTCCTCACTTTTGACATTTTGGCATTAGATGGGGCCAAAAATGAGTAGATATCCCAACTCATCGAGTTCTTAGTAAACTCTTTTAAGCAACCGACTTAAAGTTGGTACCCCCGCCCAGAATTGAACTGGGATCCGCGGTTTAGGAAACCGCTGCTCTATCCATTTGAGCTACGGGAGCAACATGTTTATGGCAATCGACTTACAGTCGTTCCAGCCTGCTTCTTTCGCGCAGAGAGTTGACTTTGTGCAACATCTATGCAACGCTAAGGCGAATGAAACCTACCGCTTCGCGCACTCCCCAGCAACGTGAAACTTGGCCGAGAAAGGTCCAACCAGGTCGGGCAGTTGTCACGGTTTACCACCGCAAGACACCAAGCGGCAACCTGGCTTTCATGGTGGC
This sequence comes from uncultured Verrucomicrobiota bacterium, assembly GCA_964355375.1. Taxonomy (GTDB): domain Bacteria; phylum Verrucomicrobiota; class Verrucomicrobiia; order Limisphaerales; family SIBE01; genus CAYHFE01. Next base: position 2,932 of record CAYHFE010000758.1, read on the forward strand.
CAATTACGCCGACGGCACCCGCCGCCGCTTCGACAGCTACCCAACAGAAGTTGAGGCGATTGAAGCAGCGGAGAAGTTGGCCCGTCGGCTGGATGCTCGGGATTATGTGGCCGCGAGCCTGACCCGCGACCAGGCGCTCGAATACGCGAACGCCGTGGCGCGACTCAAACCGTTCAACCTTTCGGTGGATGCCGCAACCGCGACCATGGCCGAGTGCCTGAAGACCGTCGGCGATCTGGCTAACATCCACGCGGCCGTCAAATTCTACGCCGCCCG
>CAYHFE010000759.1:0-3205 GCA_964355375.1 uncultured Verrucomicrobiota bacterium
TTCAGTTCGCAGCAATTCTCATCTTGACTCAGGACACTGTCCATTCCACGCATGTAGTCCCGGCTTCAGCCGGTTTTCATGTGGCGACCGGCTGAAGCCGGGCCTACATCCTTGTCAAAATGAGAATCGCTGTCTTGGTGTCCGTGTCCTTGAAAGGAAAGCAGCAACTCGCAGAAGCTCTCGGAGACACACTTCCACGGCGCCTCTTGGCCCGCTTCGATCGTCTCATGCATTCGTTTAGGAAAGTTTGGGATTGCTTTCCCATGATGGAATGAGTTTGGGTAAAGCGTGCTGGCGCTGCTTGGAACAGCGGCGCGGCTTTGACAATGAACCGGACTACGAATGGGCTGCTGGCGGCGTTCGTCCTGGGGTGGGTCTTCTCCTCGCAGGCGAAGGACATCCAGTTCGGCGGCTATGCCTGGACCGTCAGGTCAGGCCGCGGCGGACCTGGTCCTAACGCGTGGGATGAGGGGAACGTCTGGCTGGATGCCAGCACGAACCTGCATCTGAAGATCAGCCAGCGCGATGGGAAATGGTCGTGCGCCGAGATCACGATGCGGATGCGCCTGGGCTTGGGGCGCTACCAATTTCAGACCATCGGCGGGATCGACCGCCTTGATGACAACGTGGTGCTGGGGCTCTTCAACTACCCCACCCGCGAGGTGGGACCGGATGCCACGCACGAGATCGACATCGAGTTTGCCCGGTGGGGCAATGCCAAGAATCCGCTGGGCAATTACACGGTCTGGCCGGTCGAGAAGGCCCTGAAACGCGAATCCAAATCGTTCCCCTTCACCTTGAAGGGCGACAAGAGCACACATCGGTTCATCTGGACGGGCCGCCAAGTGCAGTTTCAATCCTTGCAGGGCCACCGCGAGGATGATCGGGAGGAGTTCAGCCAGTGGGTTTACAGGCCCGACGACCCTTCCCGATACATTGCCCAGCAGGCGATGCCGGTGCATCTCAATCTATGGCTGTTCAAAGGGCTGCCGCCGAAGAACGGGCAGGAAGTGGAAGTAGTGCTGCGCAGTTTCAGATTCACGCCAGAATGATCGACATCGCCTGATCGATTCTCGCCCAAGCCCGGCGTCTTTTCGTCGAAGCGCGATGCTTCGTCTGGTGCCAGGTCACCGGCCGGGTTGGGGAGGTGCCGAGGCCAGGCGAGTCAGCTTCTCCCTCAGAAAAGCCACGCAGCCGGGCACCTGCGCCGCGCTTAACCCATGGAGGAGGAGCGGTCCCTCGAAGCCACAGGTGGACAACAAGGAAAGATACCGCTCGTAATCAAGCTTGCCTTGTCCGGCCGGCTTATGCCCCGCGTCGCCATCGCGGTCGAGATCCTTGGCGTGCGCCAGTGCGATGTCCTGGCCCAGAAGCGCAAAAGCCTCGTCGAGAATTTCACCCATTCGGGCCAACTCGCCCGTGTGGAAGAGATTCGCTGCGTCCATCGTGACCTTCAGGTGCGCCGAGCCGATCTCGTCCAGCAGGCGCCTCGCTTTCTTCGCCGAATCCACCACGTTATTGACTTCGGGTTCGAAGGCCAAAACCACCCCCGCCTGCCGGGCGATCTCAGCCCCCTCGCGGACGCAAGCCACCATCTCGCGCCAGGCCAGTGGTGAATCGTTGTCGGCGTGCCGCCGCCACATGTTCTCGCGGTCGCGCGTGCCGGTACACAGGTGAATCTTCGACGTGCCCAGCTTCGGACACGCCTCGGCCAACACCCGGAGCCGGCGCAGACCCGTCCGGCGGTGCTCGCCGTCGGGGTGGCTCATGTTGAAGGTGCCTTGCACGGAAGCGATCGTGATGCCGCGAACCGTCGCTGCGCGGCGAATCCGGACGGCCAGCTCCGATGAGATCTCGTCGGGCATCGCCGGCAGACCGGCGCAGTCCAGGCTGACTTGCACACAATCGAGTCCGCAGGCATTGACCGCATCCAACTTCGCTTCGAGCGTCCCTTGCGCAAAAGTTCCCAGCAGGATGCCAATCTGCCTGAGCGGAGCCGGCTTCGCGCCGGATGCACTGATGGCAGGGCGTTGGGAGAAGGCAGCCGGGGCGCCGGGTTCCGCCGCCGTCAGCAAGGTTCGCCCACAGGTGGCCCCGACCGTGAGGACACCGGCCAACTGAAGGAAATGGCGCCGAGTCGCGACGCCGTTGGTTTCAGGAATTTGATGAAACATAGGATGATTGTTGAACTTCAGGTTACAGGAATGGAGTCGAGCGGCAAGCCTTGCTCGATCTTCGTCATCGAAGGGACAGCGCGACATCTCAAGCCTGGGTCCCGACGAAATCCCGCTTCGGAGCGCGCCCCGTCCGCCTCGGCAGCGGCCTTCAACTCTTGATCTCATGTGTCAGGTCAGAGCTTTGACGGGTCCATCGGAGTGGCCGTTCCAACCAATCAGGCGGGACCGATGCCCCACTGCACGGGCGGGTGAGGTTCGAGACTGCCGCCCCGGCAGGAGAATTAACCTCAACGCCCGGCTCATCACAGTGATCCAGAAAGTTCCGCAGGACCTCACTCCAGAGCCACGAACCGCAGCAGCTCCAGGCGGTCAATAACACAGTCCGACGCTGCTTGAGTGAGAATGAAGCCGCGGCGCGCGCGTGGATTCAAAAGAACCCAACGGCCTTGCCGGTCGAAATCCGGAATCGGCTCCTTGGGCCGAGATGACATACAATCATCTTGTTGATCCCCTCAACCCCCGTATAACCGCGGGTGTTTTCTGGCTCGGGATGATGCCAGCCCATCAGCGCCGGACTCCTGCAGACGTGGGCTGGCCGGGGATGTAGAGGCTTTCGCAGCCCGGCAACGTCGGGATCAGCCGGTCGCACGCGATGCACCAGAGGTCCCAATGGCCGTCGATGTAGTTGCCGTTGCCTGGCAGTGGACAGGCTTGCGCATAGAGATACCATTGGCCCTCGATCTGATACATCGCGGGCGTGGCGACGTGATAGATCGTGTCGTCGCGATACAGACCCTCCCACTTCGTTTGGAGAAGCGCGTCCACATCGGTCTGTTCCCAGCCGGTGGCGGGATGTTGGCTCACCGCGATGACCGGACGCCACCGTTGGCCGGCCGACGTGCCGACTTCGATGGCAAGCACGTAAGTACCGCCGATTTTGAAGACTTGGTGCCACTCGTAGTAGGCGCCGGGGGTGGACTTGAAAATCTGGCCTAGGCCGCGCGGGTCCTTTTCGTTGAAGTGACGTG
>CAYHFE010000760.1:0-3201 GCA_964355375.1 uncultured Verrucomicrobiota bacterium
CGATGGTTTTGATGGCGGTTGCAGTGGTGGTGGCGGCGAGGGTTGTTCCGGCAAGGGCGGCGGCAGTTGAAATCGTGACGGCCAATCCGACGGGCGCGGCTTGGACGGCGTTGGCAGAGATGACGACGACGAGTCCGCTCGCGCCGACGGTTATGCCGCGTTTGGCGAAGAACTCCCGCAGGCGTTCGACAGCGCGGCTGACGCGTTTTTGCGCGGCCTCGTCGCTGATGCCGAGGGTTTGCGCCATCTCATGCGCGGACTTGCGTTCAAAGTAGCGGAGCAACAGCGCGTCGCGATCCGGCTCACTCAACTCGCCCAGCGCGGCGTCAAGGTGTGGCGCGATGTGTTCCCAAACGCTATCGGGTTCGGCGGAAAGCAATTCGTTCATGGCAGCGGCCTCCTGTTCGCGGGCGCGGCGGCGCACCTCGGTGCGGACAACTTTGGTCGCGAGGTTTTGCGCGGTGCGATGCAGCCAGCCGGACAAGACCGGCCGAGGGGTGAGTTCCCGGGCATTTTGCGCCAAAGCCACAAACGCGGCTTGCGTCACGTCCTCGGCCAAATGCGCATCGCAAACCATCCGTAACGACGCGGAATGGACCAGATCAACGTGCCGTCGCACGAGTTCAGCGAACGCGGCTTCGGACTGGCGTTCCGCGTAATTCCGCAAGAGTTGCTGGTCGGTTTGCTCGTTCACTCACGAGATAGTACCCGCAGACCAACAAATCGGACAGGGAAACGGAAAATCAGTTCGACGGCACGCGGCGCGTTACCATCTGGACGAACCATCCGTTTGTGGACGCGGAGAAGCCGCTCTGGGAAGGTCATCGCCTGCTCAAGGAAGTGGACTGGGTGTTGAACGAAAGTCCGGAGGCCGGGTGGCTCGACTGGCTGCGGGCGCGCGTCGGACCCGAAACGCTGATCGTCCAGAACCTGTGCGGCTGGGAAGGCCACGACGCCAATCTCTGGCGCAAAATTGACCCGCAAGTGTTCGGCCTCTACGGCTTCGCCAAGGCCGACGCGCAGACGACGTTACCCACCGACAAAGTCCCGGCGAATATCAAGAACATCAAACTGCTGCGCGAGGCTTACCACAGTGTCTGAGCGAGAGGCTGTTATCTATTGACATTGAATGTTGTCGGCCTAAGTTGCCGCCATGAATGTGTCTCTGCCCAGGACTTGGGAACAGTTCGTCGCCGGCCAGGTGAGCGCCGGCGAGTTTGGCAACGCCAGCGAGGTTGTGCGCGAAGCCCTGCGGTTGCTGCGCGACCAGCAGGAAACCCGCGCCCTGGTGGAAATGCGCGCCGCGTTCGCGGGGGTGGATCCGCACGGAGGCCAAGCTGAGCCGACGCCTCAGGACCGAGCCTTGATCGGCCAGCTCATCCAGCGCCACCGCAAAGCCAAGACCCCGGCATGATTGTCGTCTTCGACACCAACGTGGTCGTCGAAGCCATCTTCTGGCCCCGGAGCACCGCCCGCCGGGCTCTGACTGGATTGGCGCTGCGGCGCTTCAAGACCGCCGTCAGTCAGGAAATCCTCGATGAATACGCCACCGTCACCGGCGAACTCCGCGCCCGGCTCTTTCCTCAAGCCCAACCCTCGGGTGCTCTGGCCTGGATCGCCGCCAAGTCGGTGCGCGTGAGCCCGATGCCGCTACTGCGGAAATTGAGCCGGGATCCCGAGGACAATGTGTTCGTGGCGACGGCAGTGACGGCACGGGCTGCGTTTCTGGTCACGCAAGATCGCGACCTGCTTATGCTGCAAAAGCCTTTTGGCGTACAAGTCGTGACACCCGTGCAACTGATTCGCGAACTCCGGCTCTGAGGCCTCCGCCGATCCCCATTTTGTCTGGCCGCAAAACGGTTTGACCCAACATGCTCGCCGGGCGGTTTGCCGAGGTTAACGCCGCCACTACCCTCTTGGTGAACGAACCGGGCAGCCGAAGCGCGTCGGACCCGACACGCTGATCGTCCAGAACCTGGGAAGGGGAAGGGGTCAAACTATAACAATTTAACTTGTTCATGGATATTTTGCTTTTGTTTAAGGTGATGGAGCCGCGTGGTGGCGCTCTTCCAACTACCCAAATGCAACCGGCCAGCGATCGCTTTGATCGTCAGCGTCGTTTCCCGACGTAACGTCTTAGGCCAGGTTGAAGCTCAGGAGTTGGTGACTCTGGACCCACGAAGAGGGCAAATCATTTCAGTTTGGGGAAAGCTCGACGGGTCACCCGCAAGTTTTGAATCACCAAAACGGATTCTTCACCTGGGGTTCGACGATGTAACCGCAGATGATCCCGGCGAAGGGTTGTTCGCCGCGACGGAGGCGGATATCGCACGGGCACTGGAATTCGCCCGAGAAGCCTGGCCCGGCCCGTTGTTGATTCATTGTCACGCCGTAATCTCACGCAGTCCGGCGTTGGCCTGGGTGGTTCTCTGGGATCGGCTCGGTGCGACGCTTCCGGCAGCACGAGAGGCCTTGGAAATAGTCCGTAGGGTGCGCCCGGAAATCGAACCCAACCCGCACATCATGCGTCTGGGGGTGATGCAACTGTGCGGCGAAGCCCGTAGTCCCTCCGCGTTTCAACGCGAACGGTCGCGGTAGCGAAGTGGTTGTGGGTGCGATAGCGCCTCATCTAAAACCAGTCCCCCCAACGTGTCGGGGCTTCGGGCGGTTAGCCCGGAGCGGCCGACTTTGCGATTTTTGGCGAGCGACACCGGTTAGGTGGACCGAGTCCCGGTAGCCGGAGTGAAAAAGCGCAAAGTCGGGCGCTAGCCGACGACACGTTGGGGGAGCTCGTGGTGCGGCGGTTAAGCCGTGGAAGTGGAGTTTCGGCGGGCGATCGCCCCTACAAACCATGTTTGTCGGGTCGTTTGTGGTGCCGGTCTCGACCGCGGCAGTCCATGAAAAAGCGCTCCCTCGATCTGAGAGAGCGCTGGTGTCCTTTTCAATTCCTGTTAGTGGCGGTGGCTTCAGCCAAATTCCAAAGCTGCATATTCAGCGAGACTTGGGAGTCGATCCCGCGAAGCGCCCGGATCGTGCGAAGTCTGCCGCGCCGGTCGCGCCGGCTGTCCGAAAGTCCGCCTCGGAGGAGGTGTTCGCCCACACGGTTGAGCGCGGTCCAAAGATCGTTGGGTTGATCCTCGGCTCGGCGGGGTGTCGCCAGCGTATGCGCCTCGACAGGCGATTGCTCCAGACTTCCGTATC
>CAYHFE010000761.1:0-3173 GCA_964355375.1 uncultured Verrucomicrobiota bacterium
GGCGAGACGCCGACCGGTGCAGCCGGGACGGCCGCGCTCCCCATTCAGACAACCATGGTTCACGGAGAGCCCCCTTTCGCTTCGCGCATGCATCCGGGACCCTGAACCGAACGGCACCCGATGCGTCGCGCCAGCGTCTTGGAGTGCGCCAGCCCTCTGGCGCTTTTGACCGAGGCGGAGAAAGCGGCAGAGGGCTGCCGCACTCCAAGACCTGGCGGAGTTCTCCTGCCCTCCTCTCGAATATCGACCCGCCCGGTTGACGAACGGTTCATGGGTAGCCGCTTTTCGTTTTCCGCACGCTTTGGGACCATGAACCTGACGATGTGATGGGGAGCGCGGGCGTCCCGCCGAACCCTCGTGGCAGTGCCTCGGGTTGTTTCCGGTCGGCGGTTTCTGGCGAACCGGGGGAGCTGTGGCGAAGCCCGAACAAAATAGAGCTGCCAGCGCAGAGTTCCTGGTCCGTGTTTCCGTCGGCCAGACCAATCTCAATGTGGCCTTGACCGTTGCCGGATTGGCCACGGTGAAACGGGAATTTCTCGGCGGGATGCCGCGGAGTGAGCACGACAGACTGATCCGCGCGGAAAGCCAGGCTCGGTCACAGAAGCGCGGGCTCGGGAGGGAAGCGGCGGAAGCGAATTGAACTGACAAGCGGGCCGGCAAGCAGGTAATTCCTCTCCGTGCATCTGGCTCATCTCCGGCTTCGCGATTTCCGCAATTACCCGCGGTTGGACGTAGATTTTGCCCCGGGATTTCATCTCCTGATTGGGGACAACGCTCAAGGGAAGACCAATGTGCTGGAAGCGATTTATCTCTTGGCGACGCTGCGGTCCTTTCGCGGCGTGGGCGGTCAGCAAATGGTTCGGCTGGGACAAAAGGGATATTTTGTCGGAGCGCAGGTGATCGGGCAGGGGGAGCACGAGATCAAAATGTATTGGTCAACGGCCGAACGCAAACTGGCCTTGGATGGCCGGCCGGTCCGGAAATTGGCGGAGTACTGGGGGGTGATGCGGGCGGTGGTGTTCTGCTCCGAGGACCTGCAATTGGTCAAGGGCGCGGCCAGCCGCCGGCGCCGGTTCCTGGATTTATTGCTCAGTCAGACCCATCCCACTTACCTTCCGTTGCTCCAGCGCTACACCCGGGTTCTGCGGTCGCGCAATTCGTTGCTCAAACGACGGCCCATTGATGAGGCAGCTCTGGAAAGTTTTACCCACGAGTTGATCACGGTCGGACAGCAACTCATGCTGCATCGGCGGGAATTGTTGCCTCGGATTTCACCTCTGACCCGCCTGGCCTATCGCCGGATTGCCTGCGATTGCGAGGAATTGCGCCTGGAATATCAACCGTCGGTTCGCGCGGATTTCGCCGTCGAACTGGCGCAGTCGCGCACCCGCGAACGCGTCCTGCGCAGCACCCTGATTGGACCGCATCGGGACGACTTAGTGCTGTATTTGGACGATCGATTGGCGGGTCCGTTCGCCAGCGAGGGACAGAAACGCTCGGTCGCGGTCGCGTTGAAGATCGCCCAGGCGGAGTATCTCAGCGGGTTGCACGGGACGCCGCCCATTCTGCTCATCGATGACATCATGGGGGAATTGGACGTCAAGCGACGGAGCGGCTTTCTGCCGTTGCTGCAACGGGTTCACCACGCCCGCAGCCAGGTTTTCATGACGGTGACGGAGGAGAATTGGCCGCGCGAGTTGGGTCGGGAGCTGATCCGATGGGTCGTGACGGGCGGAAACTTGCGGCGGAGCTGACCTGAATCGCGTCGCTTTGTCGATTGACGATCGCACCAGGCTTCATTTAACTCCCTGATATGCGATACATTTGGGTCACGGTCCTCTTCAGCGTCTGCGTTCTCGGATGCCGACACACGCGTTCAAAAGACTCCGCTTCCCAGCCGAGCTCCGAAAGCCGGATCATAGCTCCTGCTCCGAAACCCGGGGTTGGCTCTCCGATGCCCACGGCCGCTCGACCGGATTCCCGAGTCGTGGCCGTGAAGGATCGAACCGGGCGAGTCGCCTCGTTGAATGCCCCGCTCCGATTCGTGGTGATTGATTTCTATCTGGGTGAATTGCCCCAGGTCGGGCAGCTCATGAGCGTCTTCCGCCAAGGGCAAAAGGTCGCGCAAGTCAAGATCTCAGGACCGGAGAAAAGCCGTAATATCGCGGCGGACATTGTTACCGGAGATGTGAAGGTCGGCGATGAAGTGCGGACCGATTGATAGGGATCGCGACGGACTCAGCGGGCCGTCTTGGTCTGCGGTTCAGCGGTGTCCAGGCAGTGGAGAACGGAGGTCGGGACCGAGAGATCTTCTCATCTAGCGGCGGCGGCGCACGCGCTTGGCCTCCCAATCGTGCGTTTGAATTTCTCCCGTCCAATCGGTCGCGACTTTTCCCTTGATGGTATCGCCATCCCGTCTGCCGTGAAATCTCGTGGTCAGCTCTTTGCCGTCGTGTTGCGGCCGTTCAACGCGCGATTGACGTTCATTCCACCCGCAGCCAGACCGTCTTGAGATAAGCGGGCTCTTCACGGCACACCGGAAAATCAGGCGGTTGCGGCTGGTAATGACTCCGCGCGACGCGACGTCCCTGAGTGACAATAGCCGAGGTGACCGTTTCGAGGAACTTCTCCGGCGCCCAGCGCAGAGAGTTAGCCGAGGCCAGGAGCACTCCCGGCTTTCGAAGCAAGGGCACGGCCGCCCGAACGAGTTGGTCATAGTCGCGCTCCACCTGAAACACTCCCGAGTCCCGCGAACGCGAGAAGGTGGGCGGGTCCAACAGGATCACGTCAAAGGCGCGCCCCTTCTTCGTGAGCCGAGCGAACCAGTCAAAGACATCGCCATAGATGAACTCATGCGCCGCCGGATCGAGCGCATTCAAAACGAAGTTGCGCTTCCCCCATTCCAAGTACTTCTTCGAGAGATCGAGGCTGGTCACGCGCGCACCGGCGGCAGCTCCGCAAACGGAGAAGCCGCAGGTATAGGCAAACGCGTTGAGCAGGGCCGGCGCCGCCGGCCTCGACTCGAACAAAGGAAAATCCCGGGCGACGTGCCCGGTGAGAAGGCGGCGACGGTTGTCGCGCTGGTCGAGGAACAGCCCGACCGAGTAGCCTTCGCCCAAACGGAGCTCGAACGTCACGCCGTTTTCCCGCACGGTCAGCGACTCCGGCGCCAG
>CAYHFE010000762.1:0-3145 GCA_964355375.1 uncultured Verrucomicrobiota bacterium
GCCGGCTCGTTTGATTTCCCGCCCGAAAGCGGGGCGATCAAACACATGATGGGGCTAGACGGATTCATGGAAATCTATGCCGTCCGGGCCACCTACCGCGTGAAAACTCCCGACATACTCGATCCGTCGCGCACCGTTCCGAACATGCCGTGGTCCCAGAGCCTCCATTCCTCAGCGGGCGCCTCCAACCCGATTGTGGCGCGGATCGTAATTCAGTTGGCGGAAGCTTTGGGCAACTGGCCACTGCGCAACGGCAAGGCGGACACTTTGAATCGTCACCTTCACGCGTGCAAGGAGGATGCGCTCATCTGTGAAGCTGCCTTTAATCGGCTGAAGATTCCTTACGACAGCGCTGTGACCCGAATCAACGAGCGCAAGCTCACCGTGAAACGGGACATGGTAGAATGTCCGAGTCTTCCATCGCTCCGGGATGATGCGACCTCCTTTCTCACCTCCGCAAAGCGCGCAATGCAGTCTATTGGGGAGGTCTTCAACCAATTCTACGTGCCAGACGACAAGAAACCGAAGGTCAGCAACGCCAATTTTGAGTTTGCCATCACTCGGCTGGAGAATGCTCCGCCAGTGAACCGGGCCTTTATCGACTACCTCCGTCATACAATACCGTTCACGAAACGGTTCGTTGACCTCCGCAACGGTCTCGAACATGCAACTGGTGGCGATGCCACGGTGATCCACGATTTTCGGGTTACCCCAAAAGGAATCATCCCGCCTTCCTGGAGCCGGCCAAGTCTGGTGAACGAAGGCCCAGTGGTCGAGGAGATGCGTGGGTTCGTGGAGTTGCTGATCGGCTTCTGTGAGCATGTCTTCTTCTTCGGGCTTCTGGATAATATTGCGCCGAACTTTCAAATCGCGTTCGAGGTCAAGCCGGTGCCCGAGAGCGAGATCGATCCTGAGTGTCCGGTCCGTTACCGGCTGCAGCCCATGCTGAATTGATTATGACCCAGCAGGATTTGACCGAAACCGAATGTGCCCGCGGCCTGCTGGACCAATTGCTGTCAGACTCGCGGCTCTACATGCAGAGCAAGGACTACAAGGCGCTGTTGAACTTCGTCGTGAAGCTGCACAGTTTCGCGCCGTTCAACGCCATGTTGCTCCAGGTGCAAAAACCCGGTCTGACTTACGCCGCCTCGGCCGTTGACTGGCGTGCCCGTTTTGGCCGCACCATCAAAGCGGGGGCGCGTCCGCTCCTGATCATCCGTGAGGTGCTTTCACCCGCCAGGCTCCCGCGAACCGAAGATGACACCGCGTCTCGGTCTGAAGTAAGATTTCCACAGAATTAAAATTATGAAACTCACACGATTGCATCTGGCGAATGTCGGCCAAATGCGTGACGCAGATCTGGAACTGGGTGACCTGACGGTTTTCGTCGGTCCCCAGGCCACCGGCAAGAGCATCGCGCTCCAAATGCTGAAACTGCTGGTGGACAGCGGCCCGATCCGAAGTCGCCTGGCAGACTATGGCGTGGATTGGGAGGGAAAGCTGCCCGCATTCCTCGATGCATTTCTCGGGGAAGGCATGCACGGCATCTGGAAGACGAACACCAAGATCCAGGCCGATGGGGAGGACATTGACCTCAGCTCGTTGATCAAGAAAAAAAGGCCGCGCAAGGAGACAGGTTCCCTGTTTTTCATTCCAGCGCAGCGGGTCTTGACGCTCCGTGACGGCTGGCCACGCCCGTTCAGCGACTACGGTCCGGGCGATCCATTCACGGTGCGGGATTTCAGCGATGAGTTGCGGATGCTCATGGAGGGAGATTTGGGCAAAGGCGGCGCGTTATTTCCGAAATCCAATCGCCTCAAACCTGAGTTGCGCGACGTGCTGGACGATGCAGTTTTCCATGGATTCGGTCTTCGCGTGGACAAGGTGCGCTCGCAGAAGCGGCTGGTATTGGGTGTGGGCGAGAGCGGTGATCCCCTCCCTTTCATGGTCTGGTCGGCGGGCCAGCGGGAGTTCGTCCCGTTGTTGCTCGGGTTGTATTGGTTATTGCCGGGAGCAGCCGTGCTACGGCGCAAGGGCATTGACTGGGTCGTGATCGAAGAGTTGGAGATGGGGTTGCACCCCAAGGCGATCAACGCGGTGTTGTTGCTCGTGTTGGATTTGCTGTGGCGCGGTTACCGGGTGTGTCTCTCGACCCATTCGCCGCAGGTGCTGGACATTCTGTGGGCATTGCGCGTCTTTCGTGAAAAGGGCGGAACGCCGGAAGACGTACTGGACCTATTCGGCTGCAAGGCCACCTCGTCCACGACGAAGATGGCGGAGGCCGCCCTGAAGAAGGCGTGCAAGGTGCATTACTTCCGGCAAGACGGCAGCACGCGCGACATTTCCAATCTCGATCCCGGCGCAGAGGACATGGCGGAGGCGGGTTGGGGAGGCTTGAGCGAGTTCAGCGGATTGGTTGGAGACATCGTCTCGCGAGTCGTTTCGCGCGCACAGCAGGAGGCGCTTCTGTGACTTTCCAGCAGGCGGTCATGGCGACACGAGAACCGGTGCGTTCGGCACTCAAACCGGGCAAACGGGGAATGAAAGGCGAACACCGCTGGCAGGTGGATTGCGCGAAACCCGAGCGAATCACCGCCAGCTTCGATCTCGACGCGGCTTACGCGAAAGCGCAACCGCAAGCCAATCGCTGGGATTACGGGCTTGGCTTCCAAGAACAGGACGGAAAGGAGACGGCGCTCTGGATCGAAATTCACCCAGCCTCGCCTGGAGAGGTTGATGTCGTTTTGCGCAAACACCAGTGGTTGCTGAACTGGCTGAAAACCGAGGCGCGTGAACTGGCGTCGCTGTCGCGTCGGCCGTCCGGCGGAAAGATCTTCTTCTGGCTTGCGACCGCGTCAGGCGTGAACATACGGCGCGGCTCGTTCCACGCCCGGCGCCTGCAGAATGCCGGCTTCGATCTTCCGAGGCAGAAGATGACGCTGAGTTGAACGGGATAGCCAGTATGGTCCAGGCGATTGCTGAGGCGGTAAGTCGGGAACCACGCCCGTTGCCGGTGAGCGAAGGCACGAACCACCATCGGGTGTTTGAATTCTTATTGAAAGCGGACCTTTCCGGATCTGCCGTGTTCCAGGACTGAGCCTGGACCTGGAAATCGAGGGAAAAAGTGGCAATTCCTTTCAGGCTA
>CAYHFE010000763.1:0-3129 GCA_964355375.1 uncultured Verrucomicrobiota bacterium
CCCGGATCCCGGATTTCGGGATAATTACGCTCCGCAACAACCTCGTGTCAGTCCTCACCGTCCTAGCCATCTCGGCGCATCTTGCGCTTGTCGCTGACAACCCGGCTCGCCGTCCCGCGCCCTCGCTCACGCACCCCGACACTGCCGAAATCACTTCCCAGGCCAATGGCTTTATTCAGCGCTGGCTCATCCTAGAGCCGATCCGTGCCAACGGGCTCACCGACAGCATCGTCCAGGCAGCCGTCAAAACCGAGTACTTTTCCAACCGGCTCACCGTCATTCCGCATGACGGTGACACGGTGGCCGTTGGGGGCACAAACCTCGCGTGGCATGCGGTGGAAACGAAGGAATACAACGTCAATCTCTATCCCTTCGCTTACGCTCTCGGCAAGCCGACCTCCTTTGTCCTTTTTTGGGCCGTCACGATCGTCAATTGTCCACACGAGATTCCCGGCGTGCGCCTGGCCATCGGCTCGAACGCGGCCTCGGTCTGGTGGGTCAATGGCCAGGAGGTCATCGGCATTTACGGCGACCGCCGGACCGTCATTGATGACGGCGCCTCCAAACGTCTCACTCTCAAGAAAGGGCCGAACATCGTGCGCTGTGCGGTGATCAATGGCGGCGGAGCCACCGACTTTTGCGCGCGATTCCTCGACGCGGAGGGCAACCTATTGAAGGGATTCACCGTGAGCGTGGGTGATGTCGCGAAGGGCCGGGATTACTGAGACGTTGCAGTTGTTATCTCAAGGGAGTAACCTGAAACCATCACTGCCTCACCCGTATGAACATTCATAACTCGAATCTCCATTCACGAATCGGCTTGCTGGCCGCGATGCTGGCTGCCCTGTGTGGAACGGCTCGGTCTGCCGATACGCCTACCCTCAAGGATGCCTTCCAAGGCCATTTCTATATGGGCACGGCCATCAACCGCGGCATGGCGACAGGCACGGCGTTCCGCCGGACCTCGGAACAGCTCAATAAAGACATCGCTCTCGTGAAAGAACAGTTCAACCAGATTGTTCCAGAGAACGACCTGAAGTGGGCGCTCGTCCATCCGCAGCCCGGTGCGGACGGCTATAATTTCGGCCCGGCGGACGCCTTTGTGAACTTCGGGTTGAGCAATAACATGTATCTCGCGGGACACACGCTCGTCTGGCACGCTCAGACACCGAACTGGGTGTTCGCCGGCACGAATCCACCCCCGAACGTCACCAACACCGCCCCAAGCTCCATTGCGGACACGAGTGGGCCCGGAACAAATCGGGTCGAAAGTGGGCGATTTGGCCGTGGGTTTGGCGGCGGGTCTTTTGGCCGATACAGCGGACCTCGCGCGTCCCGCGAGGAGTTGCTCGAGCGGATGCGCGATCACATTCACACCGTCGTCGGCCGTTACAAGGGCAAGATCAAGGCCTGGGACGTCGTCAATGAGGCCATCGCCGACGGTCCCGGCACCAACGTCCTGCGGAACTCGCTCTGGCTGGAAATTATCGGGCCGGACTTCATCGCCAAGGCCTTCGAATACGCCCACGAAGCGGATCCGGAGGCGATCCTGCGTTACAACGACTACGGACTGGAGAACCCGGCCAAACGCCGCAAGCTCATCACGTTGATCAAAGCGTTGCAGGAGCAGAAAGTCCCGGTCCACGCCATTGGCTCGCAAGCCCACCTCAATGTTTCGACGAGTTTTGAGATCATGGATCAGGCGCTGACGGAGATGGAAACGCTCGGCTTGCCCATCCACATCACCGAACTCGACGTGAACAGCGCCCAAGGCGGTCAGCGCGGCACGGGGGCGGACATCTCGAACAACGCTGCCACCACCCAGGGCGGCCTGGTGGACGACGCCGACCGGAAGCTGGCCGACGCCTACGCCGGTCTATTCCGGGCGTTCGTGAAGCACCGCAATTCCGTCAAGGTGGTTACGTTTTGGGGTGCGAATGACGCGAATTCCTGGCGCGCCAATGGCAAGCCCCTCTTGTTTGACAGCAACAGTCAACCCAAGCCCGCCTTCAACGCCGTGATCGCTGAGGCGAAGAACGCGGCCACAACAAAGTGACCGATTCGCCTGAAACCCCTCGCTCTGACCGGTCGCCGGGCTCTATTGACGCCCGCGACGACAGCACCGCCGGATCGCGGACCGCCTCCAGATGAATGCCCGGACCCATTTGAACAAACGCCTCTACGAACATGGCAAAAAGGGCGGGAGGCGTCCATGTTGAATAATCTAGGAACGACACCTTTAGACACCTTTACGGCGCGACGGTCAGCCAGTTTCTTGAATGGTCTCCCGGGGCGATGCGGCAGCAGGCGAAAACAGTGCTGGAATTCGCTGGTCAAAGCCTCGCGCCCCCCTTCGTCGGCGGCTTGTAATTATCCTGCGCTTACGGCAGAGTCCCTGCATGAGCAAAGTTGCCCAAATCGAAACGGAGCTGGAAAAGCTCTCGCAGTCTGAATTGCGGCAGGTGCGCGACTTGCTGGATGACATGATCGAGGACGACTTGGAGTTCACGCCTGAATTCGAGTCCGCCATCCAACAATCCGAACGCGAGATGGCAAAGGAACAAAGCTCCCGCACACGTCGGCCTTGAGCCGCCCATGAGCGCGGCGCTGCAAATCTACTATTCCGGTTTCGACACGGACTTCTTCAAACTCCCGCCCCAAGTCCAGTCGCGCCTCGCAGCGAAGATTGATGACATGGGGCTACGGCTGATAACTTTCCCTCATCACCGCTTGAAGGGGCATGATCGTTTTCGGCTGCGCGTGGGTGATTTTCGAATCATCGACACATTCGACGCGGAGCGGAACGTGATCCACCTGCTGGCCGTGGGCAATCGGCGGGAAATCTACCGGGACTACTGAACACCGGACGCGATGGCTCTCCCGCGTTGTCTCTCGATCAAATGGCTCTCCAAGACCACATCTCTGTGCCGAACGGGGTCATACAGGGGTCAGTCAATAGTATTGGCCACTTGGGAGCAGCCGTTGACCCCGTCGGGGGCGTGGCGCGCAAACTTAGCGTGGCAGCGGCGGAACGGTGAGTGAAAAGCATGATACTATTGACTGACCCCTTCTCTGATTGCAGCCTTGCCTGCCAACCGTCATGGGATTACTCTCCATGGCGTATGATGG
>CAYHFE010000764.1:0-3125 GCA_964355375.1 uncultured Verrucomicrobiota bacterium
CTTACGAACCCGTCTCCGCGCAGGTGATCCTCGATGTGCACCGGGTGCCCTTGACCATCACGGCCAACGCTCAAAGCAAGATTTACGGCGGGGCGCTGCCCGCGTGGACGGCCAGCTACGCCGGATTCGTCAATGGCGACAGTGCAGCGATCCTCGATCCTCCGGTGAGCTTCAGCACCACCGCCACCGCGGCCAGCGGCGTCGGCGCTTACCTCATCACTCCCTCCGGAGCCAGCGCCATCAACTACACGATCGCGTTGGTCAACGGAACTCTCACCGTCCAACCGGCGCCCTTGACGATTACGGCGGAGAACAAGATCAAGCGGCAGGGCGACGCTCTGCCGGTGTTGACGGCGCTTTACTCCGGCTTGGTCAACGGCGACACGTCCGTCAGCCTGACAACCTCGCCGACGTTGGCGACCACGGCGACCACGACGAGTCCGGTGGGAGCTTACCCGATCACGGTCAGCGGAGCCGTCAGCGCGAACTACACGATCACCTCCGTCCACGGCACGCTCACGATCACGGCCAAACTCGTGCCCACCCTGACTTGGGCGTCGCCCAGTGCCATCGCCTACGGGACGATCTTGAGCGGGGCTCAACTCAATGCCACGGCCAGCGTGCCCGGAGCCTTCACCTACAGTCCGCCGCTCGGCACCGTCCTGCCGGCGGGACAAGCCCGGACACTGACCGCGACGTTCGTCCCCACCGACAGCGCCATTTACGAAACTGTTTCGACGACGGTCAAGATCGACGTCGGGCGGGCGCCCTTGACGGTCACCGCCGCATCGCAATCCAAGATTTACGGAACGCCCCTGCCCATCTTGACAGTGACCTACGCCGGTTTCGTCAATGGAGATGATGCGGAAGGGCTGGACCTTCCTGCTGTTTTGAGCACGTCGGCGACGCCAGCCAGCAACGCGGGGATCTACCCCATCACGGTGCAAGGCGCGGTGGACGCGAATTACGCCGTCCGGTTCGTGTCCGGCACTTTGACCGTGACCAAGGCGCCGCTGGTGATCACGGCCGAGAACAAGAGCCAGGAGTTGGGCGCGGTGTTGCCGCCCCTGACTGCGAACTATGCCGGTTTGGTCAATGGCGACGACCTCTCCAGCCTCGACACACCGGTGGTTCTGACCACCACCGCCACGGCCACGAGCGGCGTGGGGTCCTATCCGATCGTGGCGAACGCCGCGAGCGACGCCAATTACGACATCACCTTCATCCCCGGAACGCTCAATGTTCTCGGATCAAATGCTCGGCCCACCTTGGATCCAATCGCCGATCGCGGCGTCGGGACCGATCCATCCGAACAAGTGGTGCGACTCCAGGGGATCACCTCGGGTGCGCCCAACGAATTCCAAACCTTGAGCGTCAGCGCGATCGCCAGTCCGGCGAACGTCATCACGCTGCTCGGGATCAGCGAGGTCAGCCCGGGTGGCGCGGCCGAATTGAAATTCCGTCCGTCATCCTCGGCCCAGCTCGGCCAAACGGCCACCGTGACCGTGACGGTGAATGACGGCGCGCTCAGCAACTCGTCCACCAACCGGACCTTCCGTGTGACGGTGACGGATCGCGGGTTGAGCGCGATCGGTGGACAATCGATGCCGGGGCTCTTTCTCGATGTGCCGATCGTGTTGCGGTCACCCTCGGGGGGCGAGCGGGTCGTCGGATTCACGCTGAGCTTCGATCCGGGGATGCTGCGATTCCAACAGGCCTTGCCGGGCTCGGACGCGACGGCGGCCGGTGTGACCCTGAACGTCCAACCATCCAACCAGGGGCTCGTCGGAGTCCGGATCACGCTGCCTACGGGCCAAGTTCTCGCCGCCGGAACCCGGGAAGTCGCGAAGTTGCGATTCCTCGTGCTTGATGAAGCTCGGCCAAGCTCAAGTCAGCTCGAGTTTGTGAACGCGCCCTCGCCCTTGGAAATCCTCGATGGTTCGTCTTCGGTCTTTCCGGCCGTCTTCAATCCCGGAATTGCCTCGGTGACGCTCGGGTTCGAGGCGGACGTGACGCCGCGCCCCACCGGCAACACGAACGGGACCGTGACCGTGACGGACTGGGTCCAGGTCGGCCGGTTCGCCGCCATTTTGGATGCCACCGATAGCGCCAACGAATTCCGCCGCGCGGACTGCGCCCCGCGCTTGGCCGGCGACAATTCCCTGCTTTGGGGCGACGGAAGAATCAGCATCGTGGATTGGGTGCAAGCCGGACGTTATGCCGCGGGACTGGACCCCGTGACCGTCTGCGGCGGACCCACGGCCGCGGTGACGGCGCTGGCCAGCGTTTCCGCGACGGCGCACTCGGGATCGGGGCTGGACCTGCTCCCGCCAGGAGGTGGTCGCCAGATTCGACTGAGCTCTCTGGCACTCCCAGCCGGAGCCGCTTCTTGGGTGCCCGTGGAAATGGAGTGCCGAGGAAACGAGAACGCGCTGGGATTCAGTGTCCAGTTCGACCCCGACGCACTGCGCCTGGGCGAAGTGCGGTTGGGCGCGGCGGCGCGCGAAGCCACGCTCCTGATCAATCGTTCGAGCGAAGAGTCTGGTCGCATCGGAATCGCGCTGGCGCTGCCGCCCGGTCAATCCTTTGCTCTCGGGAGCAAGGTCCTGGTGGAAATGGCCGTGACCACAGAAATGGCATTCCCGGCCGCGGTCCATCCCATCGCGTTCGGTGACCGGCCCATTCGACGCGAAGTGGCGGACGCCGGAGCCCGGGTAGTGCCGGCCTCATTTCGAGACGGCGCGATCCGCGTCGGGGAGATCGCTGAACTCACGAAGCTCGGAGAGGTTCGTCCGAGTTTGAGCCTCGGAGGCATCAGCCGCGGTGACACCTTGATGCTGCGCTTGGAAGGGAATCCCGGACGCACTTATCTCGTCGAAACATCGTCCGACTTGGTGCAATGGGAAGCGCTCGAGACCGTGACTTTGGAAAGTCCGATGGCCGATTTCGAGGTGGGTCGAATCATCCCAACGTCATCGCGCTTTTACCGTCTTCGTTTTGTTCGGTAGCCTCAAAACCGCAGATCCAGGGCTCGACGCGGTCTCGCCCTACCGACAGACCATGAACCTGACCGAGCGGTGGGGAGCGCGGGCGTCTCGCCTGCTGGGTTCGGCGTCCCGCCGAAC
>CAYHFE010000765.1:0-3119 GCA_964355375.1 uncultured Verrucomicrobiota bacterium
GCTTCGGCGCAATCGCATGACGGCCACCGATGTCTTCCGCGCCGACGGACGGTAGCGTCTCGCTCCATGACCCTGCGGTGGGGTGAGACTCCGTCGAACCCTGACTTTATTGCCGGCCAAGATTCCAGGGCTCGACGGAGTCTCGCCCCACCGGTGGAAGGGTTCAGGGGTTCAAGGCGCGAAATCTTCTTGCGGGCGATTCTTTCCACGCCCGCTCCCCGGAAAGCCTTCGGGTCCATCGCTTGACACAACGGCGACCCGAAATATAGTTCCGCATCATGTTGAACGATGATTCAGCGGGCGATGGCAGTGAACCTCCATCGTGTTCCGAGCTCAAATCTTTGAAGCGGTTTCAGTCGGCTGGCCGTGGCGTTTGGAGCGATGTCGCCGACGCGGAATGGAACAATTGGCACTGGCAGTTAAAGCACCGCATCACTTCCCTGGAACAATTGGAGCGCCTTCTGCCGACGCTCACCCCGGAGGAACGCTCCGGCACCCTTCTGGCCAATACCAAACTGGCGGTCGCGATCACGCCGCACTTCTTCAACCTGATTGATCCGTCCGACCCCGACTGCCCGATCCGGCGCCAGGTCATTCCCCGGATCGAGGAAACTCACGCCGCCCCATGGGAAATGACCGATCCTTGCGGCGAGGACAGTCATTCACCGGTCCCCGGACTGGTCCATCGCTACCCGGATCGCGTGCTTTTTCTGGTGACGGACCGGTGCGCCGCGTACTGCCGCTACTGCACGCGCTCCCGGCTGGTGAGCAATGCCACTGGCTACGATTTTCATCCCGATTTCGAGAAGCAGCTCGCCTATATTCGCCGGACGGAGTCCATCCGCGATGTCTTGATGAGCGGGGGCGATCCGTTGCTCTTTAGCGACGACAAATTGGAGCACCTGCTCCGCGAGCTCCGCGCCATCCCTCATGTGGAGTTTCTGCGGATCGGAACGCGGATCCCAATTTTTCTGCCCCAGCGCATCACACCCGCCTTGTGCGCGATGCTGCGAAAGTATCATCCGTTCTTTTTGAGCATTCACTGCAATCACCCGCGCGAATTGACCACGGAAGTCCGCGATGCGTTGGGTCGGCTCGCCGACGCGGGCATCCCCCTCGGCAATCAATCCGTCCTGCTGCGCCACGTGAACGACGACGTGATGGTCATGCGGGCTTTGACTCAGAAATTGCTCCTCTGCCGGGTCAAACCGTACTATCTCTACCAGTGCGACCTCATCTCGGGATCGGCGCACTTGCGGGCCAGCGTGCGGAAAGGTCTCGAGATCATGGACGGCTTGCGCGGACATACTTCCGGCTATGCCGTGCCCCAATACGTGATCGATGCTCCCGGCGGCGGTGGCAAAGTCCCCGTGAACCCGGAATACGTCCTCAGCCGGAACGCGGACCGGGTGCTCGTCCGCAATTTCGAAGGACGCATTTTCGAGTATCCCGAAGCGAACGACGGCACACCACTCGTCCGGGCGCCGCGGCCTATTGCAGAGCCGGCGCTCGTCTCGTGATTGCGCCCTCTGGCCGTTTGCCTTCCATGCCTCGCGAAACCAAGCCGGCCCGATGGGCGCGGACCGCGCGCATTATCCTGGAATTGCGCCTGGCCTATCCTGATGCCCATTGCGAACTCAACTACTCCAATCCGCTCGAATTGCTCGTCGCCACCATTCTCTCCGCCCAGTGCACGGACAAACAGGTGAATCTCGTGACGGCGACGCTCTTTCAGGCCTACCGCACGGCGCGCGACTATGCGGAATCGGACCTGGCGCAGCTCCAGGCGTCCATTCAACGGCTCGGTTTCTTCCGGAACAAGGCGAAGAATATCCAGTCGTGCTGTCGGAAGCTGGTGGAGCGGCACGCCGGAGACGTGCCGCGGACGATGGAGGAATTGACCGATCTGGATGGCGTCGGCCGCAAAACCGCCAATGTGGTGCTGGGTAATGCGTTTCAGATCAACGTCGGCGTCGTCGTGGACACCCATGTGACTCGTCTGGCCCAGCGGCTCCGGTTGACCCTCGAGACCACTCCGGAGAAAATCGAACAGGATCTGCTCCGGCTCGTGCCGAACGAAGAATGGACCTTGTTCAGTCACTGGCTGATCTGGCATGGCCGGCGTCGCTGCGGCGCCCGCAAGCCCGACTGCGCGAATTGCGAGATCAGGGCTTTCTGCCCCTCGGCCGAGAATCTTGGCTAGTCCGGTCGGCGCCGAACCGCCGTTTTACCATGTCCGAAATTTGGTATGTTCTGGAATCGGGTGCCGGGCGGGCTGCCGAAAACATGGCTCTCGATGAGGCGCTCTTGGAAGCGGCGGCTCGGCTGCGACGGCCTCTGCTTCGTTTTTATGGGTGGACCGAATCCGCCGCAACCTTCGGGTATTTTCAAAGGTACTCCGCCGTCGCCGGATGGACTTCGCTTCGTCCCTTGATCCGCCGGCCGACCGGCGGCGGGTTGGTGCCGCACGCGCGCGATTGGACGTACAGTCTGATCGTGCCTTCCGCGCACGAATGGTATGCTCTGACCGCGGCCGACAGCTACCAGCGCATGCACGAATGGATTCAGAGCGCGTTCGCCGCGCTGGGAGTGGACGTGGCTCTCGCGCCGGGAGCGGACCGGGCATCCTCTGGTCAATGCTTCGTCAGCCCGGAGAAATCCGATCTGGTTTGGAAGGGGCGAAAGATCGCCGGAGCGGCCCAGCGTCGGCGCCGGGATGGGTTGCTCATCCAGGGTTCGGTGCAACCTCCGGACCTCGCGGCCTCGCGCGAGGCTTGGCAAACCGCGATGCGGAACACTCCGTCATTCTGCCGCGATCTCTGGTGGGAGGCGTTTCCGCCGGACGCGGAGCTGCGTGGCCGGACCGTCCAGTTAGTGGGAGAGAAATACTCGCAATCCACCTATAATGAAATGCGCTGAGGAGCCGATGGGCAGGGACCACCCGCCTCAACAAATTCCGGCCTCAGAATTGTGTCTTGAGTTCGTTTGCGTTAACCAATTGGATCATGCGCCAGGATGCGCGGGCCACCGTGTGCTTTGAATTCGATCTGAATTCTGGAATCCATTCCATGAACCGCGGTTGTCTGTATGGGGAGCGCGGCCGTCCCGGCTGCACCGGT
>CAYHFE010000766.1:0-3117 GCA_964355375.1 uncultured Verrucomicrobiota bacterium
GCGCAAACAGGGACACGCGAGCCGCGCGTCCCTACCATCAACGGTTCATGGGAAGCTGGCGGCTGGGCGCGAGCCTCGCGATCAGATCTTCCAACCGGCGCGGTAGTGGTGTTGGATGAATGGATCGGCTTCAGAACAATTGGTCGCTTTCATCAGCTTGGCGTCCCACTCCAGCGTTTTGCCGACCCGGTAAGCGACGTTGCCGAGCAGCGCGGTTTCGGTCAGGGGACCGGAGTAATCGAAGTTGCAGGTGGTCGATCCTCCCGTCTTGCAGGCTTGGATCCATTCCAGGTGGTGTCCGATCGAGTTCGGGATAAAGGGAGCCGGTCGCTTGAAATCAACGAATTCGTTCTCGGGCAGCAGAAGGTGGCGGTTGTAATCGGCCAGGACCATCCCCTTCTCGCCGACGAAAAGCACGCCGCTGCGCCAGCGGCCATACTGTTCTGGGCTCAAGAGGGCCGGGCGTTTGCCGCCGTGATACCAGGTCACTTGAACGGAAGGGCGGGTTTCATTGGCCGGATGGGTGTAGCGCACGATCAGCCATGGCGGGCAGGATTCGGGGTGAACCGGCGGACCATCGATGACTTCGATCTTGGTCGGGTGTCGGAGGCCGAGTGCCCAATGCGGCAAGTCCATGTAGTGGCAGCCGAAATCGGCCAGGGCTCCACCGCCGAAAGCCCACCAGTTCCTCCATCGGAACGGGGCGTATTCCGGGCTGTAGGGACGGGCCTCGACCGGGCCGAGCCAGAGATCCCAATGCAGGGCTTCTGGAACGGGTGGCGTTTCCTTGGGTGCGTCTTTTCCGCCGTAGGTGGTGGGAATCCAGACGTGGACTTCGCGGACGATTCCGACCGCGCCGGATTGGATCAGCTCGACGGTGCGGCGATAATTGTTGCCCGCATGGATTTGAGTGCCGATCTGCGTGACGCGCTGCTGTTTTCGGGCCAGATCCGTGATGATGCGCGCCTCGGAAACGGTCCGAGTCAGGGGTTTTTCGCAATAAAGATGACGGCCGCTCTGGAGGGCGGCGGAGGAGGCGATGGCATGGGTGTGATCGGGAGTGCCGACGACGACGGCGTCGAGATCGTTCTGGTCGATGAGCCGGCGAAAGTCGTGATAGGTCTTGGCTTGAGGATGCTTCTGAGCGGCGGCGGCCAGACTGCGTTCATCGACGTCGCAAAGCGCCACGATGTTCTGGCTGCTGACCCCGGCGAGATCTTCGCCACCGCGGCCGGACACGCCGATCACGCCGATGTTCATCTTCTCATTTGGCGACAGGGCGCCGGCCCGAGCGGAAGAGCGAATCCAGCAGACGCCCGCGGCTGAGAGGGCGGATTGTTTTAGGAAGTCACGGCGAGTGAAGCGAGAGTTCATGGTGCTTTGAGAGGTGGGAAGGCGGAGGTTGGGGAGAACGCGGAATCAAGGTCAAGGTGTCGCGAGATCAGTTTTTGCAGAGCCTCGATCCAGAGTGGGTGATCATTCAGGCAGGGGATCAAAGTCAGGTCGCGGCCGCCCGACTGGACGAACGCGTCCCGGCCGCGCAGGCCGATTTCCTCGATCGTTTCCAGGCAGTCGGAAACGAACGCGGGACAGATCACCAGGAGCTTCTTCACTCCTTCTCCGGCCAGACGAGGCAACTCGAAATCGGTGTAAGGCTTGAGCCAGGGATCGCGACCCAAGCGCGATTGAAAGGACACCGAGTAACGGGTGATCCCCGCTTGACGAACGAAACCCTCGACCGTGCGGAAGCATTGCGCGCGGTAGCACGTGGCGTGAGCTGAGCTGGCCACGGAGCAACAATTCGGAGATTTGAGACAGTGGCTTCCCGTGGGATCGGATTTGCGCAGATGACGTTCCGGAATTCCGTGAAAGCTGAAGAGCAGGTGATCGTAGTCTTTTTCCAGATAAGGCTGGGCGCTCGCCACCAAGGCATCGATGTATTCGGGCGCGTCGTAAAAGGGCGGAATGACCTTCACCGTCATCGGAGGAGAAACCTGGCCGGCCACTTCGCGGACCCGCTCGACCGCCGTCTCGAAGCTCGACATCGCGTAATGGGGAAAGAGCGGAAAGAGGATGATTTCTTTGATTCCCCGAGCCCGCAAACTCCGGAGCGCGCTCGGGATCGAGGGATTCTGATAGCGCATGGCCAGTTCCACGGGCAGGGGCATGATCCGCTGCAATTGCGCCTGAACCTTCCGGCTCGTCACCACCAGCGGCGAGCCTTCCGGCAGCCAGATCTTGTGATAAGCCTCGGCGGATTGCTTGGGGCGAAAGGGAAGGATGCAGGCATGAACGACGAAGAACCGGACCCAATACGGCGCGTCGAGGACCCGTCCGTCCATCAGAAACTCGCGCAGATAACGCCGTACATCGCCTACGCTCGGTGAATGGGGCGATCCCAGGTTGACCAACAAAACACCTTGTTTGCTCATGCGTTCGTTCCGGCCATCGCGCCCGAGGTCAAAGCGGTCTTCCCATCGGAAGGCGAGCGAAGATACTCTTCGATCCGGCCCGCGACGTCGTGGCCCGAGCCAATGGAATCGCCGAGGGAAATCCCGTGCCGATAATGTCCGGCCAGGAAAAATCCCGGAGCCTGCGCTTCGAGTTCGTTCATCCGTTGTTTGAAGCGTCCGTAGCCGACTTCATATTGGGGAATGGCCTTCCGATAGAGGACGCAGTGTTGAAAGGTGGGCTGGCCATGAACCCCCAGGATCGAACCCAGATCCCGGAGCGTCAGCCGATAGAGCTCTTCGGGATCGCGCAGCGCCAAGTCCGGCGCCCGCACCCCTCCGACATAACTCGTGAGCGTGACGTGGCCGTCCGGGGCGCGATGGGGAAAGAGGGACGAGGAAAAGAGCGTGCCCAGAATGTTGAATCCTTCCACCTGAGGGATCAGCATGCCGAATCCATCCAGAGGATGCGCCACATCCTGGCGCCGAAAGCCGAGGACCACGCTGGCCACCGGAGGATAATGAATCTGCCCCAAAAGCGAACCATCCACCGTCCGCTCGGTCTGGATCCGGATCTCGGGCAATTTGTAGGCCGGTCCGGTGAAGAGAACGGCCGTGTGCTCTTGAACTTCCTCGCGGCCTTGGACGCGTGAAGTGACCTTCCAGT
>CAYHFE010000767.1:0-3112 GCA_964355375.1 uncultured Verrucomicrobiota bacterium
GTAAACCAAGCCGTCGGCGTAGATGGGCCGGCAAGCCGAGTTCCAACCCCAGCCTTCATGTCGGACGCGCCAGAGCTCGTCCCCGGTGGCCGGGTCGTAGGAGATCGTCACTTCCGCCGCCGGGCTGACCAACTGTTTCTTCCCCTGATGCTCAATGATCGTGGGGGGCGCGTAGGCTTTCCGATTGTCACCGGGCTTCTTCTCTTTGGCGCTCTCGGTATCTTTGATGCCCGCGGCCCGGAGGGTTGTCTCGAAATCCACGCCCGACTTCCGCTCGCGCTGCCATCGCGACGCGCCGGTCTTCTTGTCCAGCCCGACGATGAACTGGGCGTCCACGCCGTCAAAAACCAGGAAGAGCAGGTCGTCATCGATGATCGGGGACGAAGCCGGCCGGACGCGGTGATCGCACTTCAGATCCCGGCGCTCCCAGAGCTTCTCTCCGGTCTGGGTGTCGAGACAGGCCGTTCCGTACGCGCCGAAGTGAACGTAGAGGCGCCCCTCTTCGACCACCGGGGTCGGGGTTGCGTGGGTGTTGTACCCGTCATAGGCGGTCTGGGGCGTGGGATTGTCGAAAACCTTGATGTCATGGACGACCTTGCCGCTCTTGAGGTCAACGCAGACGGCGAAGAGTTGCGATCCGTCCTTGCGTGCCGTCGTCACCCAGACCTGGTCACCCGAAACGACTGGCGAAGACCAGCCTTCGTCATGGATCGGCGTCTTCCAGCGGACATTCTTGGCCTCGCCAAACTCGGCAGGCAGTTTGGCGTGAATGGCCTTTCCGTCACCACGGGGGCCGCGAAACTGGCTCCACGCTCGATCGTTTCCGATCGTCTGGGCAAGCGCGCCCATCGGGATGGCGAGCAGCAAGGTGATTACTATGCGGAGCATTTTTGTCGATTCCTCTGGTTTGATTCCGGTGCGATGTTCTTGTTGCATTTTGGATGTGAACGCCGGCCGACCCGAAATCCTGACATACACTGCGGACAATTCTCAACACAGGCCGCCACTCGGGTTCAAGGTTTCATGTCGTCCGCTCGGTCTTGAGGCTGGATCTTGCCTGACCGGGCCGGGGTTTGCCAACGGGCTTTTTCGAAATCCGCTGCGCGAAGATGAAGGTAAGAGTTGTGCTGCGGGGAACGACCGCAGGTCGCCGATTCACGAATGCGTCACCGGCCGGGGCGGGTGGGTGGTTGAACTGGGTATTGCGCGCGAGATTGGCGTGTATTACCGTCAGCGCATGAACACCATCTCGCTTAAACTGCCCGATCGGCTGCTGGAACGACTGGAAGCGGAGTCGCGCGCGCGCGGCACCACCAAATCGTCGCTCGTGCGGGAGTGCTTGGAGAAGGCGTTGGACACCGGCGCCGCCGGCGGCAAGGCCACCTGCTACGATCTGGCGCGCGATTTGGCCGGGTCGATGAAAGGACTGCCGCGCGATCTGGCGACCAATCCGAAGTATATGAAGGGCTTCGGCAAGTGAAGGGCGCGGTGCTGCTGGACACCGGGCCCTTGGTGAGCTTTCTCGCCGCCGGGCTGGCGCACCATGGCTGGGTGTGCGAACAGTGGAAACGGCTGCCTCCGCCGCTGCTAATCTGCGAACCGGTGCTGACCGAAGCCGCCTTCCTGCTGAAGCGGGAAGGGCGCGAGACCGATCCGCTCTTTGAGCTGTTGGAGCGAGGCGTGTTGCGGGTGGGCCTGGAGGTGGAGGATCAACTGGCGGACCTGCGCGCGTTGATGCGCCGCTACCGGGATCGCCCGATGTCGCTGGCCGATGCCTGCCTGGTGCGGCTGGCGGAGCTGCACCCCGTCGGCAGCGTTCTTACGTTCGATGGGGATTTTCGCTTCTATCGCCGCCACGGCAACAAGGTCATCCCGGTGCTAATGCCGTAAGTCTTGTGGTAGCCCGCGGCGACGGAGCGCAGGCCGGCCCGTGGCATCTTGTTGGGCGGCGGCACCGGGCGGTCGGACCGCGAGTAAGGATAAGGCCAGCCCTCGTCAATCGGGAGTATGGACACCCCCGAGACCGCCTCCACGCCGGGGGTGGCCTCCATCTCTTCGATGATCCGGCGGAGAAACACGACACGCTGCTCCGTCTTCGCGTAGGCCGCGCCCGACATGGGGACCTCGACGATCAGGAGTTTATCGGTGTCGTAGCCGGGTTTGACGCTCTGCAACTGCTGAAAACTCTGGATCAGCAGCCCGGCGCCAATCAACAGCACGAGGGCCAGGGCAATTTGCGTCACGGTGAAGGCGTTGCGGACGTAGTGGTGGGAGCGGCCGCTGGTCTGGCGGTTGGCCCCCGCTCGAAGCGCGTCGCTGAGGTTCGCCTTCGAGGTCTGCCATGCCGGCGCGAGGCCAAAGAGAATCCCCGTAACCAGCGAAACCAGGAGCGTGAAGCCGAGCACCTTCCAGTCGAGGGTGACCGAGTTGACCCGGGGAATGGCGCCGGCGCTGAACTGAATGACCAGCTTGATTCTCCACCACGCGAACAACGATCCCGCCATGCCGCCCAGGAGCGAGAGCACGGCGCTTTCGCAAAGCAACTGCCCGATGAGATGCCAGCGAGTGGCGCCCAGCGCTAGGCGCACGGACATTTCGCCCTGCCGCGTGAGCGCGCGGGAGAGAAGCAAGTTGGCTACGTTGGCGCAGGCGATGAGCAGGAGCAACGCCACAGCGCCGGAAAAGATGAGCAGCGACGAGCGCACTCCCTTCACCACCGATTCAAGAATCGGCTCCAGCTCAATGTGCGGACGAACCACCCGATCCGTTCCCTGCAATTCGAGCCCCTTGTATTTCTCGTAGATACCCGCCTGGATGACATTCATCTACTGAGGTTTCAGCCAAGCGAGAGTGTTGACAAACTCAGCGTCGCGGAGCGGCCGGCGTCAACACCCTCGCAGAACAACGCTTGTTGCCATTCTCAAGAACTGACCCGTTGTCAGCGGCTTCGTTTGGGCAGCCGCGCCTATGCGAATCATCTGCTCTGGCGCGCGAAACAGGAACAGACGTAGTAGCCAATAACAAGAACTGACCCCTTTACAAGAATATTGCCTCCCCGAATCCTGCGGGCGATCCCCAGGGAAGGGTGACCGGGGACGGAATTGGAGCCACA
>CAYHFE010000768.1:0-3109 GCA_964355375.1 uncultured Verrucomicrobiota bacterium
CGATCAAGATGAGACTAACTGCTCCCTCACCCCGTCCCTCTCCCATCGGATGGGCGAGGGTGTCCGAAGGACGGGTGAGGGCTAATGGCGCTCAACTTGAAAACAAAGTGGAATTACTGATTACTCACGGCCTAGCGATAGGAGTTCCAGGTTTCCAATCGAGCGACCCACATTCCTGGTTGTTTCGGGCGGCTGTTGTATTCTGACTGTGACGAAGCCCGGCCAGCCGGGTGGTTTCCCTTCTCCGCGTCCCCGGGCTGAACTCAGGGATCGAAGGCCACAACGCGGAGGATCTCCTCCAGAGTGGTCTGTCCCTGCAAAGCCCGCCCCAGACCCGACTGCCAAAGGGTGCGCATGCCTTGTTGAATGGCGACCTGCTGCAAGGAGCGGGTGGGCAACTTCTGCAAGATCGAATCGCGCAGGACCTCCTCCACGACCAGGAGTTCCGTCAGGGCGGTCCGTCCGTTGAAACCGGTGTGAAGACACTCCGGGCAACCCGCGCCGCGCCGGAAGTGGGCGGTCTCGCTGGCTTCAGCCGGCAGGAGACGCAGGAGGCTTGGGTCAGGTTCATAAGGGACGGCGCAGGCGGCGCAATTCTTGCGAATCAATCGCAGGCCAACCACTCCGGTGACACTCGAAGCGAGCAGGAATGGCTCGATCTCCATGTTGATCAACCGCGCGAACACCCCCGCCGTGCTCCCGCTGTGAATCGTGCTGATGACGAGGTGCCCGGTCAACCCCGCTTGCACGGCGATGCCCGCCGTCTCCGGGTCGCGGATCTCTCCGACCATGATCACTTGAGGATCTTGACGCATCAGGGACCGGAGCGCGACCGGATAGGTGAAGTCCCGAACGGGATTGACCTGAGCCTGGCTGATCATGGGCAGATTGAACTCCACCGGATCCTCGACGGTGCTGATGCTGACGCTGGGACCGGAGCGTTGAATCAGGTAGCAAAGTGCCGAGTAAATGGCCGTCGTTTTTCCCGAGCCGGTGGGCCCGGTGAGCAGGATCAAACCGCTCGGCCGGGCCAGCAATTGGACAAAGGTTTTGAGCGTGTCCTCTTCAAAGCCCAGGCCGGCCAGTTCAAATGTCCGGTTGCTCGGATCGAAAATGCGAATGACGATCTTCTCGCCACGGACGGTTGGAAAAACCGAGATTCGCAGTTCGACGCCGCCAAAATCCGAGTGGGCCGGGGCATGGCCTTCCTGGGGGAGGTCAGTCTGGTAACTGATCAGGTTGGCCATGATTTTCAGGCGCCCGGAGATCTTCTCCATCAAGTCCAAGGGCAAATGGACCAGCTCCGTCAGAACGCCGCTGACCCGAAGGCGCACGACCAAGGTGTTTTCCCAAGGTTCGATGTGAATGTCGCTGGCTTTGGCCTGGACGGCGTCGAGGATCAAGCAGTTCACGAGAACGCCAATCTCGACGACTTCCCGATCGGAAAGAGACTGGAGATAACCTGTTGTTTGATTCACAAATCAGCCGGTCAGGCTTGAAAGCCAAGCTTCCGGCGCTGGCGCCAAAGCTCGCGCGGCCGGAAGATCCCGGCGGGAGTGATGATGCCGGTGATCAGATCCGGCGGCGTGACGTCGAACCCCGGATTCCGAGCGTGGCTGGTGGGATTGGCCGATCGAACATACTCGCGCTTTCCACGAGCGGTGACGCCCCAGGCCCCGAGAACCTCCGCTTCGTTTCGTTCCTCAATGGGAATTTCCGATCCACCGGTCAGCGTCCAGTCAATGGTCGAAAACGGAATGGCCACATAGAACGGGAGGCGGTGCCGCCTGGCCAAAACGGCCTTGGTGTAGGTGCCGATCTTGTTGGCCACCTCTCCGGTGCGGCCCAGGGTGCGATCGCTGCCGACAATCACCAAATCGATCTCGCCCCGCTGCATCAAATGCCCGGCCGCGTTATCGGCGATGATCTCGTGGGAAATCCCTTGCTGGGCCAGTTCCCAAGCCGTCAACGTGGCTCCCTGGCTGCGCGGGCGGGTTTCGTCACAAAAAACGTGAAATTTCTTTCTTTGCCGGTGGGCGGCGTAAAGGGGCGCGGTGGCAGAACCGATATCGACAAACGCGAGCCAGCCGGCGTTGCAATGAGTGAGCACTCTCATGCCTCCGCGAATCAGAGCCGCGCCGTGGACTCCGATTTCCCGGCAATGCGCGACATCTTCGTTCGCGAACTCTTCCGCTGCCTCCAGGGCCTGTCGCTGTTGTTCCAAAACCGTTTTTCCCACGCTCATTCGCGCCCGCACCTGCGTCATGGCATTGACGGGATCGACCGCCGTGGGACGGGCAGATTGGAGCGTCTCGTAAACTTCGTTGACGTGTCGGGCGAATGCCTCGAGGTCCGTTCCGCGATACGCGCGAGCGCCTTGGGCCAGGCCGAACGCGGCCGTCGCGCCGATGGCTCCGGCACCCCGCACCACCATATCCGCGATGGCGCGCGCGGTCTCCGAGTAAGTTCGGGTGGAAACGATCTTGAATTCGTGGGGCAGGAGACGCTGCTCGATCAGCCGAACCTGATTTTGCCGAGGATCAAACGTCACGGTCCGATGGTGTTGCTGGCGTCCGCGAACGGTGACATTCATGAGATTGCGCCGTCAGCTCCGAGAGGCCAGCCGCCGCCGGCATTCATCGGACTTTGACTCGGAGGGAACGAATCTTCGTGCGGATCTGGCGATAGTGCGGATGGTGGCGCAGGTTCTCGAGGTCGGGATCTTGATTCAACCATTTGAAATCCCGGTACCCGAGCGTGAGGGATCGCTCCAAGGCATTGAGGCCCGGCTCGATTTGGGCGGTGAGCGAATAGCTGCAAGCGAGATTGTAGTGGACCAGCGCGTCATCCGGCCGAAGCTGCGCGAGCGATTCGTCCACGCGCAAGCCGTCATGGAGCCGCCCGCGCCGAGTGTAATCATCTCCCAAAATCTGCAGCGCCTCGACGTGGCGCGGGTCCCTCTGGACCAGGCCTTCGATGAAACCGATCTCGATGTCCAGATCCTTCTGCTCTCTGGGGGTCAGCGTCTTTCTCGGCGAATTCTTCTTCGGCATAACTCGTGGTCGAATAAACACGCGAGTCTCAGCCAAGTCAAGGGTCGCGGAATTCC
>CAYHFE010000769.1:0-3108 GCA_964355375.1 uncultured Verrucomicrobiota bacterium
TTTCACGTGGCGACCGGCTGAAGCCGGGACTACATACTTGTCAAAATGAGAACTTTTTTGAAATGGTTTGCCAAAGTAGGCGACGTGGCTTACATGGCTGGGCCTATTGCCCCAGAGAAAGGCGACTCTTAAAAGTGGCGAGAATGGCCGGAATAGAGGTTCGAGTCCTGGCCGATGAACCCCTGAGATCATTTGTCCCAACCGATGCGCAACTCGTCCTAGGAACAAACTTTCCCCTTAATTCTTATGAAAACTCTCAACGTGAAACCGGCGGGATCGTGTCGCTACGACATGCTCGCCTTGGGTGAGATCATGCTCCGTTTGGATCCAGGTGAGGGCCGGATTCGGACGACGCGCGAATTCAAAGTCTGGGAGGGCGGTGGAGAGTACAACGTCGCCCGGGGTTTGCGGCGCTGTTTCGGAATGCGGACCGCGGTTTGCACGGCCTTGGCCGAGAATGACGTGGGCCGATTGATCGAGGATTTGATTCTGCAAGGCGGAGTGGAGACCACTTTTGTCAAATGGCGTGCCTTTGATGGAGTTGGACGATCCATTCGGAACGGGTTGAATTTCACCGAGCGGGGATTCGGCGTCCGTGGTGCGGTGGGGGTCTCCGACCGCGGTCTGACGGCCGCCTCGCAGCTCCAGGCGGGTGACTTTGATTGGAGCGAGATTTTTGGTCGGCAAGGGGTCCGCTGGTTTCACACGGGGGGGATTTTTGCCGCTCTTTCAGATACGACTCCGGAACTCGTGATTGAAGCGGTGAAAGCGGCCAAGGAACATGGCACAATTGTGTCCTACGACCTCAATTACCGGCCGTCTTTGTGGAAGTCGATCGGTGGTCAGAAGAAGGCCCAGGAGGTCAACCGCCAGATCGCGCCCCACGTGGATGTGATGATCGGGAATGAGGAGGACTTCACGGCGTGCCTCGGCTTCGAAGTGGCTGGGATTGATGAAAACCTTTCGCACATCGACGTCACGGCGTTTCAGCAAATGATCGAAATGGCCGTGCGGGCATTCCCGAATTTTCGTGTCACAGCGACGACCTTGCGAGCGGTGCAATCAGCGACGCGGAATGATTGGGGAGCGATTTGTTGGGCGGATGGCCAGTTCTATCCAGCGACGCCGCGACCGGATCTCGAGATCCTGGATCGGGTGGGCGGCGGCGATAGTTTTGCGTCGGGACTTATCTACGGCTTGATGACGACGGGTGATCCCCAGCGCGCGGTCGAATATGGCGCGGCCCACGGCGCGCTGGCGATGACGACGCCCGGCGATACTTCAATGG
Source organism: uncultured Verrucomicrobiota bacterium (assembly GCA_964355375.1). Lineage (GTDB taxonomy): Bacteria > Verrucomicrobiota > Verrucomicrobiia > Limisphaerales > SIBE01 > CAYHFE01. Next base: position 1,289 of record CAYHFE010000769.1, read on the forward strand.
CGACTCTGGCCGAGGTGGAGAAACTGATGAAGGGTGGGGGAGCCCGGGTGCAACGGTGAATAGCACGCCGCCGCGATCGACGACCTCTTTCCCCCTGGTTGCTCCCGGCTTTTAGAGCTTGTTTTAAAAAGAGGAGACGAGGTGAAGAGACTCATTTCTCTCCGGGTGAAGACAGTGGATTTCATCGAAAATCAGAGTCTCGTCACCTCGGCTCCTCAAAGAGAAAGGATTTTCAAATAGGCTCTCAGTGCTTTCCACTCGATGGCGGAGTCAATGCGGCAGGTTCCAGGGGGGTGACAGGGTCGAGGAAGAGCCAGGCGAAGGCCCCCAAGAAGTAGATAATCGCCGAGACCCAAAACGTGATCACCCAGTTGTTGTTCGTCTGAAGGAGGATGAGCGGAGTGACGCTCGGCGCGACAAAGCCCGCCAGGTTCCCCATCATATTCATGCTTCCGGAAAGTGAGCCGGCGTATCTTCCCCCGACGTCCATGCAGGCTCCCCAGGCTCCCGGCATGGCCAGGTCATTGGCAAAACTGGCTAAGCCCATGGAGAGCATGGCGAGCAACGGATCCTTGATTTGCACCGAGAGCAGCAAGAGCACGCCGGCTCCGGCCATTCCGACAAACGCCATGACGCGGCGGGTGGCGATGGTTCCGCCCAAGAGGCGGGCGACCCGAACCGAAATCAGACCACAGAAGAGCGACCCGAGCCCGCCGAACAGGAGCGGAATGCCGGCGAGCGCCGCGACCATGACCTTCTGGGTTGTTTCGGGGCTGAAAAGAGTTTGAAGCATTTGGCTCAGCCAAACCATCACGGCGTTCTGGTCGAGTTGCAGACCGCGGGTTTCTTTCAGGTAAGTCGGCAGCCAGGTAATGTAGAAATACCACCCGTAGGACATGCAGAAGTACTGCGCCCAGAGGAGCCAAACGGTGGGGCTGGCCACGAATTTGCCCCAGGGAATCTTGCTGTGGCCGGTTGAATTATCGCCATCGACCTGAATGAGCGCGAGCTCGGCGGCATTCACGCTGGGGTGTTGGGCCGGCTTATCGCGGAACCAGCGATAAAAAAAGACCGCCCAGACGACGCCAATGGCGCCGAATAAAGTGAACGCCCATCGCCAGCTCATCAGGGAAAACACCCAGACGACGAGGAGTGGGGTGAATGCTCCGCCCCAACGAGCGCTCATCCACATGATACCCTGGGCGCGCACCCGCTCCACTTGCGGTAGCCAGATGGTGAACGCTTTGGTCAGATTCGGAAAACACCCGGCTTCACCCGCCCCGAAAAGAAAGCGGGCGATCCACAGGGAAACCAGACTCCAGGCCCATCCCGTCGCGGCCGTGAATACGGACCACATGACCACAACCCGCATCAAGACCTTGCGGGGCCCGATCCAGTCGCCGAGCCATCCTCCCGGAATCTCGAAGAGCGCGTAGGACAACGCGAAGGCCGAGAAGACCCAGCCCATCTCTTGCTTCGACAGCCCCAGATCACTCCTGATGTCAGCCGCGGCTTGCGAGATGCAGACGCGGTCAATGTAGGTGATGATCGAGAGGGTGATCGCGAAAACGATCACGAGATGGCGGGCTCGGGTCGGACGGGACGAAGGTGAGTTCGTCAGTTCGCGGTCGGATTCCGCAGCCGAGTTTGGGGTCACGCGCGAGAGCTTATCCTTTGGCTTGTCTCGGACAAGTCCAAATTCCCTTGACCTTGATTGAAATGGCGAGGGAGGCTGGTTGGAACATGCGAGCGTCTGCTCCCCAACACCTGTGCATTACCCACAAGTTGGAGAGTCCGCCTTGCCGAATCCCGACGGGATT
>CAYHFE010000770.1:0-3102 GCA_964355375.1 uncultured Verrucomicrobiota bacterium
GACCATCCGTGGGTCGAGCGGTTCCGCCATGTCGCCGTCGGCGGCTTGCCGTTCACGGTTGTAGAGCTACCGGAATTTGATCTGTGTCTGCCGGTTTACATTCAGACGGGGCTTCCGCTCCGTGCAAAGCCTCGCCTTGCAGGGATTGAGAATCGTTGGGTGCTCGAGATGACTGACAACGCTCCGAGGTGGGAAACCCGGTTCGGCGACATCCAGGCGCTGATTGAATGGTCTGAGAGGATGGGGCAGGTAGTCACTATGAGCTCACTCAAGGGCGGCGCTGCAGTCCCATGGTCTGTCCATGCCCAGAGCTTCCCCAAAAGCGACGGTCTGTCGTTCGCCGTCTGCGCGGCTGAGACGCGACCTTTGGTTCGGCCAGGCGCGATGCGGGCTCTGCCAAGCGTCGGTGTCGATGAAGTTATAGGCTATCCGCTGCCGGCACTGCGGGTCAGAGGGATCCCGCTGGAGGTCAGTGGGCGCATATTTGACCTCATCGCAAATTACGATGACTTCAAGTCATACAATTTGGTGATTCAGCCACCCGCGGACCAATGCGCAGAGGCCGGATCCACCGCATACTTCATCCCGCGACGCCGGGACGGCACTTCGACTTTCATCGACGGCCATAGGCGCCGCTGGCAGGTTTCGGCGATTGAAGCGGCAGGAGTCATCCAGGTGCGTCGGCCCTATTGCGCCGACAATATCGACGCAGAAGCGATCATCGCGCTCTTGAATGCGGTTGCCCCCGACGCCGCGGATCTCGACCGGCTCGGTAGTGTCGTTAACAGCTTCTGAGACGGCCTAACGCCCGGCAATGCGATGGATGAAACGCTGAGGGGGATGACAACCGACTGCGTCATCTGGCCAACGAGGCGATGGTCAACGCCGAGGTGGCCCAACTCATTTACGAGGTCCGGACCAATCGAAGCTCACCAGAAACAACTTGCCGAATTGGTCGGCACGACCCAATCCATGATCGCGAGTCTTGAAGACGCCGATTACGAAGGCCATTCACTCTCCATGTTACAGCGGATTGCGACCGCGGTGAAAATGCGTCTGGAGGTTCGCTTTGTCTCCGTCGGACGAAAAGCCATGGCGTGATCGTCAGGTGCCAGCGGCAACGGCGCAAAGGAGTTCGATCCTCCGAAGTTGGAATCGAGAGTCGGACTTCCCAATTGGGTGGAAACAGAAACAATGGAAACGCTGGGCAAAACCCGATTTCCGGGCATTTTTGGCTTTTGTTACTTCCCAAAAAACTTCCCACTGGCGTGCCCGAGATTTACTTCCCAGTGATTAAATGCTTGGTAATATGAGAGTTGCAGAAGTTGGAGCGGGTGAAGGGAATCGAACCCTCGTCTCGAAACACCTCTTTTTAGGCCAATAAACACTTGATTTTACATCAAAAATAGGGAACTGATGTGCACACTTTTGTTCCTATGTGCTTTGTTCCCTAAACTACGAATTTATGGCTACCGTTTTCAAACGCCCCACTTCACGATTTTGGAATGCCTGCTACCGTGACCGAAATGGCGTCCTAAAGCGGCCTTCCACCAAGCTCACGGACAAGACAGCGGCCCTCCGGATGGCGATGGATTGGGAGCGGGTCGAGCGAATGGCTAAGGAGGGCAACTCGGGAACGTTACAGTTTCAGGCGGTGGTCAACGAGGTGGCCAAGGATATCAATGGCGAGGGGTTGCCGTCACCCAGCATCCAAACCTATCTCCACGATTACCTCGACCAAGTTCGACGGAACAATGCCCCCGGCACCCGTGAACGCTATGGGAATACCGTTAAGTTGTTCCTCGCGCATCTCGGCAAATCCGCCAGCCAGCCCGTCCGGAATGTGTCGCCGGTCATGATCGAGCAATTCCTCAATCACCGGATGGATTCCGGCTGCGCCCCGAAGACGGCAATCGCTGATATCAAAACGCTGAGCTCGGCCTTCAAGCGAGCGGAGAAACTCGGCTACCTTGGCCGAAATCCCGTGCCGGCGGTGACGTTGCCCAAGAACACGAGCAGCGAGCGCGAAGTCTTCACGATGGAAGAGGTCGAGAAGTTGGTCGCCGCCACTCCGAATCTGGACTGGCAAACACTGATCCACTTGGGCTTCTACCTCGGTGCCCGGCTGGGTGACTGCGTGGCGATGACCTGGGACAACGTGGATGCCGCCAAGGGACTGATCATGTTCCTGCAAAAGAAGACGGGAAAGATCGTGGTGGTCCCGATGCATGCTCGCCTCATCAGACACCTTCACCACGTTAGCGCCACGAACACCGATGGACCGCTCTGCCCGACGCTCTTCGGCAAGACTCCCGGTGGAAAGCATGGTTTAAGCGAGGGTTTCAAGCGGATCGTGAAGCGTGCCGGCCTCGATCTCATGGTGGTGAAAGGAAAAGGGACGCGGAACTTTACCAAGCGCACGTTCCATTCCCTGCGCCACAGCTTTTCCTCGGCCCTGGCGAATGCCGGTGTCTCCGAGGAGATCCGAATGAAGCTGACCGGCCACAAGTCTTCCGACATCCACCAGAAATACACCCACATGAGCACCACGCTGCTCAAGGAAGCGATCGATTCGCTCCAATTATCACCCAAGACCAACTCTCCGTGATGATCTGTCGTTGATTTTGGGAAGGCTCTCCGTCGGGTTCGAGGCATTTTGCTTGATCCCAACACCGCCGAACTTCCAAAGTCGGTCAAGCCGTGAAAATGCAAATATCACTCGCCGGATTGTTCGATGACACCCGAGCCCCCCTGCCCCAGATGAACACGCTCAGGGAAAAGGCGACGGGCCAATGAAAGTCCTCTGCCCCCAATGCCAAAACAGCCTCACCGGACCCAAGTCCGCGATGGGATCCCGCGTGGCGTGCCCTCAGTGCCAACACTCGTTCTTCTGGACGGATCGCCATCACGCGGGCGAGACATTCGTGGTCTATGACCTCGAAACGACCGGGCTCGACCCGGAGCTGGACGAGTTTATCCAGATCGCGGCGATCCGGTTCTCTTCCGGCTGTCTCTGTCCTGAAGATACGTTTGCGAGTTTTGCCAAGCCCCGGCGTCCGATTTCCTCGTTCATCGAGAGTTACACCGGAATTGGAAACCGGC
>CAYHFE010000771.1:0-3089 GCA_964355375.1 uncultured Verrucomicrobiota bacterium
GAGTGCGCCAGTCCTCTGGCGCTTTAGACCGACGGAGAAAGAGCGGCAGAGGGCTGCAGCACTCCAAGACCTGGCGGAGTTCTCCCGCCATCCTCTCGAGAATCGGCCCGCCCCAGTTGACAAACGGTTCATGGAAAGTCAGTCGGTCCATACTTTCGATTCAAGGTGACGCTTTGCGACCGAAGCCGAGTTGTTGAAGGGCCTCGATCGATTGGCGAGCTTTCTCGTTCTGGGAATCCAGTCGCAATACTTCCTGAAAGTGGGCGAGGGCCGAGTCATATTTTGTCTGCCCGGCCAGGACCAAACCCAGGTTGAGATGACCCAGGGCGTGATCGGGACGGAGACGGACCGCCTCTTCAAATTCCGTCTGCGCCGCCGCGGACTGGTTTTGAGCGGCCAGCAGGACGCCGAGCTGGTAGCGCGCCTCCCAGAAGTTGGGGCGAACCTGCAACGCAGCGCGCAATCTTTGAACGGCCTCATCGGGTCGTTTCAAGCCGACCAACGCTTCGGCTTGCCGCAAAAACAATCCGGGATCGTCCGGGCGATACCGCCGGGCCATCTCATAGTGTCTTAAGGCGTCCTCGAATCGGCTTTGACTGATGAAGAGTTGGCCGAGTTCAAGGTGGGCCTCGGTCAAATCAGGCCGGAGGCGAAGGGCTTCGCCGAACGATTGCTCAGCCTCTTTGGCGCGTTGCAGGCGGGCGAGAAGGCGTCCGATTTGCAGGTGCGAGACGTAATGATGCGGAATCAAATCGCGGACGGCCTGCATCTGGGCGAGGGCTTGGGGCAAATCACCGATGGCTTTGAGAAACTCGGCGTAATTGTGATGAAGCCAATGGTCGCCGGGTTGGCGTCGGATGGCCTCTTCGTAAATGAGGCGAGCGGGGGCTGCCGCTTCCGGGTTGAGCCGCCGTCTTGTGTTCCTCAACTCATCCGCGATTTGGGCGAAGCGAGCCGTGTGATTGAGTTGGTTGGTGAAGGGAGCTTCGGTCAGTCGTCGAAGAACTTCTTCCAGGACCGCGGCGCGATTCCAGTCGGTCAAGGCGAGACGCTGCGCGCAGATTGCGGGTTCGGCCCAGCCGGGGGCGGATTGAGCGCGCACGGATTCGGGGAGATAAGGTGCGACCTGTTCGGCCCAGGCGACGGCCAGACGGTAATTCCCGTCGAAGTTCAAATGCACGTGGTCGAAGAAGAAGTCGTTGCCCGGAATTGGTTCAGGGCTTGACCGAGTGAGGGCTGCCTCCGCGTTCAAGTAAGAGACTCGTCCCGCAGCGTGTGACGCGGCGATCTCCGCGATGAGCGCTTGCATTCGAGAATCGGCGCGAAAAGGCAGCGCGTCCCAATCTCGGGCCAGCTCGAACTGGCGGCGGGCTTCCGTAAAATCAGCCAATTCGAGAGAACAGCGGCCGAGTTGGAAGGCCAGCTCCGCGAAGCGCGGACTCAGTTTTGCCGCATCCTGGCCCGCGGTCCGCGCCTCGGCCCAGCGTCCTTCTTTTTGGGCTGAGGCCATCGTTTGATAGAGGGATTCCCAACGAGCCAGATCGGCTGGGCCGAGCGGTTCTTCATGGGAAGCTGCCTTTCGCGTCGCGTCGGCATTGAGACCATGAACTCGTTCACCTGGTGGGGCGAGACTCCGTCGAGCCCTGAAATCGTTGCCGGCATTAGAGTCAGGGTTCGACGGAGTCTCACCCCACCCAGGCTCGTGAAGCGACGCGAAGGGCGCGCAATCTTTGAGATTCTCGGCGATGCTGCTGAGGATGATCGGCACTCCCTGCCGTTGTCCGGTCTGGACCAGGTCAATGAGGTTGCGACGGAAATTCTCGTGGACGCGTTCACGACGCGGATCGGTTGGCGGGAGTTGGTTTTCCAGAAACATCTTGAGACCGCCCCAAGTCGTAGGACGGGCGCCGGATCGAAGGATCCGCTCGGCCAGGGCCGTGAGCCATTGGGCGGTGCGCGTTTGCATCAAGGTCAAGTAGGGGCGCACCAGGGCCGCGGACGGAGCTTGCGGACCGAAGACGGTATTCGCTCCAAAGGGCCCCGCCATTTCGTTGTTGCCCATATAGACAATCCAAAGGTCGCCCTGGTAACGGGTGCATTCGCGGGCGATCGGCAGGATTGCGTGCGAATTGATCGCCGTCATGGCGACACAGATGACTTCAAATTCCAAGCCGGGATAACGCTCGCGCAGAAGGGTCTGCAGGAATCGTCCCACACCGTAAGCGGGTCGCGGGTCGCCGAGAGCGGCGGATTCGCCGAAGAGAAAAATGCGAAACACGCCCGGTGGTTTCTCCGCGCGCAGGACGACCGGCGCGGGGCTGCGCGCGAGCGCCGGTGGGAAAAAGCGCAGGCCAAACCATGAGTTCTCAACCAGCGCAACTTGGCCGTTGATCTGCCGGTGGAGGAAGAACGAGGTGGGATGACCGTATCCGATCGCCCGAAGAGCCAGTTCCAACACAACCAGAGCGAGTCCGGGCAGAATTACCAGGGCCAGAATTCGGAAGAGCCAGATGCGGCGCGGCCAACGGCTAGGTGGCGTCGGGGAAAGGGCGGCAGGAAGAGTCCTCGAATCGATCGTTCGCGCCGGCGACTCCTGAAGTGGGGCGGAGACGGCTCGTCCCCGGAAATCAGACGGGGACGAGGTGTCCTCGCTCCGAGGCCCGGTGGGAGGAACGGGAGGCGCGGGTTCGGATCGCTCGGGCGGTTGGTTCGTGTGTGTCCGGCGCTTCAATGGGATCAGGGTAGTGGCGCGAAGGTTTCCTCTCAAGCCCGATGAACCAGAAAACGGGGATTGAACCACAGAGAGCGCAAGGGAACACGGAGTCCGATAAAGGCACTATGGATGAAAGGCGATCAAGGAAAGCCTCGCTGCCATTTTTCGCGCGCAACCGGATCATGAACACGTTCGCCGCTGGGGCGAAACTCTCCGTCGAGCTCTGGAATCCTTGCCGGCAGAAAGTCAGGGCTCGACGGAGTCTCACCCCACCCAGGTTCATGGGGAGGGACAACCTCCAACGACCCGACGCGAATCGGTGCCATGAACCAAACGGCGCCCGATGCGTCGCGCCAGCGTCTTGGAGTGCGCCGGC
>CAYHFE010000772.1:0-3079 GCA_964355375.1 uncultured Verrucomicrobiota bacterium
GCTGGTCCTCGAGGGTTCGCGCCTTGCGCCCGAGGCGGCGGGTTCATTAGAGTCCCCGACGTGAAGATCGGCTTGCTGCAACTTAATTCGACGATCGGCGATTTCGGTTCGAACGTGCGAAAACTGGCCGATGCCTACCAAAGGGCCTGCGCGCTCGGCGCCGAGTTCGTGGTCGCTCCCGAGATGTTTCTCTGCGGCTATCCGCCTCGGGATTTGCTTTTGCGCACGGACTTCGTTGATCAGAATCTCGCGGCCGTGCGCCAGGCTGCGGCCGAAGTCGGTGCCGTGCCGCTCTGCGTCGGGTTTGTGGACAAGCACACCGCCCGGCCGGGCAAACCACTCTGCAATTCGGCGGCGCTCCTGCACCGCGGCCAGGTGGCGCAGAAATTCCACAAGTCTCTCTTGCCCACCTATGACGTGTTTGACGAAACCCGCTACTTCGAGCCGGCCGGGCCCGTCGCGCCGTGGCCTTTTCGCGGCCGCCGCCTCGGGATCACGATTTGCGAGGACATCTGGAACGACGAGGACTTCTGGCCGGAGCGATTGTACCGGCGCGATCCGGTCAAAGAACTGATCGGGCTCGGCGCGGATCTCATCGTCAATCTCTCCGCGTCCCCCTGGCATTCCGGCAAAGAACAAACCCGCTTGGCGATGTTGCGCAAAGTGGCCGCGGACGAAGGCGTGCCGCTCGTCCAGGTGAATCTGGTCGGGGCCAATGATGAATTGATTTTTGACGGACATAGCGTGGCCTTGGATCGGGCGGGGCGGACCATCGCGTCGGCCCAAGGATTTGCCGAAGAGTTGCTCGTGGTCGATCTCGATCAGCCGGGCGAGGTCACGGAGCATCCCTGGCCGGGGGCGGAGGAGCAGATATTCTCGGCCTTGTCGCTCGGGATTCGGGATTATGTGCGGAAATGCGGATTCAAGTCGGTGGTCTGCGGACTCTCGGGCGGGATCGATTCGGCGTTGACGGCGGTGTTGGCGGTCGAGGCGATCGGAGCGGAAAACGTCATGGGTGTGGCCATGCCCTCGAAGTTCTCCAGCGCGGGTAGTCTGCGCGACGCCGCATCGCTCGCGAAAAACCTCGGGATCCGGTTTGAAGTTCTTCCCATCGAACCGGTCGTGCAATCGGTCGAAGAGCAATTGTCCGGAGTGTTCGCCGGCCGGCCGAGAAACGAAGCCGAAGAGAACATTCAATCGCGTCTCCGCGGCGTGACCTTGATGGCCCTGTCCAATAAGTTCGGTTCGCTCGTGCTGACGACGGGAAACAAATCGGAATTGTCGGTGGGCTATTGCACGCTCTACGGCGATATGTGCGGCGCTCTGGCCGTGATCGCCGATCTTCTCAAGACGGAGATTTATCGGATCGCCCGCTGGGTTAATCGCGAGCAGACGATCATTCCGAACGACAGTCTGACGAAACCGCCCAGCGCCGAATTAAAGCCCGACCAGACCGATCAGGACTCGCTGCCCGAATACGAGATGTTGGACGCCATTCTGTCCGCCTATATCGTCCAGGACCTGAGCCGGGAAGAAATCGTGGCCCGCGGATTCGATCCGGGCGTGGTCAAGGATGTCATCAACAAGGTCACGTTCAGCGAGTACAAGCGGCGCCAAGCGGCGCCGGGGCTGAGGGTTTCGCCGCGCGCGTTCGGCATGGGCCGGCGCATCCCCATTGCCCAGCGCTTCCGGACGTGAGATGCCCGATCAATTCCGCCCTGATCAGGCATCCGCACGGGGAGCGTCACTCGAAGAGCCTGTTTTAGAAGCAGGAGACGATGTGAGGAGGCTCACTTTTCTCCCGGTGAAGGGAGCCGATTTCATCGAAACGATGATCGAGCGCATGACGGCAATAATGAAATGTCGAGTCAGCCTTTTTCCGGAGATGGTTTGCGGCTCTGTTCCGCCAGCATTTTCTGGAGATCGGCCAGCGATTTGGCTTGGGACGAACCGTCGATGGCTTTCTCGGCAATATCCTGAACCTTCTGGTAGGCAGTTTCGAGCTGTTTGCCTAACTTGGCATTCTGCTCAGCGAGATCCTTGGCGAGCTTCTCCAGGGATTCGATTCGAGTCGCCAAAACATTGCGCTCGCCTTCGGATTCCTTGCGCAACAGGTCCTCCCGATTCTTCGCTTCGAGCTTGATTCGCTCGGACGATTCCTTGACCGCTTTTTCGACTGCCACCTCCAACTCCTTGGGAAACGCGCTCACCTTGAGCTGCAGTTGCGCCAAATCCTTCTCTTTGGCGGCGACCGCTTTCTCGCGCTCCGACAATTCCTTCTCCGCCGTTTCTTTGCGACGCTGGATTTCCTTCTCCAACGTCGCCTTCTCATCGGTCAATTTATCTTTGACCGCTTGCTGCTCGCGCTTGAAGAGATAGGTGAACTCCTCCTTCTCCCGGTCACGCGCTTTCTTTTCCGCGGCGTCGCGCTCTTTGCTCTCCGCTTCGCGGGTCTTCTTCTCCTTCTCCCACTCCGCCCGGGTCAACTCAATCTCCCGGTTGAGCTCCTCTTTCTGGTCGGCGAGATCGGACTCGAATTCGCGGCGCTTCTGGTTTTGGGTTTCGATCAACGCGGCCAAAGTGGCGGCCGCCTTCTCGATGCCATACAATTCCTGGATCTCGTGTTCTTTGCTTTCGATGGCTTTCTGGATGCTCTTGAATTTGCCGACCTCGGTGGAGAGCCGGTCCGAGATCTCGGCCAGGAGCCGCCCAATTTCCGCCTTCAGATTCCCGATCTCGCGATCGACTCCGTCCGGGGACAACCCGCCCGCCACCTTGACGGCCTCCTGGCTTTTCTTTTCCTCGATCCGCTTCTCGGGGTTTAATTCCGCGCCCCGCTTTTCCTCCAACTGCCGGACGACTTGCTGGTAGGCTTCGATCATTTCCTGTTTGGTATTTTTGTCGGACAGTTTTTTGGAGGGAGCGAGCTTTTCGGGCATAAAGAGGGGCGTTGACGGTTAAAATCTGCGATTGCTTCGAATCACCCCAACCTGCCCATCACCGCGACCCATGAAAAGACAAAAATCACCTTGGCCCCCGCGGTGGAATGGGTTTTCCAAACACGCTACCCATGAACCGT
>CAYHFE010000773.1:0-3079 GCA_964355375.1 uncultured Verrucomicrobiota bacterium
ATCCATCGTGTAAAAACCTGCGGCATCTTCCCTCGATTACCTCCTCAACGCTCATACGCCTCGGTCAGCAGATTCTCGTAGGCATCGTCGAAGGTGATCAGGACCGGCTTGGCCGGTGGCGTGGCCAGTCCTGCTCGATAGTTCATGAGGTCCTGGAAGTTGATCGCAGAGTACCCGTATGCCTTCAGCGCCAACATCTGGGCACGAAAGTTCGCCGTCGTCACCCAGTAAGGCGAATAGGCAACGGGTCCAATCTTGTGGTACATGAGAATCGGAACTCGGACGCTGACCGGAGCCTGCAAGGTGAATTTTCCCGCCTCCGTCACATATCGGTCGCCGAGGCCGCTGTGCGCGCCCCACATCACGTCGAACACACCGCTGCCCACTCCCGGTGGCGTGTTGAGAAGGAATTCGCGGGAATACCAGGCGGTGCCTGCACTGATCGGGATGGCGGTGGTGATCGGTGGTTCGTGAGTTTTGTCTTCGATCGTTTGCGGCGACTGACCCAAAGTGCAACCAAGCCAACCGGTCGTAGCCGAGGGGCTGTAAATCTGATATCTAAGGGTAAGAGTCTCGCCGTCTCGGGCGGTACTGGGTGAAATCGTCTTGTCCACGATACGCAGCGGGTCTGTCACGCTGACGGTCTGCACGTAAGAAGCGTAAAGTTGCTGATCGCTTTCAGCACCACCGGTCACTGTCGCAGGATCACGTCGAACTGGCGGCCCGTAGCCACTCCCTCCCCCAACGCAAATCCAACCCCGAACTCTGACGGCAAACGCTCCGGCTTGTTTCGGTGTAATGCGGAGCTTCAACGCCTTTACCCCGTTTTGCGCCCAGGCGGCTGTGTCACCTTCAACCAACAGATGTTTAGCTGTCCCGGCGCTGCCGCCGACGTCATAGAGACCATCATCACGATCGTAGAAATGCAGTTCGCCAGCGCTGAAGGTAGTACTGTCCATCAACACCTCGACCTTGGCTTGGACTGAACCGTACGGTGGCATGGCAGCACTTGTTTCTGTCAAACCTGGAAATGAAACGGAGATCCCGCCGTGGTCGCCCGCTGCCCCTGTGTTTTGCAGACGGCAGTAGAGATCGAAGCTCTGGTTCACCTCGACGGAATTGACGGCGACGTTGTTGACCGAAATGAATTTGTCGAGCAGGCTGGGCGTGGGACCATTGTTCACACTAAAGGCTATCCCATTGCTATCCGTGACGGTGTAAACGATCACGTTCCCGGAGCTGGCTCCCGCAGGCACGCAGACTTCAATACGGTCGTTCGCCCAGGCATTGTAGGAAGTCGCTTGAACTGCGCCAAAGCTTACGTAGCTGCTCCCGCGAGCCGCGCCAAAACTACTCCCATTTGCCACCAGAACCATGCCCACCGGCCCGGCAGAACGGCTCAGGCTGGAAATCGAGGGTGGATTGACCACGGTGAAGGTGGCAGTACTCGAGATCCAGTTATACCCGTCGAATACCCAAGCAAACACGCGGTTCTGTCCTTCGGGAAATCCGCTGGTTGAACCCGACCACGTCCAACCGCCGGTGCTGCTGGTATCTTCTCCCAACTTCGTATCCGTGCCGACATCGAGTTGACCGTTCGAGTTTGAATCCCGATAAAATTCCACCTTTGTCACTGTGCCATCCGAATCCGTGACACCATTGGCGGTCAATGTCACGCTGGTCCCCAGTATTACCGGGTCTGGAGCACAAGAAACACCCGATATTTTTGGCACGCTGTTGATGGAAAACATGTTTTGCCAAAGCCGGGAATCGGTCCGTTCAGCCGCCTCCGTTCCTACCGTTGTGGTCAATTCCACGGTGGTGTAGTACGGCCCGGATGCCGCCGGAGTAAACGAATTGCTAAATGTGGCTTTTCCATAGCCGGCGATCGTCTGAGCGTTGGCCGGCCAGTCGAAATCCCAGGGTGACACCTTGTCGCGATCCGCCAGCAAATGCACCGCGCCGCTCACGGCTTGGCTGAGCTGATTGGTCACAACTACCTCCACGCGCAACTCAGTTCCGTAGGACCGCATCCCGGAGATCTCCTGTATGCCCTCATAATACTTGACGCTGAGAATGTAAGGCATGTTGCGCACGAGGTTCGTGGTCGTTGTTCCCGTGGAAGTAGCGGTTACATTGCCTCGAAACCAGAGTTCTTCCCCGAACGGAGTGCCGTTATTGCAGTACCCTTTCATGAGATAGGGCGTTCCCGTAGGAATGTCCTGAAAAGTCTCGGGGTTCTTTCCGGAAGAAGTCCGCGTCGTATCAGCATAGTACGCAAATCGCGTGCCTGTAGCCGCCGCGGCCACGCCATCAATACCTTTCAGAGTTGCTGTGACTGTTCCAACGGGCTGAAAAACAGTGTAGCTTGCGTTTGCTGAGAATTTTGCTGTTGGACTGAGCACATCCAGGTACATCAGATGCACTCCCATTTTTGCGGTTGGAAACGCATTATAGGACGGAACCGCCGCGGTTCCATTGCTCATTGACACTGTCAGTTCGCCGCTGTCGAAGCCACTGCTATCCCCTTGACTGCCGCGCCAATGGTACTTCACCGTTCCGGAACCGGTTCCGGTAATCGTGCCGCTGTTCGCTGTCGTCCCATTTTTTGGGACCGGATTTGGCGTAAAGCTGCTGATGGAAGCACTGCTTACCGCGAACGTTGAGGGAACGGTCATACTAACGGATATAGTCTTGGTGCCACCTTCGCTTGCCGTGACAGTGATCGTTCCTGAATATGACGACCCCGCCACCAGGCCAATTCGATTCACCGTGGCAGTATGTGAATTCTTGGTTGAGCCGGACGTGGACCCCGAAGCGGGACTAACCGTGAGCCAAGTCTGAACGGTACTGACTGAGTAGGTGAAACTGCCGCCGCCTAAATTCCATGCATCAAACGAGAGGCTTGTTGAAGAATCACCGAAATTAAGGGTGGTGTCGCTTACAGAGAGCTTGGGCGGCGGATCCACCCAGTGAACGGTGATCTTCAGCGTACCACTATTGACAGTCAAGAAGACGTCTGTGTCTAGCCCTAAAACAAGCGAGTTACGGTTTGAAAATCGCGGGGTGAGAATTTTGC
>CAYHFE010000774.1:0-3076 GCA_964355375.1 uncultured Verrucomicrobiota bacterium
TAAGGTGGCCGGTCGGCTTTTGGCTGGGCGCGGACCCGGCGCACCACTTCCAGTCCGCCCAGCTCCGGCATCATCCAGTCCAGAATCGCCAGCATGGGTGGGTCGGGCTGCTGCAGGGCTTGCCAGGCTTCGATCCCATTGACCGTGGCCGTCACCTCGTGGCCTCCCTTTTGCAGTGCGTCCACCAACACGATGCGCGAGGTGAAATCATCTTCGGCGATCAAGAGACGCATGGGAAAATCCTGTTTTACGAAATCTCCTTCCGGAGAGATTCCTGCAGCCGGTCGAACTGCGCTTCCAGTTCAGCCAGGAGCGCCCCGGCGACGCTCAAATCTCCGGCTTGGGCGGCCTTTTCCAGTTCAAAGGCCACTCGCCGCATCTGTTCGCTCCCAATGTTGGCCGAAGCTCCCTTGATGGAGTGGGCGACGCACTCGGCGTCCGGGGCGCGCCCAGCCTCGAGATGCCCCCGCAACATCTTAATCTGGCGTGGGATGTTTTGCCCAAAACAGGCGATGACCCTTCGGACCAGCTCCTCGTCCATGAGCCGGCTCGTCATGCCGGCCTTGTCGAACACAGGCAGCTCCGGTTCTTTCGGGGAACTCGAAGCCGTTCCTGTGGGTGCCGCCGGCGCTGGATCCGGGGCGGCGGTGGTTTGCTTGGGCAGCCATTTCTCCAGCGCTTCGGCCAACGACTGCCGAGAAACCGGCTTGGTCACATAATCGTCCATGCCCGCCTGCAGACATCTCTCCCGGTCGCCCTGCATGGCATGGGCCGTCATGGCGATGATCGGCACCCGGTGATTGAGGACGCCCGATTGCGGGTCGCGGATGACCCGGGTCGCTTCGTAGCCATCCATCTCGGGCATTTGCACGTCCATCAACACTAAATCATAGGGCCTGGTTTCCAGGGCTTGGACGGCCTCGGCGCCGTTGGCCGCCAGGTCGGCTTTCAGCCCGAGTCTTTTCAGCAGACCCATCGCCACTTGCTGATTGGTGATACTGTCCTCGGCGACCAGAACCCGGGCCGCGCCGGCGCACTCTTCCCGAGCCAAGCCGGGGACCACGTTCGCCCGAGGGGTCCCAGTTGTTTTGCCGCTGAGGATCGCCTCGAGGACTTCACGCAGCTCCTGCCGCCGCACCGGTTTGGTTAGAGTCGCGACGAAGCCGGTCACGGCCGCGGGTTGATCGCTGCCCAATTGCCCCAAAGAGGTCAACATGATCAACCGGGTGTCCTTCAGGTTGGGATCGGCTCGGATGGCGCGGCCCAGGGAGTTGCCATCCAGGCCGGGCATCTGCCTATCGAGGATGGCGATTGCGAAAGGATCCTGCGCGGCTTGGGCTTGAGTCAGCGCTCGCAAGGCGGAAGGGCCGTCGGCGGCCTCGACGGGGCGCATGCCCCACGACGTCAACAAAACCAGGAGAATCTCCCGATTGATCGGGCGGTCATCGACCACCAAGACGCGCACCCCGCGGAAGCCGGCTGGTGCTGGTGCTGGACCGGGCGCGCGCGCGGGTGATTTAGCCAGGCGCACGGTGAACCAGAATTCCGAACCCTGGCCGAGCTCGGTCTGAACGCCGATCTCGCCCCCCATCATCTCCGTCAGATGCTTGGAAATCACCAGGCCCAGCCCCGTGCCGCCATACTGGCGGGTGGTCGAGGAATCGACTTGGGAGAACTTGGCAAACAGCCGTCCGAGCTTGTCCGAGGGAATGCCGATCCCGGTGTCGCGCACGGCAAAACGCAGTCGGACCTCGGCCGGAGTTTCCGAGACCACGTTCACCCGGATGACGACTTCTCCTTGGGCGGTGAACTTGATGGCGTTGCCGGTCAGGTTGATGAGGATCTGCCGCAGGCGGCCCGGATCGCCCCGGAGATCCGACGGCGCCTCCGGCGCGACCACGCAGCCCAAGACCAGGCCTTTCTCATGAGCTCGCAGGGCCATCATTCCCACGAGATCGTCCAGCAGACTGGGCAAGCGGAAATCCAGAGTTTCCAGGCTCAGTTTCTGAGCCTCGATTTTGGACAGATCGAGGATGTCGTTGAGCAGGCCCAGGAGAGCCTCGCCGCTGCCGTGCGCGGCCTGGGCGTAACGGCGCTGGTCCTCGGTCAGGTCGGTATCCAGGAGCAGGCCCACCATGCCCAGCACGCCATTCATGGGGGTGCGGATTTCGTGGCTCATGTTGGCCAGGAATTCGCTCTTGGCCGCGCTGGCCGACTCGGCGCGGACCGCCAGCTCGTTGGCCCAGGCGGTGGCTGCCTTGAGCTGCCGGTTGGTCTCGACCAGGTTCGCCTCGGCTCGCTTGCGCTCGGTGATGTCCTGATGGATTCCGAACATCACGAGGGGTTTTCCGTCTTCAGTCCAGGTCGCCACTTTGCCCCGATCCAGAACCCAGACCCAGCGCCCGTCCCGATGTTTCATCCGCGATTCGATCTCATAGTAGTCCAGGTCGCCCCGGAAATGCTTTTCCAGCAACTCGCCACCCGCCTTCAGATCGTCCGGATGGGCGAATTTCGTCCACGTCTCAATCGAAACGGGCGAGATTTCCTCCAGCGTATAACCAATGATTGCTGCCCAACGATGGTCGAAGGCGGTTTGACCGGTCTGAACATTCCATTCCCAAGTCCCGACATTGGATCCGACGATGACGCCAGCCAGACGCTGACGCTCTTGGCGCAGCGCCTCCTCGCTCTGACGCAGCCGTTCTTGCATGCTCAACTTGGCCAGGGTGTTTCCAATATTTGGGGGATTCTGGTGTCTCCGAAGTAAGTCACGCAAGGCCTGTGTCTTGGGAAGAAATCTGAGCCGAATCAGGGTCTTAGGGACGATTTCGGGGCGCATTTTTCTACTGCAACGGACAGCCCACTCGGTTACCTTCCACCCATGCCAGCCGCTGATCCTGTCGCGGCGAGAAACGGAAATCATCGAAGAAGTGCCGGGCAGGTGGGTTCTGAAGGAAACGGAGATACCTTACAGAACGGAATTCGACCGAAAAATCGAGTCTAAGGCCTCTAAGACCGGGGTGATTTGATGGACGTCTTTGGAAAGGAAGAGCTTGTTTCGGCGACACCAGAATTC
>CAYHFE010000775.1:0-3074 GCA_964355375.1 uncultured Verrucomicrobiota bacterium
GAGACGACGGTCAGTTGGCCGCCTTGAGGCATGGCTTCAACGGCATTGAGCGTCAGATTGAGGAAGGCTTGCTCCAGTTGGGTCGCATCCGCCATGACGCGCGGCAGATTCGGATCGAGTTGGCGGGCGAGGACGATGCCTTGATGGGTCAGTTTGTGGCGGGTGAGCAGGCCGAGGTCGCCAATCAGTTCATTCAGATTCACCGGGGTGAATTCCGGCTCCGCGCTCCGGGCAAAATGAAGAATCTGCTCCACGATCTTGTTCAGGTGATCCATTTTCTCCCCGATGATCTGGGCGTCCTGGGTGCGCGGATCGCCGGCCGGAAAGCGCAGTTCCAGCGAGTGATACAGCATCTTCATGACGGTGAGGGGATTGCGGATTTCATGGGCGACTTCGGCGGCGAGCAGGCCGATCGCCGAAAGCTTCTCGTTCTGGCGCAATTGTTCTTCGACATCGACCACGCGTTCATAGAGGCGGGCCTTCTCGATGGCGATGGCGGAAAGGTCAGCCAGGGCGGAGAGAATCCGAATTTCTTCGTTGGAGAAGCTGTGCGGCTGTCCGGTGTAAACATTGAGAGCTCCGATCACCTGCTGCTGGAAGACGAGCGGAACGCTCAGCAACGAGATCAATCCCTCCTGGCGGGCGATGCCGAGATTCTGGTAGCGATTGGAGATCTGGACGTTTTCCAGTTGCATCGGCTTTTGCCGTCGCACGACGATCCCGAGGAAGCTCTCGGCCACGCTCAGGCGCGGTTTGGACAGATAATCCGGCCCGGCGCCGTGGCAGGCGCGCAGTTCGAGCCATTCGCGAGTCTCGTCCAGCATGAGCAGCGAGCACATCTTCGCGTCCATCAGAACGATGGCCTCGCGCGTGATGGCCTTGAGGGCGTCGTCAAGATTCAGTGTCGAATTGATCGTCTGACCGACGTGGATCAGCGCCTCAAACATGCGGGCCTTGAGGCGCAACTGTTCATAAAGCCAGGTGTGGTGAATGACTCGAGCGGCTGGCCGCGCCAGTTCCTGGAGCAGGTGTTCGTCCTCTTCCGTGAACCCATGGAGGTGATCGGAATCGACGTTGATCACGCCCCGGACTTCGCCGTTGACCTCCAGGGGAACGGCCAATTCCGACCGAACTCGCTCCCGCACCATGATGTAGCGCGGATCGAGCGTCACGTCGTCCACGCGGGCTGGTTTGCCGTGGCGGGCGACCCAGCCGGTGATGCCTTCACCCACCCGCAATCGGAGGGCCGAGGCGTGGTTGGCTAGTCCGTGCGCGGCCTCAATTTCCAGAAAACCGGTGGTCGGATTGATCAAAACCACGGAGCCACTCGAAGCGCGCATGAGCCGCATCGCCTCGCCCAGGATGAGCGTCAGGGCTTCGCGCGGCTCGAGGGAGGCGTGGATGGTGTTGCTGACTTGGTAGAGCAACTGGAGACGCTCATACCGCGACCGGAGATCTTCCAATTCAGAAGGCACGGGACGCACTTAAACAAAACCTGGAACAGCGGTCGAGCGTGGAGGCGAAGGAACCAGCAGTTCTCATTTTGACTCAGGACACTGCCTGTTCCACGCATGTAGTCCCGGCTTCAGCCGGTTTTCACGTGGCGACCGGCTGAAGCCGGGACTACATACTTGTCAAAATGAGAACTGCTGCGAAGGAACGCGACGGGGAGGAGTCGTCCCGTCCCACAGTTTGCGGAAGGCCAACGTTCAACTCCCAGCGCTCAACGTTCAAGGAAGCGGTTCACTGAACCAACGAAAGGGACACGGGTCAGCGGACTCGTGATGCCATCCAGAGGCCGGCGCTGCCGAAGACGAGGTTGGGGGACCAGGCCGCGATCCATGGAGGAATCAAACCGCCCGCCCCCAAGGCCAGGCCGAAACGGAGCAGAATAAAGAAGACGAAACAGATCAGGATGCTGCTGGCGACACCGACGAAGACGTTGCGGCGGCCCGAGGGCGCGCCGAACGGGATCGCGATCAACACGACCACCAGACAGGTCCACGGCCAGGCGAGTCGCCCGTGGAGTTGGGTGTGGAGCAGGGCGTGGTCGTGGGCATTGAGATGGGGATGGAGCCGAAGGTAATCGCGAATCTCGGCGATGGAGAGTTGCGCTTCCTTGGCGGCTTTGAGGCGGCTGAGGCGGCTGACCTTGATTTCGCTGCGGATTTGTTCCGGGGTTTCAGAGAACTCCGGCACCGGCAGGACGGGGATGTTGGTGGAAACGGTCGTGAATTCCGCGCGCACGGGCGGGGGGAACTCGAGGAGTTCCTGCACCCCATAGAAGATCCAGCAATGGTTGGTTCGGAAAGCGTTCGTCGCGATCAGGCTCCGTCGGCCGCCGCCGGCCAAGGGCCAGGTCACGTGCGGGTTTCTCATTTCAAACGTGTCAATATTGTAGGCCTCGATGTTCCAGAGCCGCCCGTCCCGCTCGTTCTGGAAATTCAGGTTTGAATACCAGCGCTCGGCGGGTTCGATCCCGGCGACGGGGCTGCGGCGCAGCATGTCCTGCGAAGCTTCCGCGCTCCGCGGCACCCACCATTCGTTCATGCCGAAGACGGCCAGGCTGAAGAGCAATCCGACCCCCAAATAGGGGACGCTGATTCGGGCCAGGCTCAGTCCGGCCGCCCGCATGGCGGTGAGTTCGTGATAGCGCGCGTGATGGGTGAGCGCGTAAAGCAGTCCGAGCAGCAGGGCGATCGGCATGACCACGACGAGGAGCTCCGGAGTTTTGACCAAGTAATAACGGGCGATCTCGGCGGCGGTCTTCTTTTGTTCCTGAAATGTGCTCAGCTCGGAGAAGAGATCGAACGAGATCCAGAAAATCAGGAAACCGCCCAGGCAATAGCCCAGCGGGACGAGCAGTTCACGCAGAAGATAGCGATCGAGCAGCCGCATTGTCGGCAGGGTAGCCGTTGCCGGTGGCCAAAGCAAGAAACCGGCAAGTTCGCCAGCAGTTCTCATTTTGACTCAGGACACTGTCCGTTAAACACATGTAGTCCCGGCTTGAGCCGGTTTTCACGTGGCGACCGGCTGAAGCCGGGACTACAGACTTGTCAAAATGAGAACTGCTG
>CAYHFE010000776.1:0-3072 GCA_964355375.1 uncultured Verrucomicrobiota bacterium
AGCGTGGCCGAAACGAAAGTCGCCGCTCTCACGACGCGGGGGAGAACGAAATGGGGCGCGTGGGTCGCGTGGTTCTGACGTATGGCGGGCCGTGAGGAGCGGCGAGCCGTGGCTTGGGGGGTGGCGGCAAGCCCAAAGGCTCACCGCGGAACACGGACCGCCAAAGGTCAGACTCGAATTGGGCGCATGGTTTTCGGTCCGCATGTCGGGAAGGCGCAATGACAGCGATGGCGAAGCCGAAAGCAGAATGAAGCCGCACCGAGCTGCAGACGGGAAACCAGCGGGGAAAACCACTGGGCTTCAGAATTGAGCTGTCTGGTTGAGATTCTCCGCCATCTTCAAGGTCTTTGAGAAACGCTCGATGGTGAGAGGCGTCTCAGCAAACAGAACCAAGGGTGCGGATCACATCTCGTGAATCCCAAAGAGAGACCGCGAACGAGGGCGAATCGCGCATGATATGGCCACGCTCAACAAACTCAATGACCTTGCTCCCGGGAATGCCGTCTTGGGCGGCCAGGTGGCACGCCTCGGCCAGGACGGCCTCGCAAACCATTCCGCCGGCAGGCAATTGGGCAAACGCTCGGTCTTCCCAAGCGTGGTGCTGATCGCGTGGACAAAGCCACGCCACCAACGGGCCGGTGTCGAGGATGAATTGCGCTCTCATCGGTCAAAATCGGCCAAATGCGTCTTATTGGTGGACAGGTCAGTGTGCTTGCCTTGCCCGATCCCTGCCAAGTCACCAACCAACTCGGCAAGCGACGCGGTTGGAACCGAGTCCGACGGTGCAGGTGCTGGAGCGAGAATAGTGAGCAACGCGCGAGCTTTTTCCGGCAGCGTTTCCGACCCGCACGGACACACCTGTCCTCGGTCCAATTCGACTTCCAAGGTTCGGTAGCTCATGGCTTCACCGTACCCCGTAGTCTCAAAGCAAGCGCATCCGGCAAACGGTGGTAACCGGGGAGCGGTAGCCGCGCCGAGCATAGAAGGTAGTCAGGGTCTCGAGAGCGGGGGAACTCATCTGCAGTGCGAGCCAACAGGTGGTTGCCAATGATTGCATCGGAGCGGCAATCGACGTATGATGCGGAATCGTGAGCACAGTGGAAATAGCGGTGGAAAAGGTTAGGGGCCTTTCGGAGAGGCAGGCCAGAGCTTTGCTGAACTGGCTTTCCGCACAGGGGGCAATCTCACCAACTTCCGAGGTCCTGCCTCGGAAGACAAGCTCCAGGAGAGCACGATCGATGCGAGAGGTCATGGCGTGGTACGATTCCGTTCGTGGTAATACGGACTGGGAACCGCCAAAAATGCCGCCCGATCTCGTTCACGTGGCTATTGGGTCGTCACTCGCGATGCCGCTCCGTTCAAGCGAGCGGGCTGCAAGGTTCTGAATCCATGGAAGTGATGCTGACGAGCTGAGGAGGATTTATTGCCGTCGGTCGAGTGTGCCAAGCAGTTGCTGATGACATTCATCACGAGTTCGGATTGGGGAAATCAGCCAGCCAAGTGGAAAAACTTGCACCCGACTTGTAACCCGTACTTGTAACCCGGTTTCAAAATTTGGGATTCTGTCAGATAACGTGAGTTAACGACCGAAGTGAATAATCTCCAATAAAATCAGGTGGTTCGTGAGTTTTGTCGAGTTGAGATGACGTGAGAAGAAATAAGAAAAAGTGGCCTTCTCGAATTAAAAGGCCGCTGCTCTACCACTGAGCTACCAACCTCGCAATCATCGGGCGGTTACTATGCCTTGCTCAAAAGAGCGGGCAAGCAATTTCGAAGGTCACTCAAGACCAATGACCGGAAGCTCGCCGAAAGGCGGCTCGCTGAGCCTCGCGGCAAAGTCTCGGCCCTGAAGATCTCAGAGGATTCGAACCTGACCTTTGAGGAAACCGCCAAACGGTGGCTGGACACGGTCAAGCATGCCCTGAGCGCCAGCACCGTCGTTCGAAAAGAAACCCACCTTAAGCAATTAGCTCCATTCTTCGCCGGGACGTCGATTCGAAACGTGACGCCGCGCCATTGCGATCGATGGGTTTCAGAACGGAGACCGGAAATCGCCCCCCAAACCTCCGCCCACCAACTCGAAGTAATGAAAGCCGTCCTCGATTTCGCGGTGGAACGGGGACTGATCCTCTTCAATCCCGCCGTGAGTGATCGGCGGAAACGGATTCTGCCGGCGAAGATCGAGGTGCCGACCCGTGATCAATTCAAGGAGCTTGTCGCTCAAATACGGTTTTCGGACGGCCGGAGCGACAGTCAAGCCAAAGCCAAAGACGGAGCCGATCTGGTCGAGTTCTTGGCCTATTCTGGGGCTCGCCTGGGTGAAGCTCTGGCCATCCGCTGGCAGGACGTGAATTCTGAATCGAATATGATCTGGATCCACGGCACCAAAACGGACACGAGCGACCGATTGATTCCGATGACAACCGCGTTCAGGCATTTCCTTGAAAAACTTAAGATCGAGACGGAGCCCCAAACTGAGCGCGGTCGAGAACGAAATCCGGTCCGGCGTCATCAACGTCAACGGCCACCTGGTCAGCGTCAAAGCGGCGTTGGATCTGGTCAATGCCGGGGCCAGTGGCGTCCAGAGCCGATTGGATGCTCTGAACACGACGGCTACCCAGACCGAAGAGTTGATGAAAAACCAGTAATCAATGCGAACCCGTTCGCCGGCGGGGACAGTGTCATCCAAATGGGAGTGAGTCTGGCGGCGGCGCTTCTGCCGCTGGAGACGATCCTGGCGCATATCGTTCTGTTCTTCGTGTTCAAGATCAAGCTGGGGGCGGTCTATTGGCTGGCCTGCACCATCGTCCGATTCATCGTCGGGTAAGGGGGAATCAACCACGAATCCACACTAATGAACACGAATTCCAATAGATCGAACCGCGACCGTGGCTTTCTTTGTTAATCATCCGTGTGCATCGGTGGTTACCTGCCTTTCTGTTTCCGCTCTCAGCGTTTGCGCACGAGATCACGGTTTTCAATTTCAGTGGCGGCACGGTCACGGCCGGCCCGTTCAATGTTGAGCGTGAGCGCGGTATTTGATGGCACGATTTGCAGGATATCCGAGGGAAT
>CAYHFE010000777.1:0-3064 GCA_964355375.1 uncultured Verrucomicrobiota bacterium
GTCGGGACACGCGAGGGCGCGTGTGCTCCCCAACCCAGACTGCCTGCTTGCGGCCAAGCTCATGGGATGGCGCGGACGCGATAGAACTTCTTCGCTTCGCTGGCCTCGAGGATCACCGCGGATTGGCCTTCGAGCAATACCGGCGTGTTGGTGACGACCGTCCAATTCGTTGCCGGGAGACTCGAGGCCGCTTCCAGCACCGTTTTGGCGTTGGAGATCGGCCACGTGATCACCAACCTCTGCGCGATCCCCACAACAATCCGGCCATCCGAGACGTCGGTCCAATTGAACACAAAAGGGCCGGTGCTTGATCCAGGCACTTCAGCTCCCGTGCCGGTGTTCACGAGGTACGCTTCGAAGGTGGCGGTGTAGGTCCCGACGCCGGGCGGCGCGGCGAAGGTGGGGTGGAACATCATTCCATTCCACGACAGCGCGTTGCTCGAACCGGCGGTGCCGAAGATCGGCTCGAACACTTTGGGCGCGGTGTTTTGATAACGGTAGGCGCCCAATCCGGGCGAGCTCGAGATCTTGCGAATCCAGATGGCGGTTCCCGCCGGCAACGGGTCGGTCATAGTGTCCATGACAAATCCGTAACGGCGGCTGAAGGCCAGTCCTTGGCGGCTCGGATCGAGAGCATCGAACCAGGGATCGGCCGGGTCGAAGCCGTCGCCCGGGTTGCTCACGAGCAATGGGGTCAATTGAGGCACGGCGGGATCCACCATGACGCGCAGGCGCGCCTCGGTGGCGCGATAAGCAATCATGGGCATGACCATGCCGCCTTGCATGGGTACGGCGTTGAGGGTGGCGGCGGTCAGGGCCGCTGGGGCGCTGAATAGGGCGGTGAGGAGGAAGAGGAGCTTTGCATTTTTCATAACGGGTCTTTTCAATTTCGCATTTTCAATACTGTTGTTCCGGAACCGGCACTGGAGAATTGGGCCGTGCCCGGCGTCTTCAAGTCGGGCTTCCGGCGTCCTCAACGGGTCAGAACGATCACATGAGGCACGGCCCGCCGGAAAAGGCGGATGGGGTGGTACGATTCGCTTGGGGATTGAAGACGGCTGAACCCGAATTGGAGCTGGGAAGAGCCATCAGGCCGACGCGCTGGGGCGTTTAGGCGAAACGAATCGAAAGAAGTCCGCGTGGACGCGGCTTCGGGGGGGCTTCGCCCCGGGAAAGGGCGGAGAATTCGAGGCGAGGGGGTGGCTCGAGGGCGACGAGAAAGACAAATTCGGCCGGCTCCCAGACGATTGCCGCGTCGAGCTTAGACCCGGGTTTCGTGGACTGCTCTTGCGTGCGCTGCTGTTCCTCCGCCCGGCCCTGCTTGATGACTTTGCAGAGACGGCACGGATGCTGGCCGTCCAAGGTCTTTGAGATGGCTTCCGAGAACGATCCGGTCTGGACAAACCCAACAAACATGCCCGTCCAGGCGACCGTTTGCAGCACGGACCAATGCAGCCCGATCGAGAGGGCGAGCAGCAATCCAGTGACCAGTCTGACCGTGTTCCGCACAGTGCCGGAGGTTATGGGGCCGAAGGGCAACTCTGTCAATTCCCGGGTTAGCGATCTGCCTTCCGCGGGGCGCGGCTGTGCGCAACGCACCAGCCGCAGCGCGTGGACAGGTCGAACCGATTGGTGTTGTTCGGATGTGCTGCGGCTGGTCGGGACGACACAGCCGCGCTCCGGTTCAAAATGAGAATCGCCGGCGCCGGGAGCTTTGCGCTTGCGCCATTCAATCCCGAATGGCGTAGTTCGGCAGAAGACCCTTGGGGAAACAGTGAGGCGCGATGATCCGCCCGGGTATCTCGCAAAATACTTTGAACAGACGCCGTCATGGCACGGTCAGAATCTGAACCTGAACGACAAACGCTGTTTCATACACCGATGAAAGGTCTCTTGAATCTGGTGCGCTTCGCACTCTGGACGTGCTTTCTGGCAATCGCCGTCTCCTCCCACGCGGCCGAAACCGGATCCGCCATTCCCAAAAACTTGCCGCCAGGCGTGAAAGTGCTCGAAGCCCCAGGTCTGCACAATTTGTTTGCCCTGGGGACGAAAGTGTTTTCCGGCAGTTCACCCGAGGGCGAGGCGGGCTTCGCGGCGCTGGCCAAACTGGGAGTCAAGACCATCATTTCGGTGGATGGCGCGAAACCCAATCTGGAACTGGCGCACAAACATGGCATGCGTTACGTCCACGTGCCGCACGGTTACGACGGCATCGCCGCCAACGCCCAAGCCCAACTGGTCAAGGCCGCGCAAGTGCTCCCCGGCCCGGTCTTCATTCATTGTCATCACGGTCTGCATCGGGGACCGGTCGCGGCCGCCGTCGTCTGCATGAACCTGGACAGATGGACTCCCGCTCAGAGCGAAGCGTGGCTCAAGGCGGCGGGGACCGCGACGAATTACGCGGGGCTCTACCAAACCGTGCGCGAGTTCCGTCCGCTGACGGCGCAACAACTTCAAGCCCTGCCGTCGGAGATTCCGGAGACGAGCCGGGTCTCGGGGCTGGTGGATCTGATGGTGGAAATCGACGAGCGGTGGGATCACTTGAAGGCGGTGCGCAAAGCCGGTTACCAAGTGCCCAAGGAATGCCCCGACGTTCAGCCCGTCCATGAAACCGTCATTCTTTGGGAACAGTATCGCGAAGCCCAGCGCCTGCCCGAATCCGCTCAGCATGGAGAAAAGTTTCTTGCCCTGTTGAGATCCGCCGAATCTGGAGCGAAGGAAGCCGAACAACTGCTGAGACGATTCGCGGCGGATCCCCGGCCGGAGACGCGCGCGCAACTGGACAAGAGTTTCGACGCGCTCGCGCAAAGCTGTTCTTCCTGCCACAAAGCCTACCGTGACCCGGCCGGGATCAAGGCCCGGCGGTGACCGATACGAGAGTGTTTGAATGAAAAGATCCCCATCCAACTGCGTCCGGTCGCTGATCTTCAGCGGCCTGCTCTTCGTCAACTGGTTCCTGCTCTGGCCGGGCTTCGCCGCCGATCCGGGCGCGGCGCCCGCCAAGGCGCCAACTTTTCTATTATGTCGCCAAGTATGGCGGGATCAGCGAGGCGGTCCGCAATAT
>CAYHFE010000778.1:0-3060 GCA_964355375.1 uncultured Verrucomicrobiota bacterium
GACGCTGGCGCGACGCATCGGGCACCGTTTGGTTCATGGCACCGATTCGCGTCCAATCGCTGGAGGTGTTCCCTTTCCATGAACCGTGGTTGTCTGAATGGGGAGCGCGGCCGTCCCGGCTGCACCGGTCGGCGTCTCGCCGACTGGAACCAATCCGGGGCACTGCCACGAGGGTTCGGCGGGACGCCGAACCCAGCAGGCGAGAGGCCCGCGCTCCCCATCGCACCATCAGGTTCATGGCCACGATGCGCATCCAATCGTTGGAGGTGTTTCCTCTCCACCAACCGTTCCTTAACCGGGCGACTGATTTTTGGGAGAAGGGCAGGAGAACTCGACCAATTCTTGGAGCGCCGCAGCCCTCTGCCGTTTTCTCCGCCTCGGTCAAAAGCGCCAGAGGGCTGGCGCACTCCAAGACGCTGACGCGACGCCGTCCACTCCATTCGGTTCCTGGTCCCGAGGCCTGCGCCAAGCGAAAGGAGGCTCTCCTTCAGGCGATCAGCTTGCGGAGTTCAGGTGCGTCGGGCGGGGCGAAGGCTTCGCCGGCTCGAGCCGGGACTCCATGCGTCGACCGGACTGTGTTCCGGGCCAAAATGAGAATGGCGGTCACGGCCAGCAAATGGCTTGACCGACCGTTCGGATTGCAAAACCATAAGGTATGAAGACCATTCCATTCCTCCTCAAATCGTGTTTAGCGACCGTGTCGGCATGCGGGCTCTTCGCGTGGTCAACGACGGCGGGCATGGGACAAGCGACTCCCCCGGTGTTCGTGTTGGATCCAACGGAACTGATCAATGACTATGTCTCGATCGGGGAATTTGCGACCAATGGCGTGGCCGACGGCTGGGTGGCGCAAAATCAGGTGGCGCCCTTCGTCATTCAAGACGGAGTTCTGAAGAGCCGAAGCATCGGTTCGGACCCGCACTTTCTGCGGTCCAGTTTTCCCGGAACCTTGCCGGAGCACAAGATTGTCGAGGCGCGGGTGCGAGTTCTGGAAGGGGCGCGCGGCTGGCAGATGTATTGGGGCGGCGTTGGGCAATCGGGGTTTTCCGGGGCGGCGGGCCGATTCCTCGGCGGTTACACCGTGCAGCAGGACGACGAGTGGCATGTCTGGCATTTCGATTTCACGGACGCCACCTTGCTGACCAATCGCCTGACCCACTTCCGCTTGGATCCCGGCGACGCCGCGGGCACGGTCTTTGAGGTGGACTATGTGCGGGTGGGGCGGATTCTGCCGGATGGCGATGGCGATGGCGTGCCCGATTTGTTTGAGACGGGCACGGGTGTTTTTGTCGATCAGCGCAATACGGGAACGAAGCCCGCCGTGGCGGACTCGGATGGCGATGGCTTTACGGATGGGGAAGAGATTCAGGCCGGATCGAATCCGAACGACCGGACCCAGAGTCCAATTCCGACGATCACCCGTTATACCTCGAGCGCTCCGATCTACATTGTCGCGCAAGCGATCGAGCCGAATGCGCCCGCCGTGCGCAACGGCACACCCACCGCGTTTCAGATCTCGCCGAGCCTGCCCCCCGGGCTGATCTTCAATCGAACGACCGGTGAGATTTCCGGAACTCCAACGACGGTGAGCGCGGCCGCCGACTATACGATCACGGCGACGTTCGGCGGCGGCAAAACGGCCGCGAGCGTGGTGAATATCGCCGTCTCGAATCCGTTCATTCACTTCGGCCTGGCTAAGCGAACTTTGACCGTGAACGAAGCCTTCGCGGCCTTTGCCCCAGCGATCGTCGGCGGGACGGCCAAGTCCTTCACGATCTCGCCGAGCCTGCCGGCGGGCCTGACCCTGGACCCGGTCACGGGCGAAATGGCCGGCCCGGCGACGGCGTTCAGTCCGTTGCGCGACTACACCGTGACCGCTTCGTTCCAGGGGTTCCCCTCGGCGACGGCCACGTTTGCCATG
Organism: uncultured Verrucomicrobiota bacterium; assembly: GCA_964355375.1. Classification (GTDB taxonomy): domain Bacteria; phylum Verrucomicrobiota; class Verrucomicrobiia; order Limisphaerales; family SIBE01; genus CAYHFE01. Next base: position 1,922 of record CAYHFE010000778.1, read on the forward strand.
TCCGTCCTGGAAAGCCCGGCGTTTGACTTGGATCCGAAGTTCCCGCTGATCGATTTCGTTTCCATCGGAGAGTTCAATGATCCGGCTGAGAGCCTGACGGTCTTTGCTCCCAATGCCCTGGCGCCACTGCGCCTCGAGGCCGGTGCCCTGGTCGTCGAAACCACCGGAGGCGATCCCCAGCTCGCGCGCAATGTCGGGGAGTTCCCCGATGACCGAGTTCTTGAATTTCGCATGAAGGTCCTGGCCAACGCCAACCTCTCGACCTTTGAGATTTACTTCTGGGAAGTGGCGCGTGGTCCGACTCGGATCGTCCTTCCCGCGGCCTTGCCCTGGCCGACGGCGGCCGAAGATCTGCAATATCACACGTATCGCATTGATCTTCGCGCGGCCACGGAAGGCCCGCTGACGACCGTGCGACTCGATCCCGGGTCCGGGGCCGGCAACACGGTGCACTTGGACTACATCCGGCTGGGAACCTTTGATCCGCGCTTGCAGGCGTCGTGGTTGTCCGACGGACGGCTGCGATTGAGCTGGGCGGCGGCGGCCACGGGCTATCAACTGGAGAGTGCCTCGGCTCTTCCCGGCGGCTGGAGCTCAGTGAGCCCGGCCCCGACGGTGGAAGGCGACCGGAATGTGGTCGCCCTCGCGGTCGCCGGCAACAGCCCGCGATTTTTTCGATTGCGCAAATAGCTGGGCGGTTCTTTCGGCGCGAGTTCGAAGCCGCCGCGCGGTTGAATCCGCGTCCCGAACCTGGCGGTTCCTGGAGAGCCGCCCTTCGCTTGACGCAGGCCTTGGGACCTTGAACCGAAGGGAGTGGGTTGTGTCGCGCCAGCGTCTTGGAGTGCGCCGGCCCTCCGGCGCTTTGACCCGATGCGGGGAAAGCGGCAGAGGGCCGGCGCACTCCAAAACCTGGCGGAGTTTCCCGGCTCCTCTCTCGAATATTGGCCCGCCCGATTGGCGAACGGTTCTTGGAGAGCCGCCCCGCCTTGCAGGCTCGCTTTGGGACCATGAACCTGAAGGAGCGATGGGGAGCGCGGGCGTCTCGCCTGCTGGGTTCGGCGTCTCGCCGAACCCTCGTGGCTGGGCCCCGGGTTGTTACCGGTCGGCGAGACGCCGACCGGTGCAGCCGGGACGGCCGC
>CAYHFE010000779.1:0-3055 GCA_964355375.1 uncultured Verrucomicrobiota bacterium
TGTCAAAATGAGAACTGCTGCCCATCGGAAAGCATCCCTGGACGTCTCGGTCCTCGGCGCATATTGAAAGGCGTTAAAGAGGGTTCCTCGTTTTGACAACGGGCTGACCGCACTAAAAGACTCACCCCGCCAAGGAAGCCGCGCCGCGGCCCGCGCGCGCGATCTGATCACCAAATCTTGGTGACACTTCCCGAGGATGGGCGCCCGGCGCCGGGGTTGCGGCCGCACCGCGCCGGGTCGATCCGCGGTGGAAGGGCACCTTTTTAAGTTCGAATATCCTCCCGACTCGTGCATCTTAGACTCATGAAACTGTTCCGGATTCTGGTATGGGCGTGCTCTCTCGGTGTGGTGCCCGAGTTGTCGGCGGCGAGCAAAACGACGGCGCGTCTCGTGCTCTCGGCCGAAGCAGCCCGGCCGGGCGACACCATCCTGGCGGGCGTGGAATTGCGCATGGAACCTAAGTGGCACACCTACTGGAGAAACGGCGGAGATTCCGGCACGCCCACGAAGATTGACTGGCTCTTGCCCAAGGGGGTTTCCGCCGGCGATGTGCAATGGCCGGTCCCGGAGAAGCTGACCGCCGCCGAGCTCACGACCTACATCTATCACGATACCGTCATGCTTCTGGTTCCCCTCAAGGTGGCGGACAACCTCGCCCAAGGATCCGTGGAATTGAAAGCCAAAGTCTCCTGGTTGGAATGCGAAGAGGTCTGCCTGCCCGGCGCCGGCGAGGTCACGGCGAGGCTCACGATCGGTTCCGAAACGAAGAGTTCCACGGACGCCGCTTCGATCCAGGAGGCGCAAAAGCGGCTTCCCCTCCACGAACCCTCTTTCAAAGCCCAGGCCCGCTGGGAGAAGGACGCGACCGACGACTCGCGACCTTTGATCATCGAGTGGGAATCGTCCACCCGAGGGACCATGGCCGACTTTTATCCGCTGGGCGGCAGCGATGATTTTGAAGTGGCCGGCGCCACCGAGTCCCTTCCCCGCCCCGGGAAGACCCTGGCCGTGCGCAAGGTGGTGAAGAAGTTCGGCGGCCCCTGGCCCGAGGAGATCGGCGGACTCATACTGGCCAAATCCGCTTCCGACGGAACACTCGAAGCTCACGAAGTCAAACTGCACTTGACCGACGCCGCGGGAAAGAACACCGCCGGTCCCGCGAACCCGGCGGCGGCGACTGAAAACGGGACACCGCCGAAGTCCCTTTGGGTGATGCTCGGATTGGCGTTTCTTGGCGGCCTGGTTCTCAACATCATGCCCTGCGTCCTGCCGGTCATCGCGCTGAAGATCTTCGGTTTCGTCAATCAAGGCCGGGATAATCCCCGCCGCGTCCGGCAGCTCGGGATGATTTACACGCTGGGCGTGCTGGTTTCGTTTTTGGTCCTGGCGGGCGGGGTGATCGCCGTGCAGCAAGCCGGCCGGACCGCGAGCTGGGGCATGCAATTTCAGAACCCGCAATTCCTCCTCGGGATGACGGTCCTGGTCACGCTCGTCGCGCTGAACTTGTTTGGCCTGTTCGAAATCAATTTGACCGGCGGCGCCATGTCCGCCGCCGGCGATCTGGCGGCCCAGGAAGGCGAAGCCGGCGCCTTCTTCAATGGCGTTTTGGCCACGGCCCTGGCCACGCCCTGCACCGCTCCGTATTTAGGGGTGGCGCTGGGCTACGCGTTTTCCCAACCGCCGGCGATCATTGTCCTCATGTTCCTGACTATCGGATTGGGACTGGCCACGCCCTACTTGATCTTAAGCTGGCGTCCGGGCTGGTTGAAGTTCCTCCCCAAACCAGGACTCTGGATGGAGAAGTTCAAGATCGCCATCGGCTTTCCCATGTTGGCTACGGCCGTCTGGCTTCTCTCGCAAACGGCTTCTCATTTCGGCAAGCGCGGCCCGCTCTGGGTGGGCGTGTTTCTCGTCGCCCTGGCCCTCGCGGCGTGGATTTGGGGAGAATTCGTCCAACGCGGCCGAAAGCGCACCGTTACGGCCATGGCCTTCAGTCTGGCGATTGTGGCGGGCGCGTATTTCTTTATCCTGGAGCGGGAATTGAGCTGGCGAACCCCGGCGGTGCTGGCGCGAAGCGGCGAGATAGAGCCGGTCCGAGCCGGCGGTATTCCCTGGCGCCCCTGGAGCGCGAAAGCCGTGGCCGAAGCGCGCGCCAGCGGCCGGCCGGTCCTGGTGGATTTCACGGCGGATTGGTGTTTAACCTGCCAGGTGAACAAGAAAACCAGCCTCGAGATTCCGTCGGTTCAGGCCAAACTCAAAGAGCTCGGCGCGGCCGTCTTCCTCGGCGACTACACGACCGAAGACCCCGCCATCGCGAGCGAGTTGAAACGATTTGGACGCGCCGGTGTGCCTTTGGTCCTGGTTTATGCGTCGGACTTGAACACGCCGACCACCGTCTTGCCGGAGGTGTTGACTCCTGGCATCGTCCTGGAAGCTCTGAACAAAGTCGCCCAGCCACGGATCGTGGCGAACGAAAAGACGAACCCAACCCCGTAACCAGACACACCATGCCTGCAAAGACTAAGCCTCTTGTCGGAATCATTATGGGCAGCCAGTCGGACTGGGAAACCATGCAACACGCGGCCGCGCAACTCAAAGAGCTGAATGTGCCGCACGAAGTGCAAGTCATCTCCGCTCACCGCACGCCTGATCTTCTCTTCGAGTACGCCGGCCACGCCGCCGCTCGCGGCCTGGAAATCATCATCGCCGCCGCCGGGGGGGCGGCCCATTTGGCCGGAGTTACCGCCGCCAAAACCGAACTGCCCGTCCTCGGCGTCCCCATGGAATCGAAGGCTCTCCACGGCATGGATTCCCTCCTGTCCATGGTCCAAATGCCGGCCGGAGTTCCTGTCGGGACGCTGGCCATCGGGAAACCCGGAGCCATTAACGCGGCTTTGTTAGCGGTCGCCATTCTCGGACGCAAGTATCCCCAATTCCGCGCGGCCTATCGCCGATTCCGGACGCACCAGACCAACCAAGGCCTCGCCCATCGGGACATCAAAGCCTAGCGGGACGATCTCCGGCGAAGCGGCGCGATCTTCTCGCGGCCTCGCCC
>CAYHFE010000780.1:0-3051 GCA_964355375.1 uncultured Verrucomicrobiota bacterium
GCCTGTTAATTTGCCACTGTGAAAACTGCGGCTGTTGAATACCTCACGGATCGTGCTGGTCGAAAAACCGCCGCCGTTATTCCGATGTCCGCGTGGCGTAAGTTGCTCGAGGCGCTGGAGGAACTCGAAGACATCCGCGCCTACGACCGCGCCAAACGCCGCAAACCCGATTCCGTTCCTCTGGAGGAGGCGCTCGCCCGGATCAACGCGCGCAAGGCGGACTGATGTACCGCCTCAGGATTGAACGCGCCGCCGAGAAATCACTCGCGCGGATTTCCGAGCCGTGGCGAGGCAGGCTCCAGAACGCACTCCGCAAGCTTGCGAACAATCCCGGGCCACCTGGAGCTGTAAAACTGTCAGGGAGCGACGCATGGCGTGTTCGCGTGGCCGATTATCGTATCATTTATGAAATTCACGACGCTGTTCTTCTCGTTCTCGTCGTTGACCTCGGCCATCGCAGAAAGATTTACCGGTAGGAAATCACTTGCGATTATCAGGAACTGACACCTTTTCGCCTGCGACTGCGAGTCCGGCCTGTCGGGCGGCGGCGCGACCGCGCTTTTCGTCAATGAGCAACACGTCCACCCGCACCGCGAGAGCGAGCGCGATCGCATCTCGTTCGCCCAGGTCGAGTGGGTCTGGCAGTCGCAGCAGCGGCGCAGGAGGATTTTCCACCACCAGCCAGCTTTCGGTCAGCGCTGCTGTGATGAGTGCTTGTCCGGCGACATGGCTCAAGCGGGAAAGTTCGGCCGCAACTGCCGGGGGAATCCGCACAACGGCGTATCGTTGCTTGAGCAAATCCAGCCGGCCGATGATGGCCAGATTGGAGAGAGGCGAGGTGTTACTGACGACGCGCATGGGCGGCGTCTTCCATGGCCTCGGTCATGCCGTACTGGCGGGGAATAGCGCGCTCCGCCAGCGCCACGCCAAAAGCGTAGTGATCCAACGCCGCCATCCGCACGCCCTGCGCGAAGGAAAGCCAGCCGTTGGCGTAGAACCGGCAGGCCAGTTCGATCTGCATGTGACGCTCGCGTTCGCCCGGCTTTAACGGAAGACAGGCCAGCGCTTGTTCGTCGAGATCAAGAGTGATGCTCACGGCAAAAGTGTTGCTCTTTTCGAGAGCCCAGTCAAGTTGCCGCCCATTGCCGCCGCGACGGTCGGCCGGCCGGCGGGCGGTGGCGGAGATTTGAACCCAGTCGCGTGCCGAACTTACATTTCTTCAAATCCGTCATGAATTGTGGCTCACGCCCGGAAAGTTGAAGCTGCCGCAAAAACGCGCTTGAGCACCGCTCCCAACAAGGATTACCTTTAGCCCATGATCGCTGTTGAAACACCGAAAACAGCCGGCTCGATCCCGCCGGTTTGGCCGGTTTCCGTGAACGCTTATCATGCGCTCGGTGATCTGGGCCTCATTCCCGGGAAAACCGAACTGCTCTACGGGCAGGTCTTCCACAAAATGCCCAAGTCTCCCTTGCACACGTTGCTCCTCATGCGGCTCCTGGAACTGCTCCAACGCAATCCGCCGCCTGGTCTGCATGTCCGACCAGAGCAGCCGATCTTCTGCGGCGATTCGGAGCCGGAGCCGGACCTTTCGCTCATCCGCGGTTCCATTAATGACTACGTCGCCGAACACCCCCGCACCGCTGAACTGGTGATCGAGGTGTGCGTGACCAGCCACGAATACGATCGCTCCAAGCTCCGCGCCTACGCCGGCGCTGGCGTGAAGGAGTGTTGGCTGATCCTGGCACCGGAGATGAAGATCGAAGTTCATCGCCAGCCGGCGGACGAAAAGTACGCCGAGTGCGTCGTTCACGGTCCGGGCGGATCGCTGAGCAGCATGGCCGTTCCGAGCTTCACCGTCGTATTAGACGGCCTCTTTGCTGCGTGATACGGAGGTCAAAAGTCGGAATCGAAACCTTGCGAGCCAGACAGCCAGTTCATCCGCTTGCGGGGCTGACCATCTGAGCCGAAAGCATGCGGTTAGGTCTGGGGAGCATACGCGCCCTCGCGTGTGCCGACCGGCGCCCCGCCGGTCGGAACGAGAGCCCAATTCGGTCACTAAACGGTGACCCGTTCGGAAGCGCCAGTGTGGTCGGCGAGGGCGCCGACCACCGCACGCGAGGGCGCGTGCGCTCCCCATCTCAACTGCTTCGTCACGGCTGAGAGTGTGCGAGGCAATTTCCGAGAACGGAACGAAATGGCCTTGAGCGCGCGAAGGGGCCTGTTAATTTGCCACTGTGAAAACTGCGGCTGTTGAATACCTCACGGATCGTGGTTGTCGAAGAAACGCATCAAGAAAAACAGTTCCCTGCTCATGGGCCTGGTTCGAGTCAAGGAACCAGGCTACAACGCGCGAATGACAGAGTTCTCTGGATTTTAGACCAAAGACACCAAGGATATCGAGGTGCGGAGTCGTGGCCACGCGGACTTTGCGTTCCTCCTTAAAGGCCGATTTGAATCGCGCCAGTAGGGCATCAAATTGTTCTCTGCGGGTACTCGCTCCGTTTCGAAGAGCGAGATCGAAGGCGATAAACAAGTCCTGAAATTCTCCGGCAACGGTCTTCACAGTCCTGAGCATACCCGCCAGAACGAGGTGGCAGCAACTCACAACTACTTTTCTGGTCGCAAGAACGGCACGCCGAAATTGTGGCTTTGGCACATGGCTTCAGCCACAAGCTAAAGCACACCGCCACAGCCTGAGAATCAATCGATGCGCGGAATGCACAAGTCCTTCCGACGTTTTGGGGAGAGCGATCTGGGGAGACTTTTCACGAGCTGCCGAAGGTTTCGGCAGACCTCGAAGGCCTCGCCAGTTGGCTCGGTCTTTCTGCAGTACCACCCCAAGCATAAAGAGTCCGCCTATTGCCAGTTAACGGATTTCCGGTGACGAGGTGTGTTGCCTTCCGCGTGCCATGTCGCAGAGAAGGGCTGTGTTTGTGTGCATGCCAGGAAGATCGGCGCCGTTCAAGTCACTTTGCGACGACTCGCGTTGCCACGCCCTGATCCTCGCCTAATTTTCTAAAACCCCGAAAAAAGTAAATAGAATGGCGG
>CAYHFE010000781.1:0-3049 GCA_964355375.1 uncultured Verrucomicrobiota bacterium
CTCTCAAGGCTCTCGGGCCGGCTCCACCTTCTCGGCGCTCATCTCGTAGATGCCGGTCAAATAGCCGCCTTCGCCAATCCATTTCAGCCGGAGCGTGCCGGCGACCGAGACGGGCACATCGGACATGGGCCGGACGCCGCGCCCGACGGTCTGCACGAGAATCAGCTCGTTGACGCGCGGCACCAGCCCGAAGCAGCAGACGGATTGGTTGCGCAGGAGCAGAAACTCGCTGGTGAGCCCGTCGCTTAAGGCAACCGGCAGCATGTAGCCGGTGACGGCGATTCTCGTGCCGTCGAGCTCTTGGACCTCAATGGGGATCTGCTGTTTTACCTCGTCCCAGAGCGGTTTTGAAGGCGGGTTCGGCCCCGGATCGGGGGCTGGCACGGCGAGGATGAATCGCGCCAGGACGGTGAAATTCACGGGCGTATAGCCCTCGGCGGCGAACTTGCGCGGCGCCATTTGGGGGATGCGCACGAGGTTGGTCGGGGCCGTCGCCGCCGATGCGGCCAAGACATTCGAGATTCCGGCCCGGACGGTCCGATTGGTTTGGGGGGCCGGCCGAATCGGCGCGCCCCGCAAGGGCCGTCCGGCGGAGTTGGTCGGGCCCGGGCTGGCCAGCGATGTTGCTCCGGTCAAGAGAACCAGGGTGAGGAACAAGGAGAGCTCGGAGATTGAATTCTTCATCGGATGGCTCACGAGTGTGGCGTCAAGTTCTCGGCAACATCGGTGCGGTAAGCCTTGATCGCCGGCACCAAACCGGCGAGCGCGCCCAGCGCGATGATGGCCAGCGGCGCCGCCACGAGGACGCCATTCCAGCGAGTTGCTTCGAGCACGACGCCGGTTTGAGTCCGCACCAGAGCACCCACGCCCAACATCAGGCCGGCATAGACTCCGTAGCCCAGGACGACACCCAGGGTGGCGATCGACGCCGCCTCCAGCACCACGGCCCCGAAGATCGTCAAGCGGCGGGCTCCCAGAGCGCGCAGGATCGCGATCTCGCGCCGCCGTTCGTTCATCGAGCTGTAAATGCTCGCCAGCACCGAGCCGGTCGCCACCAGCACCACGAGCCACGCGACCAGCGCCAGGATTCGATCGAACCACCCGATCTTGCTGAATAGCTCGGCCACCACCGCGCCGATCGGCCAGGCCAAGGTCAACCGTTGGCCGAGCCTGTTGTAGAACAGATCAAGCTGGAAACCGGCCGTGCCGCCGCTCCTCAGCTTGACCAACACGGCGCTGATGTCGCTGGCCGCCTTGGGATCATGGCCCCCCATCAGTTGCACGCCTTCGAGGGGAATCCAGATCACCCGGTCCGCCGGTGTGTTCGAAGGCTCAAGCACGCCCACCACGAGATAGGTTTCTTCGTGTTCGGCTTGCTCCGCGAAGATCAGCCCGTGAGACGGACGAAAGCCGTCGCCGACCTTGAGCCCGAGTTTTCTGGCGGCGAAACTCCCGACTACCGCTTCGCGCAATTCGGGATCAAACCACCGCCCGCCCGACGCCAGTTTGAACTTGCGGCCGGGCGCGAGTTCGGCCCGCTCAAACAAAGGAGGCGTGGTGCCGACGATCCGCCAGCCGCGGTAGTTGTCTCCCACGGCGATCGGCACCGCGAAGTCCACGCTCGGGTGCTTCTGGAGATCGAGAAAATCACTCCAGGCCAGGTTGCCGGGGGAGGATTCAAGATGAAACACCGCATTGAGGACGAGCTGCATTTTCGATCCACGCGCTCCGAGGACGGCGTCAAATCCGGAGGTCACGCTGGCAAACGTTGTTTGCGCCTGGTCCTTAACCATCCAAACGGTCATCAGCAGACCGGCCGCGAGCGCGATGGAACCCGCAGTCACAGAGGTCGAGAGCGCATGCTGGCGCAGGCTGCGGCGGACGATCAAGCCGAGAGTCATCGCGTCACCTCACTTCTGTTGGGTGCCGGCAGGCGACTCGCGCTCCGACCCTTCGATTGAGAAGATGAAGGCTCCGAATGAAGCTCGCACAATGTCCCCATGAACTCGTTCTCCGGTGGGGCGAGACTCTGTCGAGCCCCGGAACCTTCGAGGGCAAAGATATCGGAGCGCGACAGCGTCTCGCCCCACCGCAGTTTGTCGAAGGCGGCTGATTTCATGCGGGCGTTGCGGAGGCCGGCCCCGGAGGTTCGCCCGATGCGCTCAGGGCGTGGTTGACCTCATGGAATGACTGGGCTTGAGGAAACCTGGCCAACACCTCGCGATCGTGCGACACCAAAAGCAGGGCCGCACCGGCTTCGCGACACGCGTCGCGCATCAACGTGACGACCTCCGCGGAATTCCGCTGATCCAGATGGCCGGTCGGCTCGTCCGCGAGCACGAGCTGGGGGCGATTGGCCAAGGCGCGGGCCACCGCCACGCGCTGCTGCTGCCCCGCCGAAAGTTGACGCGGTCGATGATGGAGTTTCTCCCCGAGTCCGACCCGTTTCAGCAGGGTTTCGGCCCGGTGCCGATCGACTCCTGGTCCAAAATACATTCCGAGCAAAACATTCTCGAGACACGTGAAGCCCTGCAGTAGGTTGAAGGACTGAAAGACGTACCCGAGCGTCGCGGCTCGCCACCGATCTCGAGCCGACTCGCGCAAGGCGGAGATCTCCGTTCCGGCGACGACAATTCGACCGGAGTCGGGAGCCAAAATGCCCGCGATGAGATTGAGAAGGGTGGATTTGCCAGAGCCGCTTTCGCCGGCGAGGGCCAACTCTTCGCTTTCTCCGAGTTCAAGACGCTCGATGTCGATGACTTCGTGCGAGCCGCCATCCGGCAATCGGAACGACTTCCGTAACCTTTCGATTTTCAGCAATGGCATGGCGATCAGGAAAAGCGCGGGACGCTTTCCCAAGCTGATTTCTCTCTATGTAACTGGGTGGAGCGAGACTCTGTCGAGCTTTGACTTTGCTGACGACAAAATTCGAGGACTCGGCCGAGTCTCGTCTCATCGGCAGACGGGTCCCAGGCTCCAATGCGGGGTTGTAGGACCGTGGAGTCTACCCATGAACCTGCGGTGGGGTGAGACTCTGTCGAACCCTGAC
>CAYHFE010000782.1:0-3030 GCA_964355375.1 uncultured Verrucomicrobiota bacterium
CCCACCGTTGGATGGGTTCATGGCACCGATTCGCGTCCAATCTTTGGAGGTTGTCTCTGCCCATGAACCGCCAGGTTGTGGAGTGCGGCGGCTCTCTGCTCTTTTCAGAAGAATTCGCAAGACGGGACTTTTCACCGGCGGGATACCACGGCACAATGAGACCCATGCCACCCTCCGATTCGACCCGCGAGAGATTGAGTTCACCCCGGCGCGCTCATGGGCCGATGGCGGTCAAGTCGCCGTGGTCCGTGTCGAACCGATCCGTCGGTTCGACTGAACCCTTCCCGTCCTCGCCGCGTTCGACCCGGCGCGCCTTCCTCGGCACGCTGGCGCAATCCGCGGCCGTCGTTGCCTGGCTGCCCCACTTGGGTCCGGGGATGGCCCGCGCGGCGGAACCGGATGGGCTCCGTTCGAGCCCGCGGAAGAAGGTGGCGCTGATCGCCACCGAGGTGCGGAAGTACTCGCACGCCCAGCATTTCATCGACCGCCTTTTGGAGGGCTACGGTTGGCAAGGGGCGCATCATCGGCCGCCCCTGGATTTGGTTTCACTTTACATCGACCAGTTTCCGAGCGGCGATCTCAGCCGTGAGCGGGAGCAACGGCATGGAGTCCGAATTTACCCGTCCGTGGCCGAGGCGCTGACGTTGGGGGGGTCGAAGCTGGCCGTCGAGGGCGTTTTGATCATCGGCGAGCACGGGAAGTATCCGCGCAATGCCAGGGGCCAGACGCTTTATCCGCGCTACAAATTCTTCAAGCAGGTGGTCAAGGTCTTCGAGGAGAGCGGGCGATCGGTTCCCGTTTTCAATGACAAGCATTTGTCCACCGATTGGAATGAAGCCGTGGAGATGGTCGAAGACGCCAGGCGATTGGGTTTCGCCTTTCTCGCCGGTTCCTCCTTGCCGGTGACCTGGAGAATTCCCTCCGTGGAAATCCCGCGAAACACGCCGATGGTGGAGAGTGTGGCCCTATGTTACGGGGGAGTGGATTCCTATGATTTCCATGGACTCGAAACGGCCCAATGCATGTCGGAACGACGGGCGGGCGGCGAGGTCGGGGTGCGCTCGGTTCACGCGGTCAAAGGCGCCAGGCTTTGGGAGACGCTGGCGGGGCGGGAGCAAACCCAGAAACTGCTCTGGGCCGCCTTGGCGCGCAGTCATACGCTGCGCGCGCCGACCGGCTACACTTTCCCTGTGCCGGCGCTCGATTGGTTGAAGCGCTCCAGTCCGGATGCGACCGCCTACTTCATCGAGCATTTGGATGGCTTCCGGACCACGATGTTTCTCTTGAACAGCGCGATCTTGGATTTCAACTACGCAGGCCTTAAGAAGACGGGCGAAGTGATTTCGTGTCAGATGCATTTGCCGATGCCCCCGCGACAAACCACGCTCGCCGACTTTTTCAATCCACTCATGAATCACATCGAGCGGACCGTCCTCGAAGCCAAGGCCACGTATCCCGTCGAGCGAGCGCTCGTGACCACCGGCATGACGCTCTTTGCCGTCGAGTCGTTGTATCGAGGGCAGGTGTCACTCCTCACTCCCGAGATGAAAGTGGCCTATGCGGCGCCGGAACCTTCGACCTACTGGAGGGCATGAATTTGAAAACGCTCCGTAAAATCGCCTTGGTCGTCGAGGATTTTGGCCTGCAAACTCCCGCGCAGCAATTGCTCGACCGGTTTCTCATCGGGTATCCCCGCGACGGCGAATTTCATCGCCTTCAGGATTGTGCGGTGTCGATTTATTTCAGCGGAAAACATGCGGAATTGGAGCGGCGGGGGACCGATTTTGGGTTGGTGCATGAGTCCGATCCCGCGAAAGCGTTGGCCGGTGCGGAGGCCATCGTCGTGGTTCCGAAAGGCTCGGGCGCGGCGCCGAACGAAGCCCTGATCCAAACCGCCCTGGAGAACGCCAGCGCAGAAAGCGCCTGCTTTGTCCATGGCGCGCTGGCGCGCAGCTTGAACGCGGCCCAGCGCCTCGTGGAGTTGGCCAAGGCGCGACGGATCGCGCTGCTGGCGGGAACGTCTCTGCCCGTGACGTGGCGCTTGCCCGAGATTGAGCTGAAGAGCGGTTCGCCATTGAGCGACGCCTTGGTGGTGGTGCAGGGAGAGCCGCGGGCCGCCGAACTGGACGGAGTGGAGGGATTACTGCCGGTCATCGAACGACGCCGGGGCGGCGAATCCGGCGTGCGGGCGGTGCAACTCCTGGCCGGGCGCGAAATGTGGGAGGCGGGCGAGCGGGGGCGATGGTCCTGGCCGCTCTTGTCCGCCGCGCTTTCACGGTCCAATTCACCCCAGGGCAACTCCCTCAAGGATGGGCGCACCGAAGATTTGGTGGGTTTGGGCATGGTGACAAAACTGGCGCGCGAACCCCGAGGCTGGCTGATCGAACACACGGACGGTTTGCGATCCGCGATTTTGCGGCTGGATGGAGTCGTGGCGGACTGCAATTTTGCCGTTCAGGCCCAGGATGGAACCGTGACCTCGGCGCAGATCTATCGACCACCCGCCCCGGCCGAACATCACTTCAGCCGGTTGGCCGCCGTCTTGGAGGATTTCTTTCGCACGGGAAGATCGCCTTGGCCGCTCTCCAGAAACGTGCTCATCGCTGGCCTGCTCGAGGTGTTCCGGGAGGCCTCGAACTCTCCGGGTGCTCGCCTCGAAACTCCTGAACTGCGCGACCTGGCCTATTCGATCTGATCCCCTTGCGTCACCGGCTTGGCTCGTGATGCGACCCGAGTTCGGAAGTGAGTTGTGCGCCCGATTGCCGACGGGTGAGTTCGTTGGGCCGCTCCGGCGGCCTGACGGCTCCGTGTCCCTCACTCCTGGCCCTTTCCATGAACCGCGGGGTTTTACATGGGGAGCGCAGCCGTCCAGGCTGCACCGGTCGGCGTCTCGCCGACCGGAATCAAGCTGGTCCATCTCCACGAGTGTTCGGCGGGACGCCGAACACGGCAGGCGAGACGCCCGCGCTCCCCATCGCATTTCAGGTTCATGGCCTCGATTCACGTCCAATTTTTGGAGGTGTTCCCTAC
>CAYHFE010000783.1:0-3026 GCA_964355375.1 uncultured Verrucomicrobiota bacterium
CGGTCGTGCTTCCGGCCGCCGAACCCAAACCGGCGTTGCTTTGCACCGTGACCACGCCCGCGCTCACCGTCGTGACCCCGGCGAAGGTATTGTCCCCGGAAAGGTTCAAGACGCCGGGGTTCGACTTGACCATGCTGCCGTTGGAAATGACGGCCGGAACATTCATCGTCACTCCCAAGTCGATGGCGAAGGTTCGCGCAGCACCACCCAGAGAGAGGTTACCGCTGATCATCGAAGTGGTGCCACTCGTGCTGCCGTTCACCGTCCCACCCAGAGTCAACGTCCCAGTCCCGGTGCTGATGCTGCCCCCACCGGAGAACGTCAAAGTGCCCAGAACCGACAATGACCCGTTCGCCGTGCTGATGCTGCCACCCGAGATGGTGGTGATGACGCCCGAGCCGATGGAATCTGAGAATCCGTTCAGGTTCAGCGAACCGGAACTCGTCACGGTGACGGCCTTGTTGTCTGGAATCTGATTGTCGGCATCGAGACGAACGATGGCCGACCCAGCTCCGCCGGTCCCATTGCCGATCGTCAGCGCGCCGGCGAACGCGTTCAATCCGGCGGTTTTGGCCAGAGCCAATGTTCCGGCGTTGACTGTGGTGGCGCCCGCGAAAGTGTTGGCGGCCGCGCCGCTTAGTGTCAGAGTGCCCGAACCGCTCTTGATGAGACTTCCGGTGGTGCCGCTGACAACCCCGCTGATCGTGGTATTGAATCCTCCGCCAATCGTCAGCGCTTGGGTAGTCCGGTTGATCGCTCCCCCGAAACTCAAATCGCCGGCGGTGGCGCTCCAGGTCTGAGCCGCCCCCAGAGTGATTGGAACGTTCAGGGTCTCGGTGGAACTGGCGTTATTGATGATGCCGCCCGCATTGACCGTGAGAATGGAACTTCCGCCGAGGGTAAAGCCAGCCGCTGTCGTGTTGAATGTGACCCCCCCGGAGGTCAAGGCGGCGACCAGTTGCGGCAAAGTCCGAACGACGCCGTCGAAATTCAAGAAATCACCACTCACTGGCGCTTGGTTGGGATTCCAATTATTGGCGGTGTTGAGGTTGTTGTCGGCGCCGCCGCCGTCCCAGGTCAGGGTCGCGGCGGCTGCGTGAAGCCGGACCGACATCCCCGCCAGGCAAAGACCGATGACGCACCAGGACCACACCCATCGAACGGAATGGAATCCGTCCGATCTGGAGGCGGCAAGCCAACGTCCAATCTTTGTCTGTGTCAAAATCATGATCGCCGTGAAACCAAGGTGTGTCTTGGTTGATGCTTCGAACTGGCAACGTCTCCGCCCCGTTCTAGGCCATTGAGCTCAAGTCTGCCAACCCAGCCTGGCCCGTTGGCCAGTCTGGAGTCTATGGAACGATCAAGCAACTAGCAGGCCAGGACAACTGGCCGCCCAACCTGCCATCGAAAACAGTTCATTTCATCCGAACGCATTCTGTTTCACTCGAACCACTTCACGAAGCAAGGGAACACCTCCTGGATCAGCGGCATCCCCGAATTGCAGCCTCATGAGATGCCATGAAATCTGAGAAATCCGCTCAGCTTAGGCGAGAACGAGAATAGCGATCGGCGCCAATGGTCCTTCCCCGACGCTGATCCGATGGCGTTGATTCGAGGCCAAGTTCATGAAATACGACTCCCCAAGGCGACGAAAGTCAGGCGCTGTTGCCATCCCCATCAGTTTCCCCAGACGGTTTCGGCGCTGATTGAGCCACTGACTCGTGTCCCATTTCGAGGCACAAACCGGGGGACTCAGCCCAATGTCTGACGGTCTGAACCGACCCTCACGGCGACACCCCCGCGTCATCTCTCGAACGCGCAGGCACTGGATCTTGTTGAAGTTTGGTTGAAGAATCTCCGTTACACGTCCGGACCTTGACGCCGGATTGAGGTCTTTCTCCGGACCGCCGGAGAGGGCTTGGCGGACCGCTTCTCGGCCGCCAGATCCGTCCGCACCTGCTGGAGAAACTCCACAAAAAGGCGGGCGTAGCGATCGAGCGTCTCCTCACGCCCCCCGTCCCGCAGCGGTGAACAGAGTTCGTAAGCCACCCCGCCGTGGAAGCCCCCGGCGCAGAGCGCGCGCAGGAACTCCCGGTACTCGATGAAGCCTTCTTCGATGGGCACAGCCTGGACTGCGGAGGTCCGCGCCGTGTAATTCACGATCGATGGCTCATAGTGAAAGCGGCGGCGGAGCTGATAATTGGCCACGGTCGTATGCACCGTCAACGGGCCCATCCGGCGAGCGGACTCGACGAGATTATCCCCGTGCAGCGCGGGCGCCCAGGCGTCGAACATGGCCCGGCAATTCGGTTCCTGGACGGCTCCGATCAAGTCAAACAAGGCCTCGGTGCTGGCCGCCAGATCATGGTGATTCTGCACCCCGATCACCACTCCGAACTCGGCCGCCCGGCGCGCGCACTCGCGCAGCGCCTCCACGACCCAGTTCCATTGCGCGGCATAAGGACGGGCCGGATCCTCATAGCCCGTGAAGACGCGGACCAGGTTGCCGCCCAGGTCCGAAGCCAAGCGCGCCAATTCCACGACATGGTGAATCTGAATCTCCCGATGGGGAATGTCGCCGTGCTCGAGATCGGCCGTGAAGTTCGTGTAGCCCGCCAGACAGACGGCGTGAAGTCCAGCTTTCTCGAGGCGGGCGCGCAATTGCGCCCGCTCCTTCGAACCGTAGTCGAGCACCGACAAATGCGGCCGCTTGGCCATGAGCATCACGCCCTCGTAACCGAGCGCGGCCGCCTTTTCCACGAAGCGATCCACGGACAAATACGATTGCCCCCAAAGGCCGGCATAGCTCACCGAGTGAAGCAGAGAAGCGTTAATCATAGATTGGGCTCAATCTTCCGGCCGGACTGCGAAAAGCAAGAGAAAATCTGGAAACCCGCCGTGCCTCCCGATGTTGTTGGAGAACCGTGGGACCCGCGATGTCACAGAAGTCCCAATATGGGTTTGAGCCTTTCCATGAACCGCAAAATGCGTTCGTTGATTTCCAATGGTTTATGCATTTCAGGTTC
>CAYHFE010000784.1:0-3022 GCA_964355375.1 uncultured Verrucomicrobiota bacterium
GCGACGGCGCTTTGGCGTCGCACCATCTGGCAGGTTTGCGGCGCCAGCCTGGCGGTCCTGGTCATTCTTGAAGCCACGGACGCCCTGCGACCCGCGCTCGACCGGTGGACGCTTCAACCCAAAGGGATCGATCTCGCCGCGCCCGCCATTCCAGCACCGTCCGCGCCGTCCGCCAACCCGGAAGCAGCAACTTCGATTCAGCTCCGGCCCGATTTCCTTCGGCAAGTGGCCGGTCGGATTGACACACGGGAGCGATCGGATTCGACGACGACTGCGAGCAACATCCGGCTGCTTCCGGAAGTTGGAGAACCGATCGCTCCGGAAACCCAACCGACGACTCCGGTTCCGACGCTCGTCACGCCCCATCCGCTTTTGCGCCACATCGAAACACCGCCGCTCCCCGCGAACGGCTCCTCCAATCAGATCGCGGTCGGAGAGTGGTTGGGTGTGGCTTGGATGATAGGCACACTCATCCTGGTCGCGCGGACGGCAATCGGTCACCTGGTTTTTCTGCTTTGCCATTGTCGGTGTCCGGTCGTCTCCGACCCAGCCCTGCGAGCCCGCGTGACCCGCTTGACGCAGCAGCTCGGCATCCGGCGGACCGTCCGGATGGCCGAATCGTCCCGGTGGCGCAGCCCCGTCGTTTTTGGACTGTTCCGTCCGGTCCTGGTCTGGCCGAGAGATTTCAGCCGTGATTTCACGGAGATGCAACAGGACGCCATGCTGGCCCACGAGCTCGCTCACGTCACAGCCCACGATCCCGCCTGGCAACTGCTCCTGAATCTCGTGGCCGCGACCCTTTGGTGGCACCCGCTGGTCTGGTGGGCGCGGAGGCGCTGGCAAACGGCCGCCGAATCCGCCGCCGATGAAGCGAGTCTGCTGGTGGCGAACGGACCCAATGAACTGGCTGAATGCCTCGTGAAGCTGGGGCAACGCCTCGCGCAGACTCAATCCCCCGGCTGGATCGGAGTGGAAGGAAATGGATTTCGCACCGGACTCGGCCGTCGTGTCGAGCGCCTCTTCCATCTGCGCGGTCATCGTTGGAATCCACCGAATCGGACCCTCTGTCGAATGGCCCAAACTCTGGGCCCCCTCGGCTTGGCGGCCTTCGCGATGATCGGCACCGCCTGGTCCGGGCCGGCCGTTTTTGAGAAAGGAGAAGCCATGAGAACATTGCAGCAGACTTGGAAACATTCCTGGGCCTCGCTGGCCCTGATTTCCACCCTCACTTCCGAACCGACCCCAACCTCGGCGGCAGAGGCCCCACAACCTCCGAAAGATAACCCCCCGGTCGAGATTGAGAGCCCGGCCCAGCCCGCTCCACCTCCCGCTCCACCTCCCGCGACGCCTCCAGTTTTGGCACCAGTAATGGATCCGCAGATAATGAAGCGGTACGGGCTTCAACCTCAGCCTGGCCCCGGCTCGCCGGGCACAAGGAGGTCTTCGGCGAAGCTCAATCAGATCACCTGGAACAAGGAACTCGTCCAAGGCCGGCTGGAATTGGGCGTTCCAGAGATTATGTATGCGTATGTTCCATTGTCGGACGTCTTGATAGATCTCAGCGCCCTCGCCCGGCAAGCCGATCCGAACAAGCTCGGCCTTAATTTTCTGATCAGCAATTCGCCTTCGACAGCGACCGCGATCGACCCCGTCACAGGGGAAGCGGTCCGGCTCACCCGCTCCGACGAAATGCTGGAGAATCTGCTCATTCGATTCAATCTTCCGCTGCGTTCCTGTCGAATCAAAGACGTTCTCGATGTGATCGTCAAAGTCGCCGATCGCCCCATTCACTACACGGTCGAGGATTACGGGGTAGTCTTTTCGCCGGGCAGTCCCACGCCGGCCGCTACGGAATCGGCGGAGTCCGAGCGCGTTCCCGCGTTCAGGATGAGTCCCGAGCTGATGAAACGTTACGGACTGCTGCCGCGCACCGCGCTGACCGAAGGGACCGTTTCGCCCCAGAGGGAGGCCGCCCGCAACATCGAGAAGCTCGAGAGTCTTGTCTTGCGCGAGGTGTCCTTTGACAGTCTCCCGTTGAACGACGTCGCCCGGTATCTATTCGAGAAAACGCGCGAAATCGACCCCGCCAAGCAGGGAGTCAACTTCGTTATCAACCCGAACCCACGCCAATCCCAATCCGCCCCGGGCGCTTCAGCTCCACCTCGGGAACCGGCGGATCTCGGCAACGCCATCATCCGCCTCAACCTCCCCCTGGGCAACGTCCGCCTAAAGAACTTGCTCGACGCCATCACGCGGGTGGCGGATCGACCGATTCGCTACACGGTCGAAGATTTTGGCGTTCTGTTTTCGAGCGCACCGGACAAGGCTGCGGCGATTCCCAGCCCGGGCCATCCCGCGGCCAAAGCCAGCACAACTCCCGGGCCCGCACCGGCCAATCCCGCGGCCGTTTCCCCCGGGCTGGCGCAACGCTATGGACAAGCGTCGAATCCCACCGCCTCCGAAACCTTGGAAGCGCGAACGTTTCGTGTGGACACGAACACCTTGGTCAAGGGACTCGAGCGCGCGTTTGGCATCGTCCTCGAGCAGGAATTCGCCCCGGCATCCCACAATCTCGAGCGACAACAAATCGAGTTGCGCCTGGCGGAAAAGGAGCTCGAAGAGACTCGCAGAAAGGTGGAGGTCGGCGCCGTTCCGACCGAGGTTCTGGAACGAGCCAAGGCCGCCGTGGATTTGCTCCAAACCACCAATGAACTGCAACGAGTCCAGATCCGCACTCGCCTGGCGGAGCAAGATCTCCAACGCCTCCAGAAAATGTTCGAAAACGGCAAGACACCCTCTCTGGATGTGGAGCGCGCCAAGGCGGCGAAGGAACTCCTCGAACTGGATCGAAAGGCCTTGGAAGCGGGACCTTCGCCCGCCCTTCTCTCAAGTCAGGAGGCTGGACGCCACGCCGACACTCTTAAGCGCGGCGGAACGCGATCCGTCCAGCAGGCCCTGCAACAGTTATTCGTTCAGTTGGGGGTCAATCTGGATCGGCCCGGAAAAGGCGTCTTCTACAACG
>CAYHFE010000785.1:0-3007 GCA_964355375.1 uncultured Verrucomicrobiota bacterium
CCCGACGCCTTGAAGGCCGACCCGATTGGAGAGATGGAGCGTCTCTACAAGCTGGTGCACGCGCGCTGCGAGGCCGATCCGGTGGTTCTCGATGAAGCGCGCCTTGAACTGGTGAACCTCCAGGGCGGAGATCCCGAGAATCGCGAACTATGGGAGCAGATGATCCGTCTTTCAGAAAGTGAATTCAACGCCATCTACTCGCGGTTGGGGGTCCGCTTTGATCATGCTCTCGGTGAAAGCTTTTACAATCCGCGGCTCAAATCGGTCGTCCAGCAATTACAGTCAGCGGGATTAGCCCGGACCAGCGATGGGGCTGTGGTCGTCTTCTTTGATGATGACGCGGAGTTGAAGCCGCACCCGGCTCTCATCCAAAAGAGCGACGGTGCCGCCAATTACACCACGACTGACTTGGCGACGCTCGAGTATCGACTCGGAACCTGGCGTCCCGACGAGATTGTCTATGTGACGGACGGGAGGCAACAATTGCATTTCAAGCAACTGTTTGCCGTGTTTCGGCGGTGGCAACCTCAGGTCCCGGTCAAACTGGTTCATGTCTGGTTCGGCGCGATCCTGGGAGAGAACGGGAAACCGATCAAGACTCGCGCTGGCGACACGATTAAGTTGGCCGAGCTTCTCGATGAAGCCGAGAGTCGGGCCTATCGCACGGTCTCGGAGAAGAATCCAGAGCTGAGCGAGGCGGAGCGTCGCGAGATTGCCCGCGTCGTCGGAATTGGGGCGGTCAAGTATGCCGACCTTTCGCCGAACCGGCAGAGCGACTATGTTTTCGACTGGGATAAAATGCTCGCGTTGAACGGGAATACCGCACCCTACCTGCTCTACGCCTATGCCCGGATCCGGAGCATTTTCCGCAAGTCCGAGAGTGTCCCGGAGGCGATCGAGGGGGCAGAGGGGGCGAGTTCTCAAGAGTACAATCTGAGTGCAGCCGAGGAGATCGCTTTGGCCAAGCAGCTTCTCAATTTCGGTTCGGTGCTCGACGCGGTGGTTGAGGAATATCGTCCGAATTATCTCTGCAACTACCTTTACGATCTCGCCGGGTTGTTCGCTCGGTTCTATGAGGCGTGCCCGGTGCTCAAAGCCGAGCGCCGCGACAGGGCGACCCGCTTGGCTCTCTGCGACTTGACCAGCCGGGTTCTCAAAGAAGGATTGTGCCTCCTCGGCATCGAAACCGCCGAGAAGATGTAAGATCGGTGGCTACGGTTGGATCGCGCTCAAGACCACGCGAAAGCCCAAGTACTCCGTCTGACGGGTTGGCCCGACATTATTTCGAAACGCGGACCGGCAGGAAGACGCGACGTAATCCCACCCTCCGCCACGGAAGATCCGACTGCCACCGGTAGCGGGTCCGGAGGGATTCGTCACCGTCACCCCGGCGTATCGGGAATCATACCAATCCCAGCACCATTCCCAGACATTGCCATGCATATCGTAAAGCCCGAACGCGTTGGGTTTCTTTTGGCCGACGGGGTGAGTCTTGCTTCCGCTGTTGTTGGAATACCAAGCGTATTGGTCAATGAGCGTGTAATCCGGATCATCGCCGAAGCTGAATCGCGTGGTGGTCCTGGCGCGGCAAGCATACTCGAATTCGGCTTCCGTGGGCAGACGGTAAGTGTATCCCTTCGGCAACCTCCCCGCATTCTGTTCCAGCTCCGTCAGACGCGTGCAGTAAGCGACCGCCTCCTTCCAGGCGACCTGCTCGACCGGTAATTTGGGATCGCCTTTGAACCGGCTCGGGTTGTCCCCCATGAGCGCCTCGTACTCACCTTGGGTCACTTCAAATTTTCCCATCCAGAAGTTCAGGGCCAGCTCAACTTGGGTGAGCGGATCTTCATCGAGATCACGGTCCTTCTCCGTCAGAGGACTTCCCATGAGGAATGCACCAGCCGGAATCCGGACCATATTCGCGACCGGAGTGATCTGGATCGTTTCTGCTTTGAAGAAGAGCGCCGCAGGTTCGCTCACGTCATACTCCAGTGCGATTCTCTGGCCGTCCCCTTCGATGATGTCGCTAAAAACGGCCCAGCGCAAAAAATCGAAGGTGTAGTAAACCTGGTACTTTTTGTCCGAGGCGCTGGTGAAACTGAGCTCGATGACTCGGTTGCGACTTCCCGAGACTTTCAAGGGCACCGGAATGACCAAGTTCTCCGCCACGACTTTGAAGAAACCGGTCAGCGCCCTCGTTCGGTCGTACTCGATCGTTAAGCGATTGCCCGTCCCGTTGACCGCCTCGCCCCAACGTTCCCAAGCCAGCAAATCCTTGCTGAAGAAGAGTTGGTACTTTTTGTCGGCCGCACTGGCAAAGGTCACCGCGACGCGGTTGCTCTGGTCGATCGCTTTCAACTCGAACGCGGACGAGCCGGCGGAAACCGGATCTAATGCTTGGATGGAAGAACAGGCACCCGCCAAACAGAGGAGGAGCCCTATCACGCGATCGCTGATCATGAACGCAGGTTATACGGGGAACTGATCGCTTCGAGAAGTCCAAAATTGCGTCCGCGCCACTCGAACTCGAAGGCCACGTCTTCCTTCGAGGTAGGAAAGGCTGCGGCTGAGGAACGGCGCCCCCACCTTCGTGGACAATAGGATGAGGGCGTTGCCTTCCGCCCTGGCAAGGTTCAAGTTGAACGCGTTGGCGACGATGTTTTGCGTGGCGTTGAGATTGGTTGATTGCGGGACGACTCCACCGCCAAAGAAGACCACGCTCTGAAATTGGTGAAAAGAATCTTCTTGACCTCCACGTAGGCGTCCATCGTTCTGGGGTGATAGAGTCAGGGCAAGCTGCCCTTGAACCGCACGCGATCCCAGCCTGAAAGAACGCCGATGACATCGGCTGATCGTTGGGCAACAAAAGAGTTGGGAGTGTCACTGGGCGTGGAAGAATGCTTTGTCTTCATCCCCACGTTTTTCCCGCTCCCTGACACTCTGTCTGCTCCCCTCGTGGTCAGACGAGGGAGAAACGATTTCGCTAGGGTTCTTGCCGGGCGCGGTA
>CAYHFE010000786.1:0-3004 GCA_964355375.1 uncultured Verrucomicrobiota bacterium
GTCGCAGACAGCCGCCGCCGCCCGAGGCCTGATTCCGAACCTGAATCCGCGCCTCACTCCGCTCCGCGACCCGCTTCGCCGACTTCTCGGGACGCTCCACTCCATTCCGGCACGGTTCAGTTCGGAGACAGGCCGGAGACGCGCCCCTGTCATGCCTCATGCAGGAGCCATGAGCCACGCCAGTTGCGTCGCTTCCGCGATAGTCAGTTGAAGAGTCACACTTCGTTTTCAGGTCCTTCTCTGCATCGGTTTTCGCTCTCTCGCCCTCACCCGCCTGCTTCCACAGGGGGCCGGACGCGGTGCCCTCTGAAGATCACTCCCGCTGGCCGCCCTGTTCCGCAGGCTTTTTGGGTGAAGGGCGAGAGACCGAAACCGAACAGCAGGGAAAAAGACCATGAAAACAACCTCACAGAATACAGAATCGGGACTCAAGAGCCGACCCGAACAGTTGAGCATGGGGAACAAACATCAGGCTGATTCCGCCTTCGGTGAACTCATTTACGCCTACACCCGCGCCCAAGCCCTCGCCGACGGCGTCCACGTTGACATTTCAACCGTCGCCGCAGAAGCCGGAATCCGGTTTCCGGTCTTTGTCACGCGCGCCGCTTTTGACGCTTGCGTGACCGTGGCACCCAATGTCATCGGTCAGGACGAAGCCGGTTGAACCTGGGATTTGCTTTGGATGCTGCGATTTGCCATCCGGAAGGCGCAGCCCGGGCAGACCCGGTTGCCGTTCGCACTTCACGTTCGGAACGACAACCGCGCCTCTCGCCTGGTTAAGTTAGCGGCCACTTGCGGCCCACTGGACCTCGACGATCCTCAACCTGCCATAACCATCGGGCTCCCGAGCGAGGATTGATCCTCTCAAGAATGTCACGCGGCGAACCTTCGGCGGTTCAGCCGCCTTTGAGCTGCGCGCCAGCCCAGACAGGCGTCAACGTGGTGAAGTCAGACTATGAGATCACGTTCGGCCAGCACCCTATGATGCCAGTGATTACTTTTCACATCTGCGTTCCCGCATGAAGTTGAGGAGTTGCACAATGCCGAACGCCAGCATCATCGTCAGAATCAGCGCCACTGGCTTGAGTGCGTCAGTGCCGCCCTTGACCGTCATCCATGCTCTAACCGCCTGAGCCAGCAACACGAGGTTCAGGATTGTCAAAGTCGCGATGGGCCAAATTCGCCGACGAAAACCCCGGAGGCCCAACACGCCCCAAAACACGGCTAAGGCACCACCGGCAATGCCTGCAATCAGGGTCGCATCGCCGAAGTCGGGTGCAAGCCGATGCGCCAGCACACCCATGGCCGCCACCGCTGTTCCGAAGATGAGCAGGTCGAAATCGAGATTCACATTTCATTCAAGACTCCGTGCAGAAGCCAGAAGAAAACAATTGCGATCGCCGTGGGGGGTAATGCGCCCAAGAACAGCCCGAGCGGGCTGATGCCTTCATTCTCGAAGGCGTTTGCGTCTTGCAGGATGCCAACGCCGGCCGGGTTGGGCGCATTGGCAATCACCGTCAGGCCGCCCCCGGCGACCGCACCCGCAACGAGCGCGTATTTCAATTCGTCCGAAATCCCCTCCACCAGCGATCTGAGATGGGTTGGAGGCGAATCGGTCTGGATTCTTTCGTGGAGAAACCCGATCTTCAGTCTTCGTTATCTTTGCGGACGGCCTCTCTCAACTCGTCGAGAAATGAGGGCAACGCCGACTCCACGCGATTCCAGTTCGGGATCAGTGGGGTCCCCAGCGGGTCGGCGAGAAAGGCCTTGGCGGCGGCGCGGATGCTGCCCGCGAAAGTCGCCACCGCCAATTCCTCTTCGTGCCGGCCGAAGGTCATGCGATTGACCAGCGCATCGGCGTTGTAGTGGCGCAGGGAGTCTTCGGCCTTGCGTACGTACGCGCTCAAGAGCGTGTCAAACAGGCCGGCGTCCAGACGGATGCCCTCGGCGGCCATGACGCGAAAGATGGATTTGGCGACATCGGTGGCCATCCGGTTCAGTCCCTTCTCCGCATCGCGTGGGGAGAGTTCCTGATGTTTGTGGTCGTAACGCTCGGCCAGTTCGGATTGGCAGATGGCCCGCGCCGCCGAATTGCGATAGACCTCGGCCAGCATACCGACTTCCAGCCCCCAGTCCGACGGCACGCGCACCCGGCGAATGAGATCGGTGTCCAGGCAGATTTCGCCCGACAGCGGGTAGCGAAAGGTGTCGAGATAGGCCAGCAGGGGATGCGCGCCAAGAATAGTGACCAGCGAACGGATGAGCGGCGTGAACATGAGGCGCATGACCCGGCCATTGAGTTTGGAAGAATAACGAGCCGTGTAGCCCTTGCAGAAGTCCAGGCCAAGGCTCGGATGTGCCACCGGGTAGCACAGTCGCGCCAGCAATTCGCGATTGTAGGTGAGGATATCGCAATCGTGCGAGGCCACCATGCGCGCTTGCTCACTGGCCAGCACGTAGCCAAAGCAGATCCACACATTGCGCCCTTTGCCCGGCGGGCCGGATGAAATGTCGGCGTCGTCCAGCTTCTGGAAAAGCGCGGTCATGCGGGGGCCGTCGTTCCACAGCAGCGTCGGCTTTTGCGGCAAGCTCCGGAAGAAATGCCGAGCTTTGTGCCATTGCCGAACGCCCCGGGCGCAGTCAATCCCCACCACGATTTGTTTGAGGTAAGGAACCCGGGCCAATTCGCGGGCGATTCCCTTGAGCGCTTTGCTGCCCACTTCGTTGATATGGCAGGGCAGCACGAGGGCAATCGGGGTTTCTTTCGCGAATTCCTGAAGCTCTCGTTCGAGCCAAGGCAGGTCGGTTTGGCCCAAGCGGTGTAGCGTGGCAATCGCGCCGGTTTGGAAGAAGTCAGACATACATATTTCTTTCCCTCAGCCCAAGAACGATGGCGAGCATGACCAGGTGAAGTGCGGCGATCATCACGACAACATCTGCGAAGTCCCTGCCTCTCATCCCCGCTTGGCGCTGTTGGCTTTGGTTAGCGGGTCCCCAGCTCTAG
>CAYHFE010000787.1:0-2996 GCA_964355375.1 uncultured Verrucomicrobiota bacterium
GTGGCGACCGGCTGAAGCCGGGACTACATACTTGTCAAAATGAGAACTGCTGTGGCGTGCGCCCCACGCCTTGCCGAGCGTACGTCCAGGACTACCCTCGCGTCATGACTGTGACCGTCTCCAAACTGCGGCAGGAGATCTACCCGCTTCTGGATCGAGTGATTCAGACAGGCCAGCCCCTGGAAGTCTCGCGCAAGGGGCACAAGGTAAGAATCGACCATGAACCTTCATCTGCAAAATCAAACGGCCGTCATCATTGGGGCCGCGCGTGGCCTTGGCGCCGCGATTGCCCGGGAGTTCGCGGGCGAGGGCGCGAATCTGGCCCTGTTCGATCGCGAAAAGGCCCTCGAACCTGCCGCCGAACAGTGGGCGGCGGAATGCGGTGTTCGCGTGGTGTCTTGTCTGGGCGATGTCACATCGTACGAGAGCGTGAAGGCGGCGGCGGCCCAATTCATTCGCGAGCTGGGACGGATCGATCATCTCGTCTTCGCCGTGGGCATCGGATCGGGCAAGTTTGGCTTTCCGTTCTGGGAGCTGGAACCGTCCGATTGGCCACGGGTGCTGGAAACCAACCTGATGGGCGCCGTGCATGCCCTGCATGCGTTCACGCCGTTCTTTCTCGAGGCGAAAGCGGGTTCGATGCTCCTGATCTCCTCGGTCGCCGGGCAAATCGGTTCCCAGACCGATCCGCCCTACAGCGCGTCCAAAGCCGCGCTCATCAATTTCATGCAATGCGCCGCCAAAGATCTGGCGGAGTACGGCATCCGCGTCAATGCCCTCTGTCCGGGCATGGTGAAAACTGAGTTGAATCGGTCGGTCTGGGCGGCGTGGAATCGTCGTCAGCCGGACGAGCAGAAACAATCCTACGAAGAGTGGGCCGGGCAGAAGATTCAACGCCTGGTGCCGTTGCGCCGATGGCAGACGCCGGAAGAGATGGCGGCGATGTGCGTTTACCTGGCTTCGCCCCACGGCCAGAACATCACGGGCCAGTGCGTCAATGTGGACGGCGGATTCGTCATGCACTCGTGACGTCAAGGCGTCGATCCCTCGTCCTCCTCCGGGAGCCCGCGACCGAGCGTTTCCGGAGCGAAGGGCAGAGTGATCAGGCCGATCAAGAAAACGGAGCACAGCGTCAAGCCAGCGTAACGAAGCGGCTCTGGGTACTCTTTGAAAACTCGGCTCGTCAATAGACCCAAGGTGAGCGGGCCGAGCGCGGCCAGAAAACGGCCCACATTGTAGCAGAACGAGACCCCCGTGCTCCGCAGTCGAGTCGGGAAGAGCTCCGGGAAATAGATGGCGTAGCCGGCAAAGAGGGCGAACTGACAGAATCCCATGATGGGGGTCATCCAGAAAATGTCGGAGAAATCCTTCAAATACATAAACCCGAAAGCGGTGCTGACCATGGCCAGGACGAAGGCGAGGGCAAACGCCGGCTTCCGCCCGATCCGCTCGGCGACCCGGGCAAAGCCATATAATCCGAAGAAAGCCCCGAGGTTGATCATGATCGAGGCGATGCCGGCCCACAGATTCAATTTTCCCGCCACGAGGGCGGGGGCCAGTCCTTGCGCCTCGAAGGTTTTGCGCAAGACGGAGCGAATCAGATCGATGCTGAAAAACAGGATTCCCCACAGCCCCACCACGCCGGCAAAGGCCAGAAAGAATCCAACCACGGCATGCTTCCGCCAGCGGGGGTGGCTAAACATGGCCGCATAGGAACCGAGTCGGTGGTGGCGTGTCGTCTGAGCGGCGACGGCGCGCCAGCGTTCGGGTTCTTCGAGGCGCCGGCGAATGAAGACGACCAGCAGCGCCGGCAGAGCTCCGATGAGAAACATGATCCGCCACGACCCGACATGGCCGACCCAACCGCGTTGCTCCAGATAACCAAGGCCCATGCCGATCAACGCCGCCGTTACGTTGCCCACGGTGGACAAGGCTTGCAACAAACCCAGGGCGTAGGGCCGGGCTCGTTCCGGCATCACCTCCGCGACCAACGAAACGCCCACCGCGAATTCGCCGCCGACGCCCAGGCCGGTCAGGAATCGGTAGCACGCAAAATCCCAGAAGCCGACGGAGAGTGCGCTCAGACCTGTGCAGGCGGAATAGAGCAGGATCGTGATCATCATCGTTTTCGCGCGTCCGATCCGATCCCCCAAAACCCCGAAGGCCAGCCCGCCCGTCGCCCAGCCCATCAGAAAGACCGACGTGGCATAGCCGCCGTACTCCGTGATGATCCCGATGTCCCCGGTGTTGAGCAGTTGTCGCATCGCCGGGACTCGGGCGATATTGAAGAGTTGCTGATCGAGACAATCGAAGAGCCAGCCCAGCGCTGCCACGATGAGAACGAACCAATGATAACGGCTGAGCTCGGACCACCAGGGCGATGACGCCGAGCGTGCGCTGGAATAGGAAGGCGACATATCCACGGGCCGCCCGGGCCAAACCTGGGCCGGGCAATCTTCAACGATCCTGGTTTCCCTACACTCTGTTCTCGGGCAAGCCAAGAATTATCTGGGATCAGATCGCGCGCTCGTGCGTTCGTGCCGCGGCGCGGCTTCCACTAATTCCACTTTGCTTTCAAGTTGAGCGCCATTAGCCCTCACCCGTCCTTCGGACACCCTCTCCCATCCGATGGGAGAGGGACGGGGTGAGGGAGCAGTTAGTCTCATCTTGATCGCAAATTCGAATAAGGGGGTGAATGTTTTTATCTCCCGTGCCGCGCGCCCCGCGCTTGGCGGAAGGAGATGGTTCTGACGTCTTCCACCAAACGTTTGCGCCAGGTAGGGACGAGCGCGTTCAGAGGCACAAAAAGGGACACGCGAGCCGCGCGTCCTTACCTTCAACGGTTCAGGGAGAGGGAAAACCTCCAACGACTGGACGTGAATCGGGGCCATGAACCTGAAGGTGCGATGGGGAGCGTGGGTGCCCCGCCTGCTAGGTTCGACGTCCCGCCGAACCCTCGTGGAGGTGGACCAGATTGATTCCGGTCGGCGAGACGC
>CAYHFE010000788.1:0-2980 GCA_964355375.1 uncultured Verrucomicrobiota bacterium
CGCCGGTCCGAGGAACGCCCCAGCTCAGGCCCATCGCCATTCCGTGGACACCTCGGATGCGCCCGCCGAACCACCGGAGCAACTCCCGGATCAGTCCCGTGGTTCGGGCTGGGGTTGGGTCACGATGGGCCTCCGGGTCGAAGGTCCACACGATGAAAGGACCGCGCACCTCGAACTCCGCCTCCCACTCTCGCGCCACGTGCCGTAATGTCTGCAACGATTCTTCGACGTCTCGATCGATCCATTGAAACTCGATCAAGGCGTAAGCGATGAGCCGTCGCTCAGGCACGGTCGGAAGTGGGGTCGCGTTGGTTTTCATTCTGTCGCAGCAGGCCGATAGTGAGGGGATCATGCGTTCCGCCGAAAAACTTTTCCAGAGCGGCCTGAAAGAGAGGTTCCTCGGGAGCCGCCGCCGCGAAGAGGGTCATGGAAGAGCGGAATTTCACATCGTCCGGATAGCCAAGAATGGAGCTGATGTTCTGCTCCGGCAAGGCCAGCATGGATTGGGTGCCTTCGCGCAGCCGCGGGCCCAGGACCGGGTGCGCGAGATAGCGGCGCGCCTCGGCTCTCGAGGCGATCCCGAACCTCTGGGACATGGGGCTGAATCCGAGGCCGGTCATCTGCGGAAAGATGAACCAGATCCAGTGCGTCTCCTTCCGTCCCGCGCCCAGCTCGCGGCGGACTTGATCGTAAACCGCGTCCTGAGCGATCACAAACCGGCTCAGCTTGAGTTCTGTCGTCATGCCCGAGGTCAAGGTGGCATTGCTTTGAACTGTCGCCCCAGTCAAAAGCCCGCATTGGCATGGAAATCGGGCGACGGGGCCGGTCATGACCACCGGATTTTATCGCCAAAATATCAGATCTAATACATCCCAGGCACAAAACGCCGGACGCGTTGCGCGTAGGAGTCATATTCCGCATGGCGTTGGCGCAGCCATCGCTCCTCGATTCGAGCCTTGGCGTTAAGACAAAGAGCCAACGCACCCGCTGCCCCGAGAGCCGCTCCGCTCTGCCAGAGCAACGCCCAGCCGACCGCGAGAAACATCAGGCAACTGTAAAGCGGATGTCGGACCAGACCGTAAACACCCGATTGGATCAAGCGCGAGTCGGTCTTGGGTTTGGGAAATGGCGTGAGATTGGCTCCCAGCGCCCGCACGCCGGCGAACCCCAACCAGGCGCCGACCGCCAGAAACGGCACGCCCGCCGCCGCCCCCGCGCCCCAACCCGGCGAACCTTGAAAGAGCACGCCGAGCACGAGCACGGCCAGCGTTAAGGCATTCTGGACGATCACCCACCATCCACCCCGGCCCGAGAAGGAATCGAAAGGCTGATGACGCATGTCCGCAGTCTAGCGACGGTCCGTCGGCTTTCCAGAAAGAACCAGGAGCCGCAATCGTCGAATTGCGAATCGAATGACCTTGAAGCCAGCGGAACGGCTCACCCACCTAGCCCCGGACGACGCGCGTTCGCCGGCTGCAGTCTTCCTATCCTCCCGCCACGATCTTGACGATTTCCAGGCGATCGCCGGAAGCCACTGGGCGCGCGGAAAACTCCGAGGGCGCCACCGCCTCGCCGTTATGTTCCACGACCACGCTCCTCGGCAAGAGGTTCTGCGCGACCAGGAATTTCTCGAGGGTGGTCGGAAGCTCGCAGGAGATTCTCCGGCCGTTGGCGATGACGTAATTCTCGGCCATGGGGCAAGGACCGCGCGTTGAGTCACGGATTGGACTGGAGCAGCGCGGCGTCCCAGTCTTTCCAGACTGGCTCATAGCCCAGCCGCCGAACCAGCGCCGCCACTTCTTCGGCCGGACGCGCGTCGGAAATCTCGAACTGGCCCGTGGCCCGCGTCGCGGACGGATTCGCCACCGCCCCCTCGCTGGACGCGGCCGCGAGCTCGATGATCCGCCCCTTCTCCGTCCGGTGCAGTTTGTCTTGTCCCGCTCCCGTATATCCCCCGGGCTCAGTGTGACTGCCAGCGCTGATGAGCGTGATGCCGAGCGGAATCAGGCCGTCGCGCAATCGGGCCGACTCGCGAGTCGAGAGCACCAAACCGACGTCGGGAAACATCAAGCGGAACGCGCAAACCAACTGGACCAACTCGCGATCCGTCATTTGGGTCAAGGGCTCGAACTCGCCCGCGTTGGGCCGGAGCCGCGGCAGGGAGATTGTGATCTGGGCCTTCCAACAATGGCGCAGCAGGTAGGCGGCGTGAGCGGCTACACTCAAAGCCTCGGCCCGCCAGTCGCCCAGGCCATAGAGCGCCCCGATGCCGAGACGTCGAAAGCCAGCCTGATAGGCCCGCTCCGGAGTCTCCATCCGCCAGTCGAAGTTGCGCTTCGGTCCGGCCGTGTGCACTTGCGCGTAAACTTCCCGGTTGTATGTCTCCTGATAGACCACCAACCCTTCGGCCCCGGCCGCGCAGAGCGGACGATAATCCTCCGTCTCCATGGGACCCAATTCCAACGAGACACTCGCAAACTCGCCGTGCAAAGTTTGGACGCATTCGGTCAAATAGCCTTGGGAAATGAACTTGGGATGCTCCCCTGCCACGAGCAGGACATTGCGGAATCCCTGTTCCTGCAGGGCGCGCGCTTCCCGGAGCACCTCCGGGATCGACAGAGTCAGGCGCAGGATCGGATTGTCCCGGGAGAAACCGCAGTATCGGCAGTTGTTAATGCACTCGTTGGACAAATAGAGCGGCGCAAAGAAGCGGATGACTCGGCCAAATCGCTGCCGAGTCAAGGCCTGTGAACGGCGGCTCAACGGCTCGAGCAGTTCGGCGGCCGCCGGCGAAATTAAACGGGCGAAATCCTCCATCTCCAACCGAGACTTTCCCAGGCTGTCCCGCGCGGCCGCCGGCTCGGCCGTGCGAGACAACTCCGTCAATTCTGCCAAAGGCAACCGATTGAACTCGGCCACAAAACTCATGCCTCTACCCTAGCAAACGATTTACCGCCGACAAGAGCCACATCGCCTCAGC
>CAYHFE010000789.1:0-2974 GCA_964355375.1 uncultured Verrucomicrobiota bacterium
CAGTTACGCCGGGAACAGGCAGATGTAAAAACATGAACGTCAATACATTGCACGAGTAGTCCTTGGTCCGAGGATTGTTCCTTGCCGCAATTCGCCGGGAACAAAAGGCTGGGGTGCGGGCGTTAATCGCGTGCTCGGGGTCTATCGCTTGACGGGTTGGAAGGAGTTGGTGGCAAGTTGGGCCTGCGCGTGGCCCTGCTCGGCGGCTTTGCGGATGAGCAGTTGTCCAAGTTTCTCGTCACGGGCTACGCCGTCCCCTTTCAGGTAGCGCGTGCCGAGGTCGAATTGCGCCTGGGGGCTGCCAGACAGAGCTCGATCGGTCTGAAATCGGACGGTTTTCTCCTTGATCTCGTCGGGCATTAGTTCGCGCTTGACCGGCACGATCTCAATCCGGGACTGATGCACCCGAAAGATGTTTGTGTAAAACCGGAAGGAATGGGTGATGGTGCCAAATTCCAAACATGGAATCATGTCCAACCCGATGACATCGGCTCGCTGATTCCGGCTGTATGGATACTCGCCATCCCGAAGGGCGAACACCGTGACGCGGTCGCGGTCTTTCAGATATTCGGGAAGATTCCGGATAAAGACGCGCTGCGAGAAACTTCGATCCACTCTGATCCAGGCCCCGTTCGTGGTTGTTTCAGCCACCGTCCCAGACACGCAGTAAGGGGATTGAAACGGCTCCTGCAGGCTCCGATACAACCGAGCATCCGGGCGGCCGACGTAGGCTGTGATGACCGGAGAAAAATCGTAAATCTGGCCGCGAATGGTACGGAGAGGGTGAAACTTGGCGATCTGCTCCAGTTCGCTCTTCGACATTGGACTGCGCTGAGCCAAGACTTGGGACGAACCTGAAATCAGAAGCAAAATGATCAACAACGCCGGCGTCATAGATTCACCTGAATTCTGCGGCTCGCGATCCGATGGACACACCGGACCGAGCAACCGACCTCCCAGATTGAACTCTAAACTCTTTACTGCAATGTTTACTGCGAAGAGTTTTTGATCCTTGTTAAAACTTCTGTAACTCCTTGACTAAGATGGTGCCCCGGCCAGGACTCGAACCTGGGACCAATTGATTAAGAGTCAACTGCTCTACCAACTGAGCTACCGAGGCAACCATTCTACACCAATAGATTACACGATAAATGGCGTGTGCTAGTTTGACGTTGTGCTAGTAGTTGTGCTAGTGTTATGGCATGAACATTCGTGCAAGGCCAAGCACTCACCAACCGATTGTCGCAGGACGTCAACATGCTGCCGGTAAATATCAGAAGGTGTTCGACCAACGCAAGCGTCGAATTCGCGGACTCTGGATCCGCAACGATCGTTACTACGCGCAACTAACCGTTCCCGGTGAGAACTCCGGCAAAAAAGTGGTTCGGCGGGTGTGTCTTGAGGACCCAGATTCAGGGGAACCGGTCACGACGGTCGCCAAGGCGACGGCAGTCCTAAACCGGCTTAAGGTCGACCGCGAGGATCATCGGTTGACCACGGTCCGAAAACGGACCCCGGAGTTCGCCGAGTACGCCGAAGAGTATTTTCGATTCTATGAGACGGTCCGAGACGCGAAACGACCGGCGACTCTACGCACCGAACGGGTTTGCATTCGGCGCTGGCGGGAGTTTCTGGGCGAGACCCGTCTCAGTCAGATCAACAAGCCGATGATCAACGGGTTCATCGCCCAACGCCAGGCCGCCGGCGTGAGTGGACGAACCGTCAACCTGGAAGTTATAGCGCTCCGGAATGTTCTGAAGCGAGCCATCGATGACGGTTACCTCAAAACCCTGCCGATGGAAAACCTGAAACCTCTGAAGTGGAAAGCGGAGAAAAAGCGCTTGGTCACAGTCAATGATATCGAAAAGGTCTGCCAGACCGCGATTGAGATTGGTCAGAACGGCGTCGAATTCGCTGATTTCATCCGTTTGATGGCGTTTAGCGGAGCCCGGTGGAGTGAGGCTTTAAGATTGCGCTGGAGCGATGTTAACTTTGATCTGCGCCAGTTGTCGATTGGAACGGATGGGCTGAGCAAGAATCGACTTTCGCGGGAAGTGGATTTCAACGTCCGGCTGGAAACCCACCTGAAAGAGATGGCGAACCGGCGAGCACCCGACTCCGAATACCTCTTCCCCTCACCCCGACGTGGAGAATCGGATGTGCCTGCCATCACGTTCAATATGACTTTAAGAAAGGTCCGGGAGAAAGCGGGTTTGCCGTGGTTTACGTGCCACTTGTGCCGGCACTTCTTTATTTCATTTTGCGTCATGAGCGGAATCGACTACATGACTATTGGCCGATGGGTGGGGCACCAGGACGGTGGGGTTCTTATCGGGAAAGTGTACGGCCATCTATCGAACGAACATACCCAAAGGAAGGCTCAAAAGCTTACCTTCACGTCCGAAAATCCGATCAGCCCGTCTGGAAAATCGTAAATGCCTAATACAAATAATGTTAAATGGCTGCTGAAACTGATCAACGGGCAGTCCTCAGGAGAAACCAGACGGCGCGACTGGGAAAGTGCGACAAAGGCCCTGTGGGCGTCAGATGGTACCGCCTTCGGGATATGATCAAAGCGGCAGGAACTCAACACGATTCGCAATTTCGGGTGATTCGATCACGCTGGCCAACAGCTCCAAATCGTCAATGAACTTGCCGAAAGAAATCGATTGCTGACGCGCAAAGATGACTCCCGCGAATTCCTGGCCCTCGAACTGGCGCCGTGCAGCCTCGGCAAGCAAGTCTTCGTCTTGGCTGACCAGAACTCGACCTAATTGGGTAGCTCGGTCGAGCAGTTCGGGATCGGGGAGCCGGTCGGCATGATCCATTTGCGCGGTGAGAACATCGATGCCGCGCGCCAGCAGGCCGGCTGTAACGGGATAAGGGACATGCACATCCATGTGAGCGTGAGCGCGGTATTTGGTAAACATTCGGTAATTCCGCTTGATCGAAAGATTTTGAGTCTTTTTGCGGG
>CAYHFE010000790.1:0-2942 GCA_964355375.1 uncultured Verrucomicrobiota bacterium
CGCGATCACCGACGCTCCGAGCGCTGCCGCGATTTGAACACCGAATCCCCCAACACCGCCGACGCCCACCCAGACGGCCAGATCTCCGGCCGAGAGCTGCGCGCGGGTGATCGCCGCATACGGCGTCGACACGGCATCAGCCACAACCGATAAGGCGTCAAGGGAGACACCAGCCCTGTTGATCAGCGGATCCGCGAGGTTCGGAATCCGGCACAGGCCGCGAGCGGGAACGCGCACGTGAGTACCAAAGCCGCCATGCACGTCGTTACCCGGGAACACCTGCTTGGGGCAGATCTGCCCACGGCCGGCTAAACACGCCGGGCAGATCCCGCACGGAATCACGGCGGGCACAACGACTGAGATACCGCCCCATTCGGCGGTATCTGCCACTGTCTCGACTACGGTGCCGCTGATCTCGTGGCCCAATGTCAGGGGAAACGCGTGGCGAGTGGGAACACCGTCGTAGAAAAAGCCCAAGTCCGTGTGACAGACGCCGCAAGCGGCGACCTTGACGACAACTTCACCAGGCCCAGGCGTTTCGTCGCGAGTCTGGAACACCATCGATTGACCGGGCCGTTCAACCACCCAAGATCCGACGCGCACATGGCCTCCACTTCTAAATAGGCAAATCAATTCCTATTTACCTATATAACACCAGAACGGGACGGTCAAGCGAGTTCGACATACTATCGTCGCCACTCCACGAGATCATCGTCGCGGCAAAGTATCTGATGGAATCAAGAGGGACCGTGCAAGCCCCGAGCATCTCCGTTGTCGAGAATCACGACGCGGCGTATCACCAGTGGCGTGGCGCCGGCGTGGCTGGTCGCGTTTTAGTCCACGTCGATGCCCATCACGACATGGCCTGGATCAGCGATGGCGACCAGCTCACAATCGGCAACTACGTCTGCCAGGCGATCAAGGATGGTCTCGTTCGGGAGGTCATCTGGGTTGTGCCCGACGGTGCCTGGGCATCTCGCTCCCAACGCAGCGCCCTGCGGCGCCACCTGACGACACTCCAACGGACGTACCCGGTGGGCACTGCGACGATTCACGGCGGCTACCATTGGCTGTCGACTCGGCTGGGCACCGTCCCGGTGACAATCTGCTCGTTCGATTCTCTGCCTCCCCTTTCGGAGGCGGTTCTGCTGGATCTGGATACGGACTTCCTCATGCTGCCGGTGGTCGCATATTTCCAGGACGACAGGCCAGGTGAAACGCCATGGACTTGGCCAGAAGAGGTCGTTGCCGCACTCCGGACGAAGGAAATCAGGTCCGATATCGTGACGATCGCGTACTCAGTTGCGGGCGGCTACACCCCGCTGCGATGGAAGTACCTTGGAGATGAACTAGCACTCGGATGGATGGCCGACTCACCGGCTGCGGCAACCGTCCGGAGAGGCTTTCAACTTGTCCGTCAGGCTGCACTGGCGTTAGAACCCACGGCACACGCCGAATCCGTCTCAGCTCTCGAACAGGCGGTCGGTTGCTTGCCGGCATCCGCAACCCCGCCTTACTTACTGGCAAAACTGCACCAGCGCGCCGGCGACACGGCAGAGGCGCGGCGTTGGTTCAGCAGAGCCATCGCCCTGGACCCTGCGTTTCGCGGCCCACACAGCAGCCGGGGATTCGCATGTTTGAGTCAAGACCGCCTGGATGAAGCCGCCACAGAATTCGAGGAACTTCTTTCGCTCGAACCTCACAATGAGTTTGCCTGGCTCGGTATCGGGCGACTCTCGCTGATTCAGTGCCAGTGGAAAGAGGCAGAGGCAGAATTGCGTCGAGCGATTGAATTATCTCCTCAACTTGTGGACGCTTACGCCTACTTGGGCGACACCCTCGTCAAACTCTCGCGTGACGACGAGGCCAGCGCCGCTTACGCGCGGTGCTTGAAGCTAGACATCGAAGGCACTGAGTCCATCGAGGCTCCGATCCATACGCCTGGATTCGAGGCGGCACTAACTATTGGACGCCATGGGCGAATCCATGCCGCCCTCGCCTCCATCGACGCAAGGGCCGGCCGCCTCTCAACAGCGGTCGCGGGATACCGACTGGCGCTTGCGACGGGCGCATATCGTCTGGGCGCACGACGCAAACTCGCGCTGCTGTACCTCCGGCAGGGCCAGATCATTTCCGCAATCGCGGAATGCGCCCAGGCTATCCGACTAATACCCCGATCTCTGGCCCCGAGGATCAAGGGAGCGCTCGAGAGGCAGGCAAATCGTTGGTTGAGCCGTGCATGACGGAGTGGCGCGCGTACAAAAAAAGCCCCGATCCGCTGTGCAGCGAATCGAGGCTCGTGAAAAATAATCCCGGCAGTGACCTACTCTCCCACGCAGTTGCCCACGTAGTACCATCGGCGGTAGCAGGCTTAACTTCCGTGTTCGGAATGGGAACGGGTGGAACCCTGCCCCTATAGCCACCGGGAAACTTGTCTTACTTAACTCATCAATCAAAGAACAATGTGGCGGCGGAACATACGCCCGCCGGCACTGACAATCTGAATATCCTGCAAACGGTAGTTTCCTCGTCACCACAAAAGGGAAAGAAGAATCAATGATCAAGCCTCACGGCTGATTAGTATCGGTAAGCTTCACACATCACTGTGCTTCCACACCCGACCTATTGACCTGGTCATCTTCCAGGAGCCTTCAGAGACTTGCGTCTAGGGAGATCTCATCTTGTGGAGCGTTTCACGCTTAGATGCTTTCAGCGTTTCTCGCTTCCGCACATAGCTACCGAGCGCTACCCCTGGCGGGATAACTCGTACACTAGAGGTGCGTCCAACCCGGTCCTCTCGTACTAAGGTCAGCCCCACTCAAATCTCCTGCGCCCATGATAGATAGAGACCGAACTGTCTCGCGACGTTCTAAACCCAGCTCACGTACCACTTTAATCGGCGAACAGCCGAACCCTTGGGACCTTCTCCAGCCCCAGGATGT
>CAYHFE010000791.1:0-2918 GCA_964355375.1 uncultured Verrucomicrobiota bacterium
GAGGGCCGGCGCACTCCAAGACGCTGGCGCGACGCAGCCCACTCCATTCGGTTCACGGTCCCGATGCATTGCGCCAAGCGAAAGGAGGCTTCCCGTGAACCGTTGATAGGGACGCGCGGCTCGCGTGTCCCTGCTGGCTCCGCTGAACGCGGCTCGTCCCTCCCTGGTTCATGGCCACGATGCACGTCCGATCGTTGGAGGTTTTCCCTCCCCATGAACCTCCGGTGATATGAGACGGGGTCGAACCGAAACTCCACTTTTTTTGCGTGGAGTTCGCCAAGAGATACGCCAGAGTGCATTGAATACCTGGGCGGCCTTGGGCGTCTTTCCCGCAGTCCATCGTCAGTGCAGAATGGCAACTCGGGACCGGATTGCACTACGACCGCGAGGCGGTGATTCAGAATGTCCCTTTGACCGGGGCGGTTGGCGACGGTTCGAGATCGCGCCCCGAGTCGGGACGTCTGACTTTAGCCGGTAACCTGGAGCGAGTTAGACGCGTCTCTCGAAGCAGAGAAGTGTCTGGATGAATGGCTCTGGCTGCAGTCCACAATAATTGACAATCGATGACCATCCGAAGGTTCGAATCAAAAGGCCCGGCGCGGCGAGTTTCTCCCCCGGGAAAATGCGGGCGAGACGGATTAAAGGTCCTTCTCGTTTTTCTCCTGGCTTGCTTGATTCCGGCCGGGTGTCGCGCGCCGTATTACCGCAAATCGGCCGACAAGGAGGCCTACAAGATCATCCAAGCGAAGGAGAAGGAGGCTCTCGGAAAGACGAACGCCTTCACCATCGACACGCGCTATTCGAAGCGCGAGGCGGAGGATATCAAAGCCAAGGAGATCATCGAGGAACGGCTCCAGGTCGGGAAACGGGTCTTGACTCTGCCGGACGCCCTGCGGACGGCGGTCGAAAATAGCCGGCAATATCAGCTTCAGAAGGAAAGCCTTTACTTCAAGGCGCTCAGTCTCACCGGGGCTCGGTTTGAGTACACGCCAGTGTTCTCCGCAGGCACTGGACCCGTGACCGGAGCGCGCTCTTCGACGGGTGAACAATCGTTGAGTGCCAACCCAAGAGTCAACATGGCCACCGCATTCAAAGCCGGCGGCGACGTGACTCTCGCGGTCGCGAACACCTTCACGCGATATTTCACGGGTGGTCGGCCACAGTCGGAGGCGTCCTCCATCTCGCTGAACATTTTTCAGCCGTTGCTCCGGGGAGCGGGCGCGAAGATCGCGGCCGAACAACTCACCCAAGCGGAGCGAAACGTGATCTACGGCATGCGCAGCTTCAGCTATTACCAGAACACGTTTGCCTACGGAATTGTCTCGTCCTATTTTCGGCTCCTGCAACTGCAGGACACGGTCCGGAACCAGTACAACAACTATCTCAGCCTGGTGCGTTTCCGCGAGCGCCAGGAAGCTCTGGCCAAAGACCGCTTGCCTCCGTTTCAGGTTGATCAGACGCGGCAAGACGAACTCCGCGCCCGCAACACTTACATCCTGGCCGTCGAGCGCTACCAATCGAGCCTGGATGATTTCAAGGTCACGCTGGGCTTGCCCTTGGGCCAGGAGATCCGGCCCGACGAAAGCGCCTTGCGGGAGATGGAAAAAGTGGGGCTGATCCCGGTCAATTTGGCCGAAACGGAGGCCTTTCAAATGGCGCTCGACCATCGCTTGGATCTCCTGAACGAGATCGACACTTTTGAAGACCGCAAACGGCAGATCAAGGTCGCCGCCAACAACCTCAATCCGGACCTGAACCTTTTCTCGACGGTTTCGCTTAGGTCGGAACCGACAGACTACGCCAAATTCAACCTGAACGACTACAGCCTCTCCGGTGGCGTGCAACTGGATCTGCCGATCAATCGATTGCTCCAGCGCAACTCGTATCGCACGGCTTTGGTGAACTTTGAAGTGCAGATTCGCACGCTCTCGCTCTTTCTCGACAATCTCAAGAACAACGTCCGCGCCGGACTGCGCAGCCTCGAACAAGCCCGGCAAACCTTCGAGATTCAAAAGGGTGCGCGCGAGCTGGCCGACCGGCGGGTGGAGAACTCCGAGATGCTCCTCCAAGCCGGACGAGCCCAGACCCGTGACGTCTTGGAAGCCCAAAACGCCCGGGTTTCCGCCTACAACGCGGTGACCGCGGCGATCGTGGATTATCATCTCACCCGCCTGCAACTGCTCAACAATATGGGAGTGCTGAAGACCGAGGACGACATATTCTGGCTGAAAGAGGGCGCGGTCGCCAAGAAGACACCCGGGGCGGAGAGCGCTCCGCCCGCCGCGACGTCGAATGACCTGGTCACGCCCGAACAGCTTTTCGAGAAATGAAAAACCAAGCATCCAATGAATCCATCCCCCAACGCTTGCTCAAGCGCCCCGCCCTCACCGCCACGTTAGGTCTGGCGCTGGTGGTCGCCGCGTTCTACGCGTTCAAGGAATGGACCAAGCCGCCGCCGGTCGAAAACCAATACTACACGGTCAAACGCGGCGACATGCTGGTTTCGATCGTCGAAGGCGGAGCACTCAAAGCGGTCACGGAAGCGATCATTCGCAGCGAATTCGAAGGGATTTCCCGCATCATCAGCATCGTCGCCGAAGGCGCCTACGTGAAGAAGGGCGATCTCCTCATCGAGCTGGACTCGTCGGAACTCAAGGACCGGGTCAACGCTCAGGAAGTCTCCTACCAGAACAGTGAATTCGCCTTTGTCCAAGCCAAGGAGAATCTCAGCATTCAGACCAATCTGATCGGCAGCCAGATCAAGGAGGCGGATTTGCGGGTGGAATTCGCCGATTCCGACCTGAGAAAATACAAGGAAGGCGACGCCCCGCAACAGATCAACACCTCCTCGAACAACATCATCATCCGCGCCGAGCAGTTGCAGCGGGCGCAAGACAAGCTCGATTGGACCCAGCAAT
>CAYHFE010000792.1:0-2912 GCA_964355375.1 uncultured Verrucomicrobiota bacterium
CTGCGCTCCGGAAGTCGCGCCAGCGTCTTGG
Source organism: uncultured Verrucomicrobiota bacterium (assembly GCA_964355375.1). Classification (GTDB taxonomy): domain Bacteria; phylum Verrucomicrobiota; class Verrucomicrobiia; order Limisphaerales; family SIBE01; genus CAYHFE01. The sequence goes on from CAYHFE010000792.1 coordinate 32, forward strand.
AGTGCGCCAGCCCTCTGGCGCTTTTCCGCGGACGCGGCGATTGGCATCGGGGTGAACTCAAAGTCCCCTCCATGGTCGGGTGAACACATAGTATAAATACGCCGCGGCCAGGAGCAGAAGAAGACCCAGCACCAGGATGGAGAGCCTGTCTCGCTTTTGTCTGGCCTTGACTTTGCCCTCGATCTTCTTCGCCCAGATAGTCTCCAGAGCCCGGTTGGTTTGTTCCAATTGGATATTGGTCAAAATGCTCGTCACATCCTTTTCCACCTCCGTCTTGGCGGCGACACCCGCCTGCTCCAGGGTCTCGATCGCCCTGGTCAATTTGGGTCGGAGTTCGGCTTTGATATTGCTCACTCCTTCGAGTTCAAACTGATAATTGCCCTCTCCGCCAAAACACTTATCACCCGCGTAGCTCAGCAGGGCCGCCGGCAGTTCGTTCAGGCTCTTCAGGTACTGAATGATTTGCGCGAAGGCCCGCGACTGCGCTTGAAAGAGGAGTGTTTCTTGATGAATCAACTCCTGATCGGTCGCCCATTCTTCAGTGGGCGGAGGCGCACTCCCGGCGGAGGGCGACGCAGCCGTCTCATCGGGCGAAGGGCCAGTCCCGACGGCTTTGGCCAATTCGGCGCGAATCTTGCCCATGTTGCCGCCTACGACTTCGAGGTGTTTGACCGTGTCCGCGTAATTAAAAAGGATGGCATCGAGCGAGTGGAAAGCCGTTTCTCGAATCCGCCTGGCCAAATCAAGCCCGGGGGTTTCGCGCACATTGGGGAGGCGGGAGGTCGAGCGGATGATCCGGGCCAGCCGATGGCAGCACTCTTCTGTCCATTGATTGGCCAACCCTTTGAAGCGCGGGAAGAAATCTTCCTGGATCATCGACTTGATGGTTGGCGTGACCCCGGGGATCGAATGGAACAGTCGCAAAAACATCTCGGTTCGGCTGATCACAGCTTGAGTCATCGCTCCGTAAATCTGGCGTTCGGTTTGGAGTTCCTGCATCGGCCAGGGCAATCCAGTCCGGTCCTCCAGAGCGCTCTCGGGAAGATCCTCGAATTCTGATGTCGAAGTGGGAAGAGTCGGTTCGCCCTCTTCAAGGTCAGGTTTCTCACTCTTGGTTTGGATTAGGCTCATAATGATGTGGCTTGGTCGTAAAGCCATCGGATCCATCTTTGTCTATGTTACTTTCGGTTCATCGTTCTCCGCCGGGCTCGAGTGGAGTTGTCTCTCACAAATCAAGACTGACCCGCAGGCCGATCACCAGGGCGTCCCCCAGGGCTTTCGAGCCGCCAGGATGCAGAATCCATTGCACCGAAGGTCGAATTCGGCATCCGGGCCGAAGCCAGACGCGGTAGGTGGCCTCCATCACCACCTCGAAATCCGGCCGGGGTTCATTGCCGCCGGTGAACCGGTTGTTCTCCGTCGTCAGTTGGCCGGCCTCACGGCTGATCTTGCCGTAAACCACCGCCACGCCGCTTTCATCTTCGTCCCGGCCCGGAATCAATCCCCGGTAATTCAGGCCGGCCTCGCTGTAGAACTCGAGCAAGTTGCGGTCGGGGGGACTGCCCCCGAGGCGAGTGTAAACGCCGAGGCCCTGGCTGCTCCGCGGATCCTCGGATGGCTCGCGGTAAACCTGTTGTTCCGCGGCCAGGAAGAGACCCCAGTTGTTGCGCAGCATCCGCGGGGCGCCCGTGCTGGCCGGATCGGCCAGCGACAGGCCATCCGCGTCCAATCGTTGATGGGCGAATCGATCGCTATGCCACCAGCCGCCCAGGCGGAAGGTGCCCGGCAATGTGCTGTCCCCATCCACCGAGGGCCGGCTCAAGATGAGTTCGTTGAGCCAGAGCGCGCCTTCACTCAGGTGCAGGCCCACCCCGTTCGGGTCCCGCTGGCGGCCCATCGCATCGTCGGGGTCCGGATGGCCATCGTAGAGGCCTGATTGGATCGTGATCCGATCACTCAGCTTGATCGCCAGTCGAGCGCCCAGCGCGGCGGTGGGGTAGGCGGGAGAAGGTGTGTTCGCCCCGAGAAACGCCGGCCAGCCGCAGGTGCCATTGAGAAACAGACCGCCGGTTTCAGTCGTGGCGAATTCATCGTCCGCGGTCAGTTTTCCCAGACGGAGAGAAAACCTATCGTCGCCCCAACTTTGTTCATACCAGAGCTCGAAGAGGCGCGGAATGTCTGGCGCATCGATGTTGCTCAGGACGAACAGATCGCCCGTATAGTTCTCGCTCAGACTTCGTCCGTGTGGAAAAACGGCTGAAACCCGGAATTTCCCCAGCTTCGAGTCGCTGAACTTGCCCAGGTCGAAATTCACTCTCGGCCGGAAAAGACCCTCGTAAATGGTGCCCGGCTTGAGACCGCCCCGGAGATTGCTCAGCACTTCTCCGGCATACCGAAATTCGAAATCGAGTCCCCGACGACTTAACGCCGTCCGTGCTCCCGCCCAATCTCCGGTGAGGAACATCGATGGGGTTGGCCCGGTGGGCTCCGCCTTCTCCACGGGAGCATCTGCGGGCGGTCCGGCCGGCTCTCCGGCGAGGACGTCGGCCGGGTCGGCGCTCCGTTCCCAGACGAGGACGCGCGGCCTATTCTGGGTCAGGTCGGAGGACTCTTCCGCAGGCGGGAGTTGGGCCGCTCCGGCTAAATGGTTGGCGGGCGCCGTCGAATCGACCGCCCGTGCGGTCAGAGCCAGCGTCAAGCAAACCGCGACCGTCAGAGATGACGTGAACAACGTGTGTCGGAAGGACCAACTGGTTTTCATAGTGGGTTGGCTTGGTCTCTCTCGATCAAGCCGATGGGGTTTTTATTTGTTGCTCGAACTCGAGGGCCCGGCCGGAAAAGCGGCGGAGGGCCGCCGCACTCCAAAACCTGGCGGGAAGGT
>CAYHFE010000793.1:0-2912 GCA_964355375.1 uncultured Verrucomicrobiota bacterium
CCCTGTTTGCGCCATTGAAGGCGGCGCGTCCCTGGTTCTTCGACACGCAATCCATCATCACTCAGAGTCTGGCGGTCCACCGAAAGCGTCATCATCTCGAGGCGCTCTGGCCAGCCCTGGTGTGGGAGACCTCGGTGTTCACTACGGTTCTGGCGCAGAGGGCAGACGATCACGAGCTCATCGCCGATTCGTTCGTGGACCATCCAACCCCTGGGATATTCATCGCATGGCGGGTACTTTCGGCGGAAAGGCCGGCGGCGGCGGCCACCGGGGCATCCCGGCTGCCCAGCCGATCTACCTGGTCGAGATCGAAAAGCCCTGAACACCGGGCCATGCCGGCACGTCCAAGCAATCTCATGCCCCTTTTCGTTATGATTAACGGCGTGCACTCACATGAACACCCCTATCCATATCAACATTCTTCTCCTGTCAGCCTTGATTTTGGTCGCATCCGAAACCGTTCCAGCCGCTCCGCCAGCCGCGACCCACGCCTCGCCGCGAGCAGGTGTTCCGGAGAGTAGCACGACAACCGCGGTCAAAGAAGATGGTCGTCTTGGAGAAATGATCACCATCCCTGCCGGAAATTTCTTGATGGGGAACAACGGTCAGGAGGGATTTGGAGGGCCGGAGGAATTTCCCCAACACTCGGTTCATCTCCCCACCTACCAGATAGGCAAGCATGAAGTCACGCGAGGCCAATACCGTAAGTTCATCGAAGCCGGCGGGTATCGGAATCCCAGCTACTGGTCACCGGAAGGCTGGAAATGGAAGGAGAGTGACGTCATCGATTATGCAGGCATGCGTGGCAAGGTCACTCACACCGTCAGGCCCAACAGCCAGGAAGAACGCAATGAACCGGAACATTGGGCCGCCGAGCAAGAATGGGTGGGACACGGATTGGGCCACCCGCGTTTCATCCAGACGGACAACCATCCCGTGGTTGGCGTCACCTATTACGAAGCCCAAGCCTACTGTCAATGGGCCGGCGGACGATTGCCCACGGAAGCGGAATGGGAAAAGGCTGCGAGATGGGATGAAAAGAAACAGCACGCGAATACTTGGCCCTGGGGCGACCGGTGGGATCCGGAAAAGTGCAACAACCCCGAGGATCACAATCCTGCCGGCGGTGGATATAAGATGAATCAAAGCGCGCCGGTCGGCAGCTATCCAGACGGAGCCAGCCCCTCGGGGTGCATGGATATGGTGGGTAATGCCTATGAATGGGTGGCCGATTGGTATAAATCCTACCCGGGCAGTTCCGAGCCCTTGGATCACACCAAGGCCTATCGCAGTGTCAAAGGCGGGTGCTGGGACGACGGTCCCTCCAGCGTGCGCTGTGCTTTTCGGGGTTGGTATCTCCCGCCGAGCAGCGGCGGCACGGGCCCAGGCGACAGCGACTACATCGGGTTCCGGGTGGCTCGCTAAGCGCCTGTATGGAAAGCAGGACATAGCCACCCGGTTCTGGGGAGTCTTCGCGCTTTGCAGGCATTCTAATTTTTTCTCGGGACACTCTCCATTCGAGGCAAAATGAGAATGGCTGCTCGCCATGTCCCGGCCGTTAAGCATTCGCCAGCGTTCAGGCAAGCTGCCACCATCCGACCATGAAACGTCGCTTTTTTCTGAAGAACACTCTGGTGGGCTCCTTGACGGCATGGGCCATCGGCCCGGTGGTTGGCCTTGGCGCCACTGTGGAGATTCCGGCGCTGATTGACCTCAAGCGCCTCTTCGACCCGAGCAGACCGGAGATCGCGAGGCTGGCCGAAGACATCTTCCGCCAATGCGTGCTCGGCAAACTGACCGCTCCGAGGGGAACTCTCAAGCGCCCCTGGATTACGGCCGGCGGGGGATTCGTGGGCCAGTGGATCTGGGACACGATGTTTGTCGTCGATCTGCTGAGCATCTTCCCCGGCATGAAGCAAAACATCCGCGACGTCTTTCAGAACTATTGGGATTTCCAGGTCCGTTGGAACCAGCAGCGGCCCGAATACGCCCACGATATGGTGCCGTGCATGATCGAGCCGCACAACGAAACCCAGTGGCTGGAGTTCCCGGCCTATTCCCAAATCCCCATCCTGGCTTGGGGCGTGGAGCGGGTCTATCGCCGCAATGGCGACCAGGAGCTGATCCGCCAATGCCTTGGGCCTCTCGAACGTTTCCATGAGTGGTACTGGCGCGAGCGGGACGTAACCCGTGTCGGACTGGTCGCGGTCGACTCCTACAGCGGGAACATCCAGCATGCGCGTTATGAAACCTTCGACTTCGAGTGCAATCTCGACGGTCTGAAACTGACCGTCCATCCCACGCGCCACGGGGAGAAGGAGGGCGCCTGGTATGGGGACATCTGCGCTGCGGGAAACACCGCTTACCTGATCATGGGCGAGCGGAGCCTCGTTTATCTGGCCGAGGCGGTCGGCGACAGGGCGGTGGCGGCACGCCGCCAGCGGCGAATCGACCAGGCCGTGGACGCCATGCGCCAACACATGTGGGATGAGCAGGCGGGGACGTTCTTGTCGGTCAACCGTGACAGCCTGAAGAAAGTCCCGGTGGCGACGATTGGGAGCTGGATGGCCCTGATGGCCGGAGTGCCCACCGCGGCGATGGCCAGGCGGATGGCCGAGGCCCTGCGGACGGAGAGCTGGCAAACGCCCCTGCCCGTGCCCACGGTCGATCGCAAAGACCGACGCTGGAAATCCGACTCCTACTGGCGGGGCGATGTCTGGCCAGCGCCCAATTACCAGATTGCCACCGGTCTGGCCCGCTACGGCGACAAGGCCTTGGCCGCCGACATCGCGGACAAGACCGTCGCCAACGCCATCAAGAACGGGGTCAGCGAGCACTACGACGCGGTCACCGGCCGCGCGCTCGGCGTCAATTTCCTGGGCATGTCTTGCGCCATCGCCACCATGATGCTT
>CAYHFE010000794.1:0-2877 GCA_964355375.1 uncultured Verrucomicrobiota bacterium
CCTTCTGCCGCCTTTACGGCGCAGTGTCGTAGGCCGCAACTCCGATTGCGGCCCATTCCACGGCCGGAATCGGAGTTCCGGCCCACTGAAAGCAATTCGCATTGTGGTTATTCCTTTGTAGGGCCGCCGCTTGTCGGCTGGCCGAAAGACGCTGTAAGAGCCAAACCATGACGGCCAGCCGACAAGCGGCGGCCCTACAAAGAATCTCCTGATAGTGGAGGAGTTGTCATCATTACAATAGCTGTGCACCGAATGCCCGCATGGGCGCGCTGGCGGTTTGCGCCACCTCACGAGCCATTGCGAGGGCGGAACGCCGTCTTGCCGGGGGCACGCCATGAATACACCGTTAATCGCTATTCCAAGGGCCCTATGGGCCCTGTAGCCGACCTCGGCTCGAGGCAACGCGGCTCGCTCGCGGAGGTCGGCTCGGCGGCGCGCCGGGGCCGGCGCTGCCCTACCTGTGACACGCCCAATGCCCGCATCGGGCTACAGGAGCTTCGCTCCTCTGTAGCCGACCTCGGCTCGAGGTCGGCCGGGCGGCACAGGCCCCCCCCGGAGCGGAATTCGTAAGAATTCCGGGCGAGAATTCCGTCGAAAGACCGCCCCCGGAATTGTGATTAATTCCGCTCCATCCTTCGTGGCACGGCTGGGAGAGAATGACCGGCAAGATGCCGGTCCCACGGTTTGGAGCGGAATGGGTTCCGCCGAAGGCGGATCCGCCTCTGGCGGAAACAATTCCGACGGAATTCTTACGAATTCCACTCCGGAGAGGCCCCGTACTGCCCGACCGGGCCGAGGTCGGCTACTGTGCCCCGTACTGCCCGACCGACCTCGGGCCGAGGTCGGCTACTGTACTTGAGAGTCATGAGTTCTGACTCATGCGGCTAACCTTAATCCTTCGGCCCTGTCGAGGTCAAGATGGTGGCGGATGAATTTCACAAGGGGATTGTTTCGGGACGAATCCGCGAGAAATAGTGGGAGGCTGTGGCGCAAGGCGACAGCAACGACCTGCTCTGAGGGAAGGATTCCAGGACGAATGGTGCGAAGCCAAGAGCCAAATTGACTCCAGACGACGCGAGAGTTGAGGACGGCAAGGCACTGGAGAAGCCCCTGGGCGATGACCCCGAGTTGGATGTGGCAATGGTAGGCGGCGAGTTTACGGCGCAGTTGATCGCGATAGGAGTCGGATTCCCGGTGGGGATACTGGTTGCCGGAACGGCGTGTCCGAGGTTTCATGGCCGCCATCCAGAAATGATAGCTGTAGGTTCCAATGGTGTGGATCGCCTGCTTGAAAGAGACTTCGATTTTGAAGCGCACGCCGTAGAGTTGGATGATCTGGAGGGGCGCCAAAGAAAGATCCGTGCTTAACAGGATCTTGCGACCCCGCTCAGGATGGATGACCAGGACGAACCGGACGCGAATGCCGACCGGCCTCCACAGGAGATCCACGACGCGGTAGCGGAGAGTGACGTTGCGCTCCCCATAGATGGGGCTGGTCGCTTCGGAGAACAGGCTTTCATCATCGAAAAGCCGTTTGAGTTTCACCTTGCGTCCGTAGAAACGGAGACGGCCCCGGCGGGGAAAGCGCGGCTTTTCAGCGGGCTCATAAGCGACGGAGTTGGTTTTGGCTGAGGTGACCAAATGCTGGCCAGCCTTGAGCAAGGGCTGGATGATTTTGGCTGATGCATAATAGGCATCCGCGACCAAGTAGGCAGGCATGGCGATTTCCAGCGAGGAGAGCAACTCGACCAGTTTATCCAGCAGGGTGCGCTGGTCGCGATTGCTGAAGACCACGCCTTCATGGATGCGACAAGCCAGTGGCAGGGCGAAGAAGCTGGAGGCGGCCTTCACGACGATGGCGATGGCCTGGCAGGAATGGCCGAAGATGTATTCGGGCTTGGTGTTGTTCTGGGATTCCTGGTGCAGTTTCTTGACGCCGGGCATCTTTTTCCCGGTCTTGGGGACTTTGATGCCGTCGGCCAACAGGACGATGCGTCCATTGACGATCAGGAGGGCCGGACGAAGCGTTTTGAGGATAAGCGCCCCCCAACTCCGGGTGAGCAGCGGAAGATCGACGCCCCGGCTGTGAAAGAAGTCGAGGAGCCGATCATAGCAGGCTTCCCGCAACCCCAAGGAGCGGACCAGACTGGTGACTCCGCGCAGGTCGTTACGGGTGCAGGTGGCCGCCAGGGCGACGGCAAACCAGAGGAACGTGCGGTTGCGGCTGAAGGCGGGGCGCAGTTCACGGACGAGATTCCACCAAGCGATCCAAAGCGTCATAAAAACTCTCCATTTTCAGGTTGACAGGGTAGCCTATATATGCTACCCCTTTATCCCAAAAAGGAGGACCCATGTCAACAACGTGCGAGAAAATAGTCGGACAAATCGAGCGGGTGAAACAACAGCTACAGGCGCTTGGCCCCATGCGGCCCGGAGCCATCAGTCGCCAGTACCGGAACCCCAAGGAAAAGAAGCGTCCGTTTTACCAGATCAGTTACACCCACCGGATGAAGAGCCGCTCGGAGTATCTCAGGCCGGAGAACCTGGTAGCCGTCCGACGCGAGACGGCCAACTTTAAGCGGTTCAGAAAACTCACGGATCGATGGGTGGACCTGGCCTTGAAACTCTCTCAACTCAAGACTTTACAGGGCAAGCATTCAGAGCAATCATGACAAGCAGAACTCGGTACTCTCAAGTTCCGATCATAACCAAGGCTGCCGACCGGCGTGGTGCCATACAAAACGTGGAGTGCTTCCTTCATCATATCAGGGGCCTCCGGGGTTGTTACTTTGGAGAAACGCTTCCAGATTGATCTCGAGCGATCGCAGCGTTTTCAAGACCAAGCCCGACTCCACAGTCTCCTTGCCTTTTTCAAGA
>CAYHFE010000795.1:0-2876 GCA_964355375.1 uncultured Verrucomicrobiota bacterium
CGAGACGCCGACCGGTGCAGCCGGGACGGCCGCGCTCCCCATGCAAAACCCCGCGATTCATGGGTAGGGGAAAAGGCACGCCGAACTGAATTGATGCGGTTTCGAGCTTCCCTGTCATTCACCCTCAAGACGGTTGCTCTCCCGAAATCCTTTGTGTATGTTGCCGCCTTCTTAAAACTGGATTATGTCGATGACTACCGAAGTGAATAGAGCCGAGCAAGCGGCCGGCACCGCCAACGGGCCGAGCGTCGCTAACGCCGCGGCGACCCCGGAAAGCGGCGAAGGCATGGTGCCGAGTCAGTTGTCGCCGGAGCAGATTGATGAGCTGCGGGCCAAAGCCGCCAAAGCGGAGGAGAACTGGGATCGATTGGTCCGTCTGACGGCCGATCTCGAAAACTACAAGAAACGGGCCGCCCGCGAGCGGCAGGACGCGGTCAAGTATGCCAACGAATCCCTGGTCGAGAAACTGATCCCCGTGCTCGACAATTTTGACATGGCGCTGATGGCGGCGGGCAACCCCCAGGCCGGCACGGTGGATTCTCTGAAAAAGGGCGTGGAAATGATCGCCGGTCAACTCCGGAATGCCTTAGTGGAAGCCGGCTTGGAGGAGATCGACGCCTCCAAGAAACCCTTTGACCCCAACTTTCACGAAGCAGTTTCAGAACAAGAATCCACCGAGGCACCGGAAGGGCAGGTGCTCCAGCAATTGCGCAAGGGCTACAAATTGCGCGACCGATTGATCCGGCCGGCGACGGTGGTGGTGGCCAAGAAGCCCTCCGCCTGAAGGGCAACATCGGCATCGACGCTATGGCGAAACGAGATTATTACGAAGTCCTCGGAGTGGATCGCAAGGCCAGCGAAGAGGAGATGAAAAAGGCCTATCGCAAGCAGGCCATCAAGTATCATCCGGACAAGAATCCCGGGGACAAGAGCGCGGAAGAGAAGTTCAAGGAACTGGGGGAAGCCTACGAGGCGCTGAGCGATCCCCAGAAGAAGGCGGCCTACGATCAACACGGTCACGCCGCCTTTGATCCACGCCTGCGGGGCGGGGGCCGGCCCGGCGGATTCCACGATCCGTTCGACATTTTTCGTGAAGTGTTCGGCGGAGGATCCGGAAGCATTTTTGATGATCTATTCGGGGGTGGTCAGCGCGACCCGACGGGGCCGCAGCGCGGCGCGGATCTTCGCTACGACATGGAGATCACGTTTGAAGATGCCGTCTTGGGCTGCGAAAAAGAAGTCACCCTCACCAAGATGGAGGGATGCGAGACTTGCAGCGGGAGCGGAGCGGAGAGCGGTTCCTCGACGAAGATTTGTCCGACCTGCGGGGGCCGGGGACAAGTGGTCACGTCGCAGGGCATCTTCAGCATCGCCCAGTCCTGTTCGCGGTGCGACGGCGCGGGGCGGGTGATTGAAAAACCGTGTCGAACGTGCCAAGGCGCCGGGCGGCGCGAGCGGACTTCCAAGATTAAGATCAAGATTCCGGCCGGAGTGGACACGGGCGCGAGGCTCCGGTCCTCGGGCAACGGCGAGGCCGGAGCGCGGGGGGCCGGTCCGGGAGACTTGTATGTGGTTCTGCATGTTCGCGAGCACGAGATCTTTCAAAGAGAGGGCGACGACCTGGTCTGCGAGGTGCCGGTGCGCTTTGTCGAGGCCGCTCTCGGGGGGGAGATTGAAGTTCCGACCTTGACCGGGAAGGCCCAGATCAAGATTCCCGCGGGCTCTCAGACCGGAACCATTTTCCGGCTGAAAGGCAGGGGCGTGAAGAACCTTCAGGGCTACGGAACCGGCGATCTGCACGTCCGGGTGATCATCGAAGTGCCGACCCATTTGAACGGTGCGCAACGGGCCAAGCTGCAAGAGTTCGCCGAGCTGTGTGATTCCACGGTCAATCCCATCAGCAAAGGGTTTTTCGAGAAGGCCAAGAATTTTTTCCGCTGACCATGGCGCCCAGAACCGGCCGCGAGATGGCGGGTTGGCGCAGTCCTACACTCCCGGACCATTGCATCGCCGAATGTCTCGATTACTCAAGTGACCACTCATCGTTTCTACCTGCCGCCCGATCAAATTCGGGACCCGGAACTCACGTTGACCGAGCGTGAGGCCCATCACGCCTTGCATGTCTTGAGGTTGCGCCCGGGCGAGCGCGTGGTCGCCCTGGATGGGGTTGGTCATGAGTACTTGTGCGAGGTTCGCCAAAGCGATCGCCACGCGGTGACGTTGACCGTCGTGCATAAGCATCGCCACGCTCCCTTGCCCTACAAACTGTCTCTCATTCAGGCCGTGACCAAGGGCAAGACGATGGATCTCATCGTGCAGAAAGCCACCGAGCTGGGCGTGGACCGGATCACTCCGATTCTCTCCGAGCGAACGGTGCCGCACCTGGAGGAAGAGAATGCCGCCGCCAAGCTGGAGAAATGGCAGGCGGCGGCGGTTGAGGCGATCAAACAATGTGGTTCCCCTTGGCTGCCCAAGATCGAGCCCGCCATCTCCGTTCAGGATTATCTGGGGCGCGACGAACGATTGGAGATTTCCCTCATCGCCACGTTGCAGAACACCGCTCGTCATCCGCGCGAGCATTTTCACGCCTTTCGCACGGAGCGGAACAGACTCCCCCGATCGGTCGGAGTCTGGGTGGGACCGGAAGGGGACTTTACCCCGGCGGAGATTAATGCCGTGACCGCCCGGGGAGCCTTGCCCATCACCCTCGGGCAATTGATCCTGCGCAGTGAAACCGCGGCGATTTACTGCCTGTCGGTGCTGAACTACGAGCTGCAGGCGCCGGTATTCTAGGTCGCTCCGGTTCAGGGGGAGGGACAATCTCCAACGATTGGACGTGAATCGGGGCCATGAACCAAACGGTGCCCGATGCGTCG
>CAYHFE010000796.1:0-2871 GCA_964355375.1 uncultured Verrucomicrobiota bacterium
CCGGCCGAACTGCCGCGCGGGCTCCGGATCGAGTCGGCCCGACAGTAATCGTGTTTTCCAGTTCTCGTGGGGACGCGGCACGGCCGCCATGGCGAGCAAATGCTGGCCAGGATCTTCAAAAAGCAACGGCGTGATCGAACCCGGCGGGGCCAAGCGCGACAACCAGGTCAATCCGAGCGCTTCCCGGTGGATGCGGCTCGGATCGCTGAACCAGTCCACCGCAACTCGCAACTTAGCCAGCGCCTGTTTGAGGACATACTCTTCCCCATTGGCCCGACGCACGAGCACGGTCCGATTCGACACTCCGCCCGGCAATGTTGTAAAAACCGGAACTTCGCCCGGTTCCAGACGTCTGGTCGATCGCAGGTAAGCCAGTAACTCCTCTGGCTCTTCAATATTGAGGTCTGTTTTGATAGGATGCGAAAGTCAAAGCCCTCCCGGAACCTGGGTGGGGTGAGACTCCGTCGAACCCTGACTTTCCTGACTGCCAAGATTCCCGGGCGCGACGGAGTCTCGCCCCACCGAGGGTACGAGTTCATGGTCCCGAGGCATGCGCCGCTACTTCCCGCTTGAGCGTCGCCGCGAAGCAGAACGGGAGGTCTTCGACTGGGTCGATTCGCGGGCGGATCGCAGCAATTCCATCCACTTGCCCATGTAATGCCCGTGATCATGGTAGGTGCGGCCGCTGACCAAATTGCCGTCCACGACGCAAGGCTCATTGACGAACACCCCTCCGCAAACTTCAAGGTCGAACTGGCATTTGGGCACGGTGGCCATGCGGCGTCCGCGGACACAGCCCGCCCGGGCCGGGATCTCCACGCCGTGGCAGACGCTGGCCACCGGCTTGTCCGTCGCAAAAAAATGGCGGGTGATCCGGATCAAATCCGGGTCCTCGCGGATGTATTCCGGGGCGCGGCCTCCACTGAAGAAGATGCCCAAGTATTCGGAGGGATTAACATCCTTGAAAGCGATATTCGCCTCGATGGTGTAACCCTCCCACTCTTTCGTGATGGTCCAACCGGGTTTCACCTCGTGCATCACCATCTGATAGCGCCGCTTCTCAGGCGCGGCCACGACCGGCTCGAAGCCCTCTTCAATGAGGCGATAGTAGGGATACAACGTATCCACCGTCTCGCTGGCATCACCGACGATGATCAGAACTTTCTTTTTTTTCATGGGACTGTTGGCGTTCGGTGCGCCCCGCCCTGAGGTCGAGGCGCGGATTAATAGGAAATGCCGCTCTTGAACTTCTTCTCCGTGGCGACACGGAATTCTCCAAAGGCCGCCTCGATCTGAGCAAGCAATTCGTTCTTGGATAATCCCGCGGCGGAACGCGCTGCCTCGATCACCGTATCGCATTCGTTGTTGTCCATGAAGCGCAGCGCGTCGAGCAAGCGGACCTGGTCTTCGATCGGGATCACGAGAAAGCCGTGTTGATCGGCATGAATCAACGCCCCCGGCTCGACGGGTCGGCCGAACACCTCGACGGCACAATTCCACCGCACTGGGCAGGCAAAGGCGTGACCGACCGCCAACCTCCGGGCCAGCGCCTTGAAGCCGGCGTTGGTCATCCATTCGACGTCGCGAACCGCGCCGTCCGTGATCGTGCCGACGCAACCGAGCGATTTGTGGATGTTCGACGTCACCTCACCCCAGCCCGATCCCAGGACGCGCGGCTTGTCGAGATCCTGCACGACGACAATCTTGGGACCGGGCCCGGAAGCGACGTAGCGCAAGTACTCCATCCACGCTTTCGGGTTCTTGATCCGATGCTGGCCATTGCTCGGTTCGATGACGAGCGTGACGGCGTAGCCGACCATCGGCCCCATCTGCGGCATGAAATCGCGAGTTTCCTCAAGATTGAAGCAATCAAGCGCGCTGTTGCGCCGGGTGATCTGCTCCCAACCATTGTAAACCGTCGGCGTGTTCCACCGCTTCATCTGCAACAACTGACCATGGGTCAAGATTCTCGAGGCTCTTGCTTTTTTGCTCATGACTTTTCTCTAAGTTGATGTGACTGGCCATCGGGCTGACCTCCGGCGCCGAAACTCGCTTTCTTACCTTCACCGGGTCGCCCCGCCCCGTCCCGCTCTACCAATCCCCCACCGCCCCATCGGCGTAAAACGTTCGCAGAACCGTCTCCTGCTGGAACGGATGCTTGGCCACTTCCGCTTCGTCAATCTCGATGCCCAGTCCGGGAAGGCTGGAGGGACGCACGATCCGGCCCTTTTTCTCGACGGTGAACCCTTCCTTGACGATGTCGTCGCGCCAGGGCACGTCGCCGTGGACCGATTCGCAGATGATGTAGCTCGGCGTGGCAAAACCAAATTCCAATGACGCTGCCGTGCTGACCGGGCCCTGGGGATTGTGCGGCGCCATCGCGACGCGATAAGCCTCGGCCAGGGCCGCAATCCGGCGGGCTTCACTGAAGCCGCCGCAATGGACGAGGTCAGGCTGAATCACACTGCAGGCCCGTTTCTCCAGCAGCTCCCGAAATTGATGCTGGCTGACCAACCGCTCGCCCGTGGCGATGGGCGTGGCCACGGCGCGCTGGACTTCGGCGATTCCCTCGACGCTCTCCGGCCAGCACGGTTCTTCAAAAAAATAGAGGCCGTACGGTTCCAGGGCCTTGGCAAAGAGCACACCCATCCGCGGCGATGGACGGGCATGGCAATCCACCATGATGTCAATGTCATCGCCGACCGCCTCGCGCATGGCCCGCACGCATGCCTCGGCATACTTGACCGGCTTCAATCCCTCCAACGGCATCGTCTCCGGGACCGCCATCGATTTGAACGCCGTGAAACCGTCCGCCACCGTCTGCGCGGCGAGCTCTCCGAAACGCCGGGCATCGGCCGGGGTCGTCTCGTA
>CAYHFE010000797.1:0-2865 GCA_964355375.1 uncultured Verrucomicrobiota bacterium
GAGACTTCGGCACCGAGGAGAGGGACCAACTCGCAACGGAAGGCACACAGGAGGCTCCCCTCGCGCTTAGAAACCTTCTCCAGAAGCATATCCTCGGTCAGCCAAAACGATCATCGGCGCGCGGGTCGCACAATGAAAATCCTGTTGACGATGTATCGTTTTTGATACCTATTTCTTCAGATGCCCACGCCGCGCCCACTCGCCGTCGTCTTTTTCGCCACCGATACCGGCGCGGAGCCAGTCCGTGCCTGGCTCAAGGAATTGCCTGCCGAGGAACGGAAATTGATCGGCGAAGATATCAAGACCGTGCAGTTCCGCTGGCCCCTCGGAATGCCGCTCGTGCGCAGTCTCGGCAGCGGACTCTGGGAGGTGAGAACTCATCTTCCCACCCGGACCGCACGCACCCTTTTTTTCGTCCACGACGACGAGATCATCCTTCTCCACGGCTTCATCAAGAAGACGCAGAAAACTCCAAATGAGGACAAGGCTCGCGCCTTGCAACGCAAACATGCCTACATCCAAACCAACCAAACCAAAAAATGAGAACCCGCATCGCGGCAGCTCTTTTGATGATTTTCTCGCCCAAGAGGGAATCCTCGCGGAGGTCGAAGCTGCGGCGCTCAAGCGTGCTTTCGCGCTGGCGATTGCGGATGAGATGCGCAAGCAGCAGCTCAAGAAATCGACTCTCGCGAAACAGATGCGCACCTCCCGAGCCGCGCTGGATCGACTGCTCGACCCGGACAACGCCTCGGTGACGCTCGCCACTCTCAGCCGCGCGGCCAAGGCCATTGGACACAAGCTGAAGGTCGAACTCGTGCCTGCTTGAACGTTAGCGGATGCCCCCTTTATGACCCCATTGCGCCTCCCCGTCGAGTCACTGCTGGCCTGCGACACCGCCAAGGTCCTGTCCGCTTCGGCGGAGGGCGAACTGCCGAGGTGATCATTAGCGTGTGCCCGACCAATGACGAACACGACCACTCCAAGCTCCGCGATTACCCCTCCGCCAGCGCCAACGAGCCTTGGCTGGTGCTGGGATCGGAGAAGAAGATCAAGGTTCGTCCTTGACTAGATGATCATAAGAACTGACCCGTTTACGGTAACCTTGGCTTGCAGGACCGACCTTGTCAGCGCGAATTCTTCCGCTATCCTGCCTATATGTCGATCACGCTCGAACTTGACGAACAGACATTGCGCGCTCTGCCCTTGGGACCAGGCGAGCGCGAGCGCCACATGCAGATCGAGCTGGCATGCCGGTACTACGCTAAAGGATGGTTGAGTTTTGGGCAGGCGGCTCGGATGGCAGCCCTCGACCAGTATGCGTTCGCCGGCGAACTCGCCGAGCGCAGCATCCCTCGTAATTTCACGGTGAAGGACGCGCTTGAAGACCTCGCCGATGCTCGTCGTCAGTAACACCTCCCCGGTTTCAAATCTCGCCATCATTGGCCGACTCGGCTTGCTCCGAGAGCGCTATGGGAGGGTGCTCATTCCACCAGCAGTCAAGTCCGAACTCGACGCGCTGACCCACCCGGGCGGGAAAAGTGGTGTTGAGGAGGCGTTGCATGCCGGGTGGCTAAAGGTCGAACCCCTGCCCGCCACCGCAACCGCCCTGGTTTTGTCTGACGTTCTCGATCCGGGCGAAGTCCAGGCGATCCAGCTTTGCTGGCACCTGTCCGCCGACAAACTGATCCTCGACGATGCTCTCGGACGCAAGGCGGCAAGGGCACTCGGGTTGAAGTTTAGTGGCTTGCTCGGTGAACTGGTGTTTGCGAAGCATGTGGGGACGGTGCTCTCGGTTAAGGCCGAGATTGCCCGATTGCGGTCCGAGGCGCGGTTCTTCGTCAGCGCCGAAATCGAGGCCACCATCCTCGCCGGCGTCGGCGAGGACCTCGGATGACTTTATCGGAATTGAAGATCCGCGTTGCGGATGCGGGATGGCCAAGGCGGAAAGGTCGATGAGCCGTTCTGAACACTCCACCCATCAGAGCATCCCCCCAACGCCTGTGTTCGGTTTCTAAGGACGACATCGCTGTATCCCGAGTTGGCGTCCAAGTCGGGTCGTCGGCCAAGGGCGAAACGGGTATTGATCATGCGCGGGAGTCGGGATACTTTGGCCCCATGACTCTCACGGAATCCGTTGTCGAAAAGGTAAAAACCTTGTCGGAAAGTCAGGCTCAAATGGTGCTGGCCTATATCGACGAAATATCCGCGTCACCCCGGCTGTCGGCGATTGACTTGATGCGACTCCCAGCCGCCCATCGGCGGACGATTCTCGAAGCGCAAGCGGCTAAAGCCGAATTGGTTTACCGACGCGACGCCGACTTGGTTTTCGAGGACTTTGAGGCTCCGTTGCCGTATGTCTAAGGCGACGCGGGGCGAAATCTGGGAAGTTGAATTCCACCCTTCGGTCGGCGTGGAAATCCAAAAGCTTCGTCCTGCCGTCGTGATGAACATCCCCGAAGTTGGACGTTTGCCGCTGTGCATCGTGGTTCCTGTTACGGACTGGAAGCAGGTCTTCGCCGAATTCTCTTGGTTTGTCTTTCTCTCCCCGACGCCTGACACCGGTCTCGTCAAGGATTCCGGTGCCGATGCGTTTCAGGTGAAGTCGGTTTCGGAGGCGCGGTTGGTCCGGCGGCTTGGCAGACTCAGCGAGAATGAGGTTGAGCAGATCGCCGCCGCGATCGCGCTGTGCGTCGGCTATTAGAATTCGCAGCGAGGTGGGCATTTTTTGCGCTTCCGAGATTGCCGATTTGTTCAACGGATCTGACTTGGTGTGATCACTTATTGCGCCGCGTGATGCAATAATAGTGGATTCTGCGATTCAGACAGTGGGGAGGGAGCCGTGATTTCCGAAGCAAACGAGCGATA
>CAYHFE010000798.1:0-2857 GCA_964355375.1 uncultured Verrucomicrobiota bacterium
CCCGGCCCTCCTCTCGAACATCGATGCGCCCGTTAACAAACGGTTCATGGAGAAGGGAAAGGTAACGCGGGACTGAATCGATCCCGCTCAGCCTCTCAACGCCTCCGCCCGCGGTCATTCAGCTCAATCCGAACTGCTTCATCTTGGCCCGGAGAAAGTGCGCCGATTCGGCGATATCTTGCGCGCCCGTCGCCGGATCCGGACCGTCTTCAATCGAAATCCAGCCGTTGAAACCGACGGACCGCAAGATGGAGAAGATACGGTCGTAGTCATTCAGACCGCGCCCGATGACGCCATGTTTGAGGATGCTGGCGTAACCGGTATGCGGCTGCGCTTCCACGCGCCGCAGGTCTTCGAGGGTGCCTCCCTCGAAATAGCGATCGCTCGCGTGCATCGTCTTCACCCGGTGCTTGACCGCCTCGAGCACGGCAATGGGATCGTCGCCGGCGATGATGGCGTTGGACGGATCATAATTCACCCCAAACCATTCCGTCTCGGGAATGCCCGACACCAATTCCAGGAAATCGTCTTTCCGTTGGGCAAATTCCGGATACTGCCAGAATCCGTCCTTGTAATGGTTCTCGATGATCAGGACGACGCGATTCTCTTCCGCACAAGGGATGACTTCGAGAATACATTCCTCAACCCATTTCAATCCTTGCTCCCGCTTCACCTCGGGCCGGCGTTGTCCGGACAAAACGCGGCAAAACTTTCCGCCCAACGCGGCCGTGGCACGGATGGCCCGTTTCTGTTGTTCGATTTCCGCGTTCCGCTCCTCCAGGGTGAGCTTGGTGAAATCGGACGAGTAACACATCATCGGAATCGAGCGTTTCTGATCTTCCACCCGACGGCGGAGTCGAGCCAACTCGGCCGGGTTCTCCCAGGGGGTGAATCCCCAATAAAACTCCAAGCCATCCACATCGAACTGGACGGCGAGATCAATCCATTGATCGACCGTCATCGTGCGATCCGCACACAGCGCCTCGAGAAAACATTTGGGAAAAGCGGAAAGGGGCATGGCACTCGATTGATTCGTTTAGTGAAGGCCGGGATGAGGGGTTGTCTGGGTTGCACGGTCGGGACTCAGGCGTTCGGTTTCAAGATGGCTTTCACATACTCGCCCGCATGCATCTTCTCGAAGCATTCTTCCCATTCCCCCAATGGCGCGACGCGGCTCATGACCGGTTCAAGGTTGATCTGGCCGGACGCGATCATCCCGAGGACTCGTTCCCACACCGGCCAGTTGTGGGAAAAACTTCCCTGCAACGTCACCGCCTTCTGGACGAGTGGATCGATGCTGAAGGCCAGGGGCTGCGGCCCCCACCCAACTTTGATAATCTGCCCGCCAGGGCGGACCGCCTGCATCGCCAACTGCAAGCTCGCCGAAGCCCCGGTGGCATCGATCACCACATCCACGCCAAAGCCATCGCCCAATTCCCGGACGTGAGCCATGACGTCGCCGTCCATTCCCAGATCCGCCCCAATCTGACGCGCGACCTTGAGCCGCACGGCGTCCGCGGGCAAGCCGCTGACGATCAGATGCCCCGCCCCGCTCAATCGGGCCATGATCGCGCACAGGAGGCCGATCGGGCCCGGACCGATGACCAGGACGTGATCTCCCGGCCGGACCCGACCGTTCACACAGACCGCGTTGTAGGCCACCGAGCAAGGTTCGGTCAGAGCCGCCTTCTCGAAGGGCAGATCGCCCGGGATGCTGTGCAAACAACGTTCCGGCACTTTGACGTACTGGGTCATCGCGCCATGCACGCCGTAGCCGAATCCGAGGCGGTTGGGATCGAGGTTGTAAAGTCCGCGCCGGGTGTAAGGAGAAAACTCATCGATCACCGCGGCCGTCTCGCTCACGACTCGGTCGCCTTCCCGAAACCGTTTCACTTCGCGGCCGGCTTGGACGATGAACCCGCCGAATTCGTGGCCAAGAATGCAGGGGTAATTGACCTTCCAACTGATTTCGCCCAGCCATTGATGCAGGTCGCTCCCGCAGACACTCACCGCCTCGATCTTGAGCAGAACATCGCGGTCACCGATGGCCGGGATCGGCACTTCGCGCAATTCGACGCTGCGCGGAGCCAGCGCATAATTCACCAATCCAGACATGGTCGAACTCATCGTGATTTCTCCTTTTCCACCGGCACATCGCCATAGCCATGAACCCGGGCGCAAATCTGCCGCAGCGCCCCCTCCACATCGCCCGCCGCGGTATGAAACGAATTCGCCTCGATGGTCAAGGGCGCCCCCAGCACCACGAGCGGCGCCCCGAACTTGGGCGTTTCCATCGCTTGCTCGATGGTCAGACCACCCACGGCTTGGACCGGGACGCGGACGGCTTTCACCACATCCCTGAGCCGATCCAAAGGACTCGGCGCGGGCAAGCCGCGCTGGCGGCGCAGATTTCGAAAATCGTAACCAATATGATGGATGACGAAATCGCAGCCGGCGTCCTCCAGCCATTTCGCTCCCTCGACTGGATCGGGCATCACCATGTTGTCGCCCATCACTTCGATCCCGAAATCCGCGCCGGCCTGGACCACCAATTCGACGGTCTCGCGGTGGGCCTGTCCCATGACCACCACGTGAGTCGCTCCGGCCTTCGCCATCAATTCGGCTTCGAGCCATCCTCCATCCATGGTTTTCAGGTCGGCGACAATCGGGGTGTCGGGAAAGGCCTGCCGCAAAGCCCGCACGCCATTCATGCCCTCGGCAATGATCAGGGGCGTGCCGGCTTCCAGCCAATCCACCCCCGCCCGCAAAGCCATCTCCGCCGTGGCCAAGGCTTCCGAAATCGACGTCAGATCCAACGAAATTTGTACGATTGGTTTCAACCGCGCTATTTCTAGCG
>CAYHFE010000799.1:0-2853 GCA_964355375.1 uncultured Verrucomicrobiota bacterium
TCCGCGCCGCGTTCAGCGGCGCAAACAGGGACACGCGAGCCGCGCGTCCCTACCAGCAACGGCTCATGGAGACAAGCGAGAGCGCGGGTGGGCGGTCGCGGAATCATGTCACTTCTTTTCCTTCTCGCGGTCGGCTTCCGGCGTGCCCTTCTTAATCCGCTTTCCGTCCTCCAGATCGCGGCTGACGGCTTTGTATCCACCCGAGACAATTTCGGTTCCCTCGGCCAGTCCCTCCACGATTTCCATGAACGAATCATCGCTGATACCCAGCTTAACCGGAATCATTTTAACCTGATCGCCTTCCACTCCAAAGACCACCTCGATGGGCTTGGGGGCCTCGTTCGGTTTTCGGGTTTCACTGGGCTTGACTTGATTGGTCGCACTCGGCGCCGAGGCGTTCGTTCCGACGGAGGCTGCGGTGTTGGTGGTGGCGGATTTCTCCGGGGACTTGGCCGAGTCTTTCTTGGCGCCGGAGTTCTTGGCACTTTTCGGATCCTTGGGGAGCCGAACGGTCACGCTTTGGATGGGGACGGCGATGACGTTGGTCCGCGATCGGGTTTCGATTTCTGCCGTGACCGACATGCCCGGACGGAACACTTCTTTTTCCTGGATGCGAATGCGCACCTCGAATCGGGTCGCGTCCTGGCTCTGGCCTCCTCCTCCGGAACTCATCCCCGAACCCTTGGCGGAGTTGGCGATTTCGGTCACGATGCCGGTGAATTTCTTGTCTTTGAAGGCATCGACTTCCAACCGGGCTTTTTGGCCGGGTGCGATCAGGATCACGTCGATTTCGCCGATATCGACCCGGGCTTCCATCTCATTGAGATCCGCAACGGTCATGACCTCGGTTCCGGCCATTTGGGCGGTGCCGACCACGCGTTCGGCGAGTTCCGAATTGAGCTTGCTCACGGTGCCGGTCAGAGGGGAGCGGAGGGTGGTTTTGGCGAGTTCTTCTTCCGCGCGGGCAAGGATGGCTTTCGACATTTCCACACGGTGGATCGAGCTTTGGAGTGAGGCTTTGGCGATCTCATGAGCGGTCTTCACTTCGGAATAGACCGAATCCGAGATGAGTTTCTTGAGGAAAAGTTCCTCGTTTCGTCGGAATTCCGCCTCGGCTTTATTTCGGTTCGCTTCCGCGGTGGTTTGGTCGGTCAGCGAGGCCTTGTAGCTGGCCTCGGCTTGATTGCGGTTGGCGACATAGAAGTCCGGCTTGATCTTGAGAATGAGGTCGCCCTTGTTCACTCTTTGCCCCTCCTTGACCGGGAGTTCGATGATCTCACCGCTTACTTCCGGGCTGATCTTGACCTGCAGAACGGGCTGGACGCGTCCGTTGGCCGGGACCAACTCGGTAATATTCGTCCGGGTCGCTTTGTCGGTCTGCACCGTGATGATGACTTCGCGTTTGCGGACCACCGCCACAATAATCAGCGCGATCAGAATCAGGGCGATCGCCGAAAAGACAATGATCTGTTTCCGTTTTCTACCTTTTGGATTTGCCATGCGACTTGCCTTTAGGACACCCAACCCGTGGATCTAGTTTCATTCGTTAATATTCGCCGCCGTTTTGCAAAAGGTTACATGATTGTTCGAGCGGTGGCGATGGAGATTCGGGACTCGAATGTCATTTCTGAACGGTTAGAACGGTTCAGGTGGAATATGTCACGGGGCTCTTCTGGATTTGGCCGGCGCAAGCTGACGGGAGGGTCCGGATTCGATCCGTTTCCACCGGTCGTCTGGAGCGACGTCCCGATTCCGTAGGGCGTGCTCGCTCGGCCGGTCGGACCTACTTTAGATGCTCGGGGTTCAACCCCCGGAGTTCTTTAGGGACGAACCGACCATCTTTGCGAATGAGTTCGCGATCGAACCAGACTTCGCCTCCTCCCCATTCGGGACGTTGGATCAGCACCATATCCCAATGCACGGCGGAGCGATTCCCGTTGTCGCATTCTTCATAGGCCTGGCCGGGTGTGAAGTGGAGCGAGCCGGCGATCTTTTCATCGAAGAGGATGTCGCACATCGGATTCAGGATGTGGGGATTGAAGCCGAGGGAGAATTCTCCGACATAGCGCGCGCCCGGGTCGGTATCGAGAATCTCGTTCAATCGCTTCGAGTTGTTCGCGGCTGCGCCGACGACTTTTCCGGCTCGGAATTCGAGGCGAACATTGTCGAATTTGGTGCCGGCGTAGATCGTGGGCGTGTTGAACTGAATGGTGCCGTGGACCGAGTTTTTCACCGGACAGGAAAAGACCTCGCCATCCGGAATATTGCGGTCGCCCTTGCACATCTTGGCTCCAATGCCTTTGACGCTGAACGTGAGATCGGTTCCCGGACCTTTGAGGTGGACGGCGTCGGCGGCTTTCATGCGCTTTTCCAGCGGGACCATGGCTTTGGCCATCTTGCGATAATCCATGGTGCAGACTTCGAAATAGAAATTCTCGAAGGCCTCTGTGCTCATGTTGGCGGCCTGGGCCATGCTCGGAGTGGGCCAGCGCAGCACGCACCAGCGCGTGCGATTGACCCGATGATTCAGGACCGGCCGCAAGGTCTTCGAATAAAGAGCCATCCGCTCGCCGGGCACGTCGGAAGTCTCGCTCGCATTGGCGCTGCCGCGAATGGCGATGTAAGCCTGCATCTTCTTCATCCGATGGAGTTCAATGTCGCGGAGCAAGGCGGCATGCTCGGGGTGGGTGCCGAGCAACATTTCCCGTGTGATTCGGGTGTGGCGGACTTCGATCACCGGGAGAGCTCCGGCTTGTCGAACCGCCCGCATCAACTCCACGGAGAACTCGTCCGGCACGTCGATCATCTCCAAGAGAATGCGGTCGCCTTTCCGGAGGGCGGTGGAATAGGTCA
>CAYHFE010000800.1:0-2851 GCA_964355375.1 uncultured Verrucomicrobiota bacterium
GGTCGGCGAGGGCGCCGACCACGGCACGCGAGGGCGCGTGCGCTCCCCATTTCATTTCCGTTCCGGCACGTCGATGATATCGCCATCGCGGAGCCAAAGATCGGCTTGAGGATCGGTTTGCTCGAGATTCAAGATCATCTCCTTCTTGGTTTCGGACGCCGGATCAAGCCGGGTGACTTTGACGCGAGTCAGATCCGACGAGGTCAAGAGCAGGTTCGAGTTGTAGAGAACGTCCTTGAGCCGAAAACTCCCGATCTTTAACGGCGGCTTTCCAGGAACCGTTGGGTCTGGCTTCGGCGTCGGAACGGGACCCGGCGCATTAGCGACGTGTGAACCGGGTGTCGAGGGAAGACCGGGTGTCTGGGGAAGAGTCACTGGCCGGCTCACAATTTGTTGGAGTCGAGTCTGAAAACCGGACTCCGAGCCTTCCCCGATGAGGTTCAAGGTGGCCGCGTTGGTCTGACCTTTGACCACGATCTGGACATTTCGGGCCAGGCACTTCTTCAGCGTGTCGATGGCTCGGTCCGGCAAGCGCGTCCACATCGAGTTCAGGCGACGATCGGCTTCGGGAATCTCCACGATGTCGCCCCATTCGAGCCACATATTTTTGGAGCAATCGCCGAGTTGAAAGGCCGCTTCCACGTCGATGCGGAGGGGCGTCTCTCCGTCCGGCGCCAGCCGCCGAATGACGACTCCGGAGAAATCCGGAAATGGCAGGGCGGAATTGGGCGCCATGGAAGGCGGAGCGTAGGGGTTAGACGGGATCGCCGAGGCTTGATCGCGATAGAAACTTCCGATCAAGTCAAAGAGCGAGTAGCGGTTCAGTTCGTTGGTTTTCTGACTAAACACGGGATAGAAATTGCCCCGGCGACCAATGCGAATGCTGGTGAGACGATGGAGATCATCCTTGCCCCCGGCCCTGCGCAGGAGAGTGGCAATATCGTCGGAGGAGGGCTCGGGCAGCGGAGAGCTCGGCGGAAGGCCAGCGCCGCCCAACTGTTGAGGCGTCCGCTGGAAACGAGTGGTGAGATTGGGCGCGACTCCCGGCTGACCGGGTCCCGTCGCGCGGTCGGCGGCGTAATCCAGCGGTGTCTTTCCCACCCGGTCGATCGCCACCACATTGGCTTTATGTTCGAGGAGCAACTCCACGAGTTGCCGGTTGCGCATCTGCACCGCGAAGTGCAAGGCAGAGCCGCCGTCCCGATTGGCGTCACTGAGCGTCGGCGCGTTCGGATCGGCGCCGGCGTCCAGAAGCTTCTTCGCGATGACCACGTCCCCGGAGCGGACGGCTCGCAGCAAAGGAGTCCAACCCTCGGCGTCGCGCAGTTCGAGATTGGGTTTGCGCGCGAGGATGGCCTCCAGCATGTCGGGCAATCTTCGGGCCACCGCCGCGTGCAGCGGAAATGGCGTATCGTCCGTGGCCACGGCGTTGACTTTGGCTCCCTTTTCGAGAAGGGCGCGGACCGTCTCGGTATTCGCGTAAACGGAAGCCAAATTGAGCGGAGTTCGATCGGCGGTGGCGGTGATATTGACGTTGGCGCCGGAATCGAGGAGACGGCGAACTGCATCGACGTGACCGTTCAAGGCGGCCAGATGCAGAGGCGTGAATCCTCGACAGGAAACGTCTCGGTTCCCGGAGCCGTTCCCGGCGGTTGCAGGGAACGGCTTGGAATCCCCGATCTCTCCGTTGATGGCGGCATCGACCGTGGATTTCTTATTCAGCAGCGCCCGGCCGATCGTCTCCGATCCTCCGACCGCGGACCAGAGATGCAGCGGCGTCACGCCGTCGCTGCCGGCCAAGTTGACCTCGGCTCCGTTCGCCAGCAACAGATCGACGAGTTTTGGATCGTTTCGGGCAACCGCCTCATGCAGCGGGCTGATCTTGAACAGTCCGATCTGGCTGATCTCGGGTCGCGAGTTACGCTTCGCGTTAACCCCCGCTTTGGCGGCGAGGAGTGTCTCCGCCACGACTCGATAACCACGATTGATCGCGGTGTGCAAAGCGGTCTCGCCGGTGCCGAGCATCTCGGCGTTCACGTCGGCTTTCTGCCCGAGCAGAATCTCCACCATCGACTTGTTCCCCGCCTCGGCCGCGTAATGCAACGGAGTACGTCCGGACAGGCCTCGCCCATCCACGTCCGCCCGGTTTTGGAGAAGGAATTTCGCCACGATCAGATGTCCGTTTTGCGCGGCCTTCTGCAAAGGAGTGACCTGACCTGGGCCGTGAATATTGATCAGATCCGGACTGCTGGTGATGAGCGCCTGGATGCGATCGATCTCCGCCTGTTCCTCGTTCAGCAACGGAACTTCGAGCAGTTCGGGCTTTCGCTTCGGAGCGTCGATTCGGCCCAGCACGCTCAAGTTCTGCCGACTCAGATTGACGAGGATCTCTTGGTCGCTGAACTCACGCAGGACGCGTTGATATTGGATGGCAGCCTCGTTGGTTTGACCCAGCTTGCGGTAACACTCGCCGAGCCGAAACACCGTCGTCGAGGCGATCTTCCTTTGGGTGTCGAGCTGTTTGAGAACGGATTGGTAGGCTTGAATGGCCGCGTCGAGATTGCGGTTGGCTTCCTCTTCGAAGAGGGCTTTTTGAAACGCTTCAGTGAGAGCGTCCGCTGCCGAGACCGCGAGGCCAGCCGTCACGATCGCGAGGAGAAAGTAGATTCGAGTCTTCATGGTGCTTTGAGCCGAGGTTCGTTTCATTCGTCGGCCATTATGCTGATTCTCGCGGACGAATTGTCACGGTTCTGCAAAATCCGGCAAGAGCTCAGCAATTCTCATCGAGAAAGAGGTGTTGGAACCACGAAACACACGAAACACACGAAATAGAAATGAAGCACCAAGAACG
>CAYHFE010000801.1:0-2847 GCA_964355375.1 uncultured Verrucomicrobiota bacterium
TATCAGGAGGCCCGACCGTTCCTGATCTCACGCATCGGGCCGTTCTGCTCCTACTACGACGCGACGAGCTTGCAGGAAGGTTCAGACCCGCAGCAGTTGGAGAAGCTCAAGCACGAGCTGGACGCCGCGCAGGTCTATTTCTGGAGCGAGGTCGAAGCGTTCGCCCGCGTCTTCTACAAGCCGGTCGCCCGGCAAAGCGCTCAGGATCACGCCGGGATGCAACTCCACCTCCAGCCCGCGGTGGACCGCTTCAAGGCAATGGTGGACGAGCCCAAGCGCAGCGAGTTTCGCGAGAAGCTGAACGGCTACGTGAACATCTATTCCTTCATGAGCCAGATCATGCCCTACGGCGATCCCGCCCTGGAGATGCTTTACAGTTTCGGAAGATTCCTCCTGCCGCATCTCCCGCTCGACCGCGACACCGAGCGCGTGAAACTCGGCGATGAAGTCGGTCTGCAATACTACCGCTTGCAGCGGATTTACTCCGGCGAGATCACGCTCAAGGAAGGCGACCCTGAAGGCGTGAAAAGCCCAACCGATGTCGGCACGGGCAAGGCGAAGGACGAGAAAGTGCCGCTGTCTGAGATCATCAAGGTTCTCAACGAGCGCTTTGGCACGAACTTCACCGACGAAGACCGCTTCTTCTTCGAGCAAATCCGCGAGAAGGCCACCGCCAACGACCAAGTCGTGGAACTTCGTCGTGCAAATCCTTTCGACAAATTCCAGCTCGGTCTGAGGCAACTGCTCGACGATCTCATGGTCCAGCGGATGGCCGACAACGACAAGATCGTGACCCGCTCCATGGATGACAAGGAGTTCGGCAGCGCCGCCTTCGCTGTTCTCTCGAAAGCGATCTACGATTCCATACCGCCAGCCTTTGAACGGGGTGCGAGTTCGCCGCATGTCCAACTGTTTCGAAAGGAGCCGGTCCGAAAGTTCAAAGGAAATTCGCTTGCGGAAATAGTGTCGGCGGGTAGAAGTGCAATCAAGTCTGCGCCGAATGAAAATCCTGATCCTTCTCCTCGCTTGTCTGGGCGGAGTCGTGTGGGCGGCCGATTCGAATTCGTCCGAAGAAATTTTTCCCGTTTTGACCGCGGGAACAAACGTTTACCGGAATGCCCGGATCACGAAGACGACGGCCACGGAAGCGTTCATCAAGTTCGAGGGCGGACTCACCCGAGCCAAGTTGAGCAGTTTGCCGCCGGAGATTCAGTTGAAGTATCCTCCATCCGCCACCCCGGATCCGCCTGCCGCCGGTCGCCCGCGGCGACCCCAAGTCGCACCGCGCGTGTCCGTCGATGTCGCGCTGCGGAATTTGGAGGCGCAAATCATTATCTTGGAGCGGGCGAAGGAACGACTTCTCAACGCCTCATCCGAGACGGAGGTCAGTGGTAGTTCCACCTCCACGAACAGGCCCAATCGCATTCCGGAGATTGATCGAAATCTTGGCCGCCTCCGGGCCGATCTGGCGAAGTACAAGGCGATCCAGGAACAGGCGGAGGCGCGCGGCGCCCGGTTGAACTCGGCCACCAATACGCTGGCGGCAGCCGAGTCAGCGCCGCAGACCAACAACATCGTCCAACGACGCCTGCCTCCCTTCGGAGCGAACCGTCCGGCCTATCGCAACGGGCCGACCTATCCGCCGCGGCGGCGCCAATGAGGACGTCAGAGGTCTGCGGACGAAGTGTGGTCTCCAGTGCTCATTGATCAGAGCAAAGGAGAATCCCGCCGCCAACTGAGTCACCGCGATGCTGAACTTCATCTGGCTCTCTCTGATCGTTCTGGCGGCCCTGCTGGGAGGGCTCGGCGGCAAGATTCAGGCGGTCACCGACGGGGCGGTCAAGGGCGCGGAGACCGCCGTGACCCTGGCGCTGGGACTGATTGGGGTGATGTCGGTCTGGCTGGGGGTCATGCGCTTGGCCGAGAAATCCGGGTTGGTGGGGGCGCTGGCGCGGTTTTTGAGTCCGATCATGCGACGTCTCTTCCCCGACGTGCCCTCGGAGCATCCGGCGATGGGCTCCATGGTGATGAACATCGCCGCCAACATGCTGGGCTTGACCAACGCCGCGACGCCCTTGGGCTTGCGCGCCATGCGCGACTTGGAATCGCTGAATCCGTCGCCGGGCACGGCGACGAACGCCATGTGCACTTTCCTGGCGATCAATACCGGATCGGTGCAACTGATTCCGATGACCGCCGTGGCCATCCTGGCCTCGGCTGGATCGCGCCAACCCTCGGCGATCATCGGCACGGCCCTTTTGGCGACAACGTGTTCGTCGGTGGCCGGACTGGTGGGGGTGAAACTGCTCGAGCGGATGCGCGGATTTCGCCTGGTCGAGCCGTCGCAGCGCACGGGCCCCCGTTCGACCGGGGCGGATCCGAATGCGGAGGAGGAAACCAAGCTGATCTCCGCGGCCGGGCCGAACATCACGGCGCTTCCGCCGTGGGGTGGGTGGGTGCTGGCGGTTTTCGGGCTGGCTTTTGTGAGCTGCTTTCTCATCCACGGTTTCCCGGAATGGTTCGGCCGGACGATGCCCCCCGACCAACAGGGGCAGCATGCTCTCGTCCGGGCCGTGAATGCGGTGTCGCTGCTGGCGATTCCCTTTCTGATCTCCTTCTTCCCGTTGTACGCCGCGCTTCGGCGGGTCCAAGTGTATGAGGAATTTGTCGAGGGAGCGAAGGAAGGCTTCCAGGTGGCCATCCGGATCATTCCCTTCCTGGTCGCGATGCTCACGGCCATCGGCATGTTTCGGGGAGCGGGCGGAGTGGACTTGCTGACGGCGATTCTGAGGCCGGCTTTGGAGTGGGTCCAGTTTCCGCCGGAGCTGGTGCCGATGGCGTTGATGC
>CAYHFE010000802.1:0-2840 GCA_964355375.1 uncultured Verrucomicrobiota bacterium
CGGCCTCTGCACGCTGTATGCCTGTCCGGAGGAGTTGTTCCCCAAGGAAGCGTGCGACACTTCCAAGGTGGAGATGCGCCAGGCGGGCTTGAAGTGGTCCGGGCCGACCACGGTCAAGCCCCATCCGATGAGGGAAGGCCGGCGGGTGCCGATCAAGATGCTGATGAAGAAGCTGCAGGTGCAGGACTATGACCACCCGGCGCCGCTCATTCTCAAGCCGCTCGAACCACGTCAAGTGATCCTGCCGCTGAAACAGGGGGCTGGCGCCTCGAATGTGCCGCTGGTTCGAGTCGGCGACAACGTGGTGGCGGGCCAGGCGTTGGGCCAGATTCCGGAGAAGTCGCTGGGCGCGATCATTCATGCTCCGTTTGCCGCCACCGTCACTTCCCTGACCCAGGACCGCATTTATCTCACCCGATTATGACCCAGGAAAAATCGATAGGTTTGATTGAGTTGTCGAGTGTCGCCGCGGGTTTTCAAGTCGCCGACACCATGTTAAAAGCCGCCAATGTCCGGCTCATTCTATCGCGGACGATCTGTTCCGGGAAATATATGGTCTTGATCGGCGGTGATACGGCGGCGGTGCAGAGCGCCGTGGAATCCGGCGCCGCAGCCGCCAACGGCTGTCTCATCGACCAGTTTGTCATTGCCAATGTTCATCCGGACGTGTTCACGGCCTTGGGGCGAACTCAACCGGTCGAGCCCACGGGGGCGTTGGGAATTCTGGAGTCCTTCAACGTCGCCACGCTCATCCGGGCGGCCGACGCCTCGGCCAAAGCCGCGAATGTCACCTTGCTGGAAATCCGCTTGGCCATGGCCCTGGGCGGGAAAGCGTTTTTCACGATGACGGGCGATGTCGCGTCCGTGGAATCGGCCCTCCTGGCCGGTCGGGAAGTCATCACAGAGATGGGGATGCTCGTGAATGCGGTGCTGATTCCCCGGCCCCATCCGGATGTCTATCGCGAGGTGGTTTGAGCTGTCGCTGAGCCGTTTCTATTCATGAGACAGAACTGTCTCCGACAGGATAAACAGGATGGTCAGGATGAGGGCGCAGATTCCGATCGAACAACGCCAGTCGCCGGTTGGGGCGTCGGACATGGTTCCTCAATCAAATCCTGTTCATCCCGGTAATCCTGTCGAAACTCCGCTTGGCCGCATCCCTTGACGGCCTAATGACGGTTAAGCCGAATAGTCCAGATACACGGTCTTGACCTTGGTGTAGAACTCGATCGCGCCCGCGCCCTGTTCCTTGAAGGAATCCGTGCTCGATTTCTTGACTCCGCCAAACGGAGCCTGCAGAGCGAGCCCGGTGGAAATCTGGTTCACCTTCACCACGCCCGCCTGAATGCGATCCGAGTAGAGCAGCGCCTTCTTGAAATCGCGGGTGACGAGGGAAGCGGAAAGGCCGAACTCCACGCCATTGGCGACCGCGAGCGCTTCGTCGAAATTCTCCACCGCGATGACGGCCACGACGGGGCCAAACACCTCTTCGCACGCGATCTTCATGCGCGGCGAGACCTGGCTCAGGATGGTCGGTTGCATGAACCATCCGTGGGCCAAGTCGCCGTCGGTTAATCGTCGGCCGCCATAGACCAATTGCGCGCCGTCTTTCACGGCTTGCTCGACGTAAGCGAGATTTCCCTCGAGCTGTGCTTGGCTGATGGCCGGTCCCATGTCAACGCCGGGCGTCAAACCATGGCCGACCTTTAGGGCGCGGGCTTTGGCCTCGAGTTTCTCCAGGAACGGAGTGAGGATGCTCTTTTCCACGATGGCGCGGCTGGTCGCGGTGCAGGCTTGGCCGGTCAAGCCGAATCCGGCCCGGGCCACCAAACTGGCGGCGAGATCGAGATCGGCGTCCCCGAGCACGATGGTGGGGTTCTTTCCGCCCATTTCCATCTGCGCCCGAGCCATGCGAGGCGCGAGTTGACCGTAGATTTGCTGCCCGATGGGCTGGGAACCGGTGAACGAAAGGGCGACCACGCTGGGGTGGCTGGCGATTTCCGAACCGACGGCTCGGCCGTTTCCGGTGACAACGTTCAGAACACCTTTGGGCAGTCCGGCTTCGGCCAACGCCTTGGCCAGTTCGAGAGTGGGGCCGGGCGCTTGCGAGGCCGGCTTTGCCACCACCGTGTTGCCCGAGACGAGAGCGGGCGCCAGTTTCCACGCGGGAATGGCGACGGGGAAATTCCAGGGAGTGATCAAGGCCACCACGCCCAGAGGTTGCCGGACCGTGTAGAGCAGATTGTTCGGAAGATCATGGGGAATGGTCTGACCGCCGATGGTGTAGCTCAGGCCTCCGAAAAAGCGAAAAATGTCGATGGCCCGCTGGACCTCGCCCTGGCTCTCGGCCAGCGTCTTGCCTTCCTCGCGGGTCAATTTCTCGGCCAATTCGGCCTTGCGAGATTCGAGAACTTGTGACGCCTTGCTTAAGATGCGCCCGCGGGCCACGGAGGTCAGCGCGCTCCAGGCCGGAAAGGCTTGGCTGGCCGCCTGGATGGCAGCCACGGCATCGTCCTTGCCGGATGAAGGATACTCGGCGAATACTTCCCGGGCGTCGGCGGGGTTGTGGGTCGAAAAGGTCGCGCCGGACTGGGCCGAAATCCAGTCGCCACCGACGAAGTTGAGATACTTGTTCATAGACACGATCAGAATGGGCGCGAAGGTAGCATCGCCGCGTCCGACGCGAAATCCTTTTCTCGGGAATTTCTTCGACTGGCGCGCCTTTCACTTTCTGAATCGGGAAGGGCATCGGCGTCACATTGCCGTTCCCATGAACACATCCAACGGTGGGGCGAGACTCCGTCGAGCCCTGGAATCGTGGCAGTCAGGAAAGTCAGGGT
>CAYHFE010000803.1:0-2836 GCA_964355375.1 uncultured Verrucomicrobiota bacterium
GGATTACGGAATCCAATCCCTACTGTCCTGAAGTTGAATTGGTTCATGCAAAATTCTCAACATGGCAAACAGGATTTCAAGGATTCCAACGGATTGCTTCTTGCGCCGGCTTATCACAAATCCGGATACGAAGTCATCCGAACACTCAAGCAGGTCATCGATCGCACGGAATGTGGTCCTGGCCAGCATCTTGAGCAAAAGCAGTTCGGGTGCTTGCTTGGCGTTTCAAGGAGCACCATCCATGACTGGTTTCATGGCGAGCTCGCCGGTCCAATCCAGAATTTCCTCTGCGCTTTCGAGCGCCTGTCAGAAGCTGACCGAATTCTCGTTTTGCGGGAATTCTGCCGTCAGTGTCCAAGGTTGGAGCATCCCAGATTGGCGCACGACACGAGGACCCTGCAACTTCTCCGCGCTTCCCTTCACCAAAAGGTGGGATTGACGATCGTGATCGGCCCCTCAGAACCGCGAACGTTCCTGGTTACTGCGATGGGCCATTCAATCACTCGGGTTGAAGCCACCGGGCGTGTTTGCGGACTCGATATCCACCGCCCAGACTCCTTCGTTCCTGTGGCAGGCGTGAACTATTGTCAAAACCCGCCCGATTCGGAACAAGCTCGACCGCTCGCCGCCCTCGCCTTGGAGGATGTTGAAAGTTCCACCGCGGAATTGGTAATCTTTAACGGCATAGGGATTGCGATTTCTCAGTTCCCGACGATGATCCGGCGGTTGGCGACAACCCGTCATTTGATTGTGGCAGACGACTGCGGTCTCGCCAGCGACGAAATCTTGAGGATTTGTCCTCACCCACTTGCGGTTCTGGTAGTTTCGAAAATCCAAGGGAAGCAGAGTCTGATACACGTCGATGTTCGAGCTTCGGAAACGCTTCGAGGGGGGAGGTGATATCGGTCCTCTTGAGCACCCGTCTCCTCCAGCACCAACTTGTTGTCATCACTAGGGCTTCAGAAATCGGCTGACTCATGGCGACTGCATTGGTGGGAGAGTGACCCTCTTCTGACAATCCGTTGCCTCTGAACATCTTTTCAGTAAGCATTCCGCGATGCAGTTTAATAATTGTTGAGGTGACCAGCTCCACGCTGGATCTCGGAAAGCTCCGAGGAAACGGTTGCCAATTCCGGTGCCGTGTCGTGGTTTGGATCCCTCAACTGGAGCAACCGTGTCTCCAATTCGCCGACCTTGTGGCTCGAGCTGATCAGTTGGCCCAGAAGACCTTCCCGCTCCTCCCGCAACTGTTCGATGTAGTAGTCCTTCCCCCGGTTCACGATCTTCAAATCCATGACTTCTTGTTCGAGGGTTTTCACGCGACCTGATTCGTCTTCCGAATTGTTGGTTGGTGGAGTGGCACTGGGTCGAGATTCCGGCGTGTTCGGAATGTTTCCAGCAGATTCGGAAATCTCTGGCCGAAGTTTCGCGGCTTTCGCCTTCTCTTCCGCAATCGCCAGCTCGACGCTTTGCGGCGTTATGAAATATTTCCGATCGTTCGGGTCGAAATAGCAGTCCAGTCGCACCGCCCCGGTTCTGTTCGGCTGGCACCAATTGATGATGCTTCTCTCCGTTCGTGCCACGCCTGCAGTTTCAAATAACCGGGCAACCTCGCGCACCGTGAGCGTATGGTTTTGTTGTCGTTCGACCGCATTCCGAAGGGTGCGGAAGCTTTCCGCATGGTTCGGAATTGTTCCGAATTCTTCCGCATCGTGCGGAACCGATCGGAAAGCTTCGGAATCGCTCGGAAGATTTAATGTGTGGGGATTGTCGGTCATGGAATTTTGCCAGGAGATCTCATCGGTTGGGTTCGGAACGGGGGATCGTAACCGTGAATTCTTCTCCGGGAATTGCACCTCCATCATATCACATCTGAGCGCTGCGGAAGGATTCCGAAGCGCGGAAATGGGGACAACCGGATTAGGAGATTCAAAGCGCTTCGTGATAGAATTCGGGCATGGGTCAAGCGGAGCGCGATTTCAAAGGCATATGGATTCCGAAGGACATTTGGCTGTCGCCGACTCTTTCGTTGATGGAGAAAGTGCTCTTCGTCGAAATCCACAGCCTCGACAACGAACGAGGCTGCTTTGCCTCTAACAAGTATTTCGCCGATTTTTTCGGCGTCAGTGACCGCCAGATTCGCACCCACATCGGTTCATTGAAAGAAAAGGGATTCGTCACCGTTGCCATCCAGAACCAATACGAGCGCGTCATCCGGACGGCAGGAAAGCATCGCCGGGTACCGGATCACGAGCTCCGGGCGCTTGAGCAGATGCGGCGGAGTCTTGGAGAGAAATTCGCAATTCGGCGGTCCAGGGGGTAGGAAGAAAACTTCCGGGGGGGTAGGAAGTAAACTGCCGGCCCCCGTGGGGGAAAACTTCCACATAATAATCTATCTTAATAATCCAGTTAATATAGAGCAGAAGCTTTTAAGGAACGGAGAACACATGAAGGCCGAGAAATCACAGACACTTTTCATTCACTGGTTGAACGCGGTGTTGAAGGACCCGCGATGGCGAGCGTTTATCCGTGCCCGGTTGCGGGAGTCCGAGCTGCCGGTGATTGATCTGGCAATCACGCACGGCGGAGGTCCCAGGCACGAGAAACCTGCCTCCCCCAACCCAGGTTCCTTCACCGAAGACTGAACCGCGACGAAATCACGCCACGTTCAATCCATTGCCTCACGGAGCGCCGCTTTCAGTTCCTCCAACCCTTCAGTGCCGGCCACGAAGTGGCCCACGACACTCCGAAAGGCCGCGGCACGGACTGCGTCACGAGCCGTGAACCGCTCCAGCACCGGTGCGATGATGCCGCGCGCGATGGCGACGAAGGTGTT
>CAYHFE010000804.1:0-2830 GCA_964355375.1 uncultured Verrucomicrobiota bacterium
TGGGCCGACTTAACCACAGGGCCAAATGTTTGGCAATACTATTTTGGTTTCGATCCACCCCGTTGCACGCGGGAAAGCAGAGCTCGGTGAAGTCTCGCCCCACCTCAGATTCAGGAGAAGCCGCCCTTCGCTCGGCGCAGCTTTGGGACCGTGAATCGAAGTCCTGCGCGCCAGCGCCTTGGAGTGCGCCGGCCCTCCGGCGCTTTGGTCGAATATTCCGAAAGCGGCAGAGGCCTGCCGCACTCCAAAACCTGGCGGCTCATGGGTAGCCTCCTTTTCGCTTTGGCGGGCATTGGGACTGCGAACCGCTGGGTTGGAGCGCCGGTTTTCGGCGATCCCCCATATTCATTACCCACGCTCTGGTTTCATCCCTCGCAGCCCCTCGTTCATTTGCGGTTTTCCTGGTTTTGGACCGCCAAATCCCGATTCGACAAAAAGCGTGGTGAACGACGGGATTCCACGCTAGGTTGGCGACCATGAACTCCCCTTCCTCCGTCACTCGCCGAGGGTTTCTCAAAAGCACGGTCTTGATTAGCGCCGCCACCGCGCTTTCCGAAGCTGGATTGAAGCCGCGCCGTGCCGCCGCAGCGGAAGCCCAGGCGCCTGGCTGGTTTGATCGTCCGATGCGCTGGGCTCAACTCACCTTGGTGGAAGATGACCCCGGCAAATATGACCCCAGGTTTTGGCTCGACTTCTTCAAGCGCACCCACTCGGACGCGGTCTGCCTGAGCGCCGGCGGGTGCGTGGCCTATTACCCGACCCAGGTCCCGTTTCATCATCGCAGCGCCTGGATGAAGGAAACCGATCCGTTCGGCGAACTCGTCGCGGGATGCCGCCGGCAAGGGATGGTCATTCTTGCCCGGACGGACCCGCACGCCACGTATGAGGACGTCGTCCTGGCGCACCCGGACTGGATCGCGGTCGATGCCGCGGGCCAGAAGCGTCGGCATTGGGCGTCGCCGGAGATGTGGGTGACGTGCGGATTGGGCCCGTACAACTTCGAGTTCATGACGGCCATCCACCGCGAGATCATGTCCCTCTACAAGGTGGACGGCATTTTCATCAATCGCTGGGACGGCTCCGGCCTGTGTTATTGCGATCATTGCCAGCGGAATTTCCAATCCTCCACCGGACTCGACCTGCCCCGGACGAACAACCGGCAGGATCCGGCGCGCCAGAAGTACATCGTGTGGCGGCAGGAACGCCTCTTCGAACTGTGGCGGCTCTGGGATGCGGAAGTCCGCAAGATCCATCCCGAGGCCCGCGTCATTCCCAATACGGGCGGCGGCGCCCTCAGCTCGCTCGACATGAAGGCCATTGGCGAGCAGGCGGACACGTTGTTCGCCGATCGTCAGGCCCGGCACGGCCTGGCTCTGCCCTGGTCCAACGGCAAGAATGGCAAGGAATATCGATCCACCATGGGCCGCAAGCCGATCGTCGGCATTTTCAGTGTCGGCGTGGAAGAGCCGTACCGCTGGAAGGACTCCGTGCAGAGCGAGGCGGAGATCCGTATATGGGTCGCGGACGGAATCGCCAACGGGCTGCGGCCGTGGTTCACCAAATTCTCCGGAACGATCCATGATCCGCGCTGGCTCAAGGTCGTGGAGACCATTTACCAATGGCATCACCGCGTGGAGAAATATTTGCGCAACGAATCGCCGATCGCGCGGGTCGGGCTGGTCTATTCCCAGCAAACCGCCTGGCACTACGGCGGAACGCAGGCCGGATCCAAGGTCGAGGATCACGCCCTGGGCTTCTACCACGCGCTGATCGAAGCCCGCCTGCCGTTCGAGATGGTGCATGACCACCTCCTCGACGCCGCGCACATCAACCAGTTCAAGACGTTGATTTTGCCCAATATCGCCGCGCTTTCGGACGAACAATGCGAGCAACTTCGGACCTACGTCCAAAGCGGCGGATCGCTCGTCGCCACTCACGAAACCTCGCTCTACAACGAATGGGGCGTGCGCCGGCCCAACTTCGGTTTGTCGGATCTTTTCGGTGCTTCGTTCAAGGGACGCGTCGAAGGCCCCATGCATAATTCCTACTGGCGCCTGGAAACCAGCGCCCGAACCGGGAAACGCCATCCGATTCTCGCCGGCCTGGACGAAGCGCCGCGCATCATCAATGGCGTGTGGCGGGTCGAGGTCGAACCGAACGAGCTGATTCCGAATCCGGCCCTGACGCTGATCCCCTCGTATCCCGACCTGCCGATGGAGAAGGTCTATCCGCGGGTCACCGAAACCCACATCCCCGGAGTTTACCTGCGGGAAGCGGGGCCCGGCCGAGTCGTCTATTTTCCGTGGGACATCGATCGCACGTATTGGGAAGTGCTTTGCCTGGATCATGGCCAACTGCTCCGCAACGCCGTCGAATGGGCCACGAACGAGGAGAAACCCGTCCGGGTGAGCGGACCGGGCCTGTTGGACGTCACCGTCTGGATGCAGAAAGAATCCATGACCATCCACCTGGTCAACCTCACCAACCCGATGGCGATGAAGGGGCCGTATCGAGAGTTGGTGCCCCTGCCCGCCCAACGAGTCCGAGTGCAAGTGCCGCGCGGAAAGGTGGTCAAACGCGTCCAACTTCTCGCGAAGGGCACACCGGCGGCCTACGAAGAAGGGGTCGGTTACGTCAGCCTCGTCGTGCCTTCCATCCTGGATCACGAAATTGTGGCGATCGATTTTGTGGTCTGAAGTTTTTGAAAAAGTCGCGGCGGTTTCAGCATTTGCTCGGACCAGCCGACAATGCCTGCGCAAGGCGCAAGGCGGCTCTCCATGAATCCCCCATCCCTTTGTGGGATACCACTTCGCATGAAAATAACGGGCAT
>CAYHFE010000805.1:0-2825 GCA_964355375.1 uncultured Verrucomicrobiota bacterium
AGGGCGGGTGAGGGTCATGGTGTCTTCCATCCCATTGACTCCTCTGTAAGCTCTCTCCAGGACCTCTTGGCGAGGCTGCTGGACCGAGTCGCGGCACCTTCGTTTCAGGCGGGGCGCACGATAAAGTAAGGCTGGTTGGACAGGTCGGGCGCGAGGCCAGGATGGAACCACGCTTGGCCGTTCCGGTCAGACCAAGGATCAGAGTCTCGTCCCTTCGACTCCTCCCAGGGAATGTCTTTCCGAAACATCCTCTCAGATAGGGAGCAACGGCGGACGGGGCCAAACGCTACTGGCCCACCCGGTAGAATTTCGCTCCGCCCGTGACGGTCAGCGTTTGCGGATTGCTCTGACTCGGCGCATCCGCCCACGGGCCGGTCACGGCGTTGCCTTGCTGCAGTTTACCGGAGCCGGTCCAGGACACGGTCAGTCCCGTGGCGGTGCGAGTCACTCCAAGTTTCGCGGGCTCGGAGACGGGGACGTTCAAAGCCCAGTTGAGCGCGGCATCGAAGAGTTTGAGCCCGTCGTCATTCAAGGCGGTGGTGGAATCGGCATTGACGAAAAATCCGACCCGCCGGGCCGGGGCCTTGGTCGCGCTGTCGAAAAGCGTGGCTCCCTTTTCGTAGGCGTAAATGCCCACCTGATTGGTGGTGCCCGCGAGGTAGGCCACGATGATCGCGTTCTTGGTGTTGGCTTCGGGAAAGCCCCAGGAGAACGTTTGAGGCGAGGTCGAGACGGTGACCCGTCCCGCGGGCAAACCCGCCGCCAGCGGATGACTCGGATTCACAATGTCGAGCGCCGTCTGATTGGCCGTGCTCCCGTGGTGGTCGGGATCGGCGCCGCTATCTCCGGTCATGAGCAGTTCGTCCATGATCGCTTCCTCCCAGTTGATGACGGGCAGCGCCACCGCGGTGTATTTATCCGCGATATTGGCGGAACCGATGGTGGACGAAATAACCACCAGGGCTTTGCCATTGGCATCGCTCGTGAGGGAATCGTTATCGTCAATCGCCGTCACCTGAAAGCCTTTGTCCTCCAGCCTCCGAATGATCAACAAGTCACCCGCATTGGCGGTGGGCAAGTTGCCGACGAACAAAACCTTGGGCGGGTTCCCGAAGACGATCGTCACGGGTGTCGAAGTGCTCGAGTCGCCGCCGTTGTCCGTGGCCTTGGCCGTCAAGGTGTAGGAGCGCTCTCCGGGCGGTCTCCAATTGAGGCTGAAGGGAGCGGATGTGTCTTCGCCGATCTTGTTCGCGCCGGCAAAGAACTCGACTTTGGCGACCGTGCCATCGGCGTCACTGGCGTTGGCGGTGATCACGACGTCGCTGGTCGCGGCCAGCGTCGCCCCCTCGACCGGGCTGGTGATCGCAACCAGGGGCTTGATCGGCTCACCGACCCGCCGGCTTTCCGGCGGACCGCCGGCGGTGGGGATGAAGTTGGGATCGGTCGTGATGACGATCTTGTCCACGAGTTGGCCGTCCTCCCGCATCCAGAGGTTGATCGTGTGGACGCCCACGGTGGCGACTTCGAAGCGGGAACGGCCCTCCGGAGTGGCATCAACGGCCCCGACCCACGTCCAGCTCGTGCCGCCGGGAACGAGTCGAGTTCCGCAACAACCTTCGTCAAGATTGTTCATCGTGTCACTCACGTTATCGCCATCGAGGCCGGCGTTGACGGAATTGCCCCCTCCGTCTGATCCGCGGAACCAGAAATAGTGAGTTCCGGTTTTCTGGAAATTGACTTTGAAATCCAAGCGTGGGCTCGTGGTCAGAGTGTCGGGATAATCAATGACCGCGCCGGGAGCATCCGGGGACGCATACATGCCGCCGTCTCCAGAATATCCCGAGGGCGTCTTGACAAAAACCCAACTGTGCTGGCCCGGAGCGGTCTTGGCATCGAAATTCTCGGCCTCGATCACCACCAGTCCCTGTTGATCCTGGCGCAGCGGCCCCAAGGTGAGGGCGGTCCGCTCCGTCGTGAACTGCCAGTTGCTGGTAAAGGGTTTTGGCGGAGTCGCCGTGTCATTGAACGACAACTCAACGGTCACATCCTGGCCGTTGCCGAACGCCGGGGCGGGCTTGTAGGCAATCGTCGTCCGTCCTCCCGCCTTGGTGAGGTTCGGCGTGACGGCGGTTCCATTCAGACTGAGCTTGATCGAGCTCTGGGCAACCTGGGTCGAGCTGCCGTCGTCCAATTCGATCGTGATGGCGGCGTCCCGCGCGACTCCCGTTTGACCGGGTCCCGGAGCCCGAGACGCAATGCCTACCGGGATGGTGGCAGGCGGCTCCAGCGCCCATTTTATGGCCGCGTCAAACAGGGCCGTGGCGTTGCCATTGTACGAGCCAGGCGCGGTCGTCGCGTTATAGAAAAAAGCCACCTTGCGGCCCGGAGTGGTGGTGGTGTTATCGGCCAGACGGGCGCCAAAGTCGTAGGCCCAAATGCAGATGCGACCCACATCGATGTCGGGGGTCGCATTGGTGGCGATGATAATGGCGTTCGTCCCGACCGTGTAAGGGAGGGCGGAGGAACTGACGAACGCGCTGTCGCCCGAGGCGACGATGTCAATCGTGCCGGACTTTCCTGCGGCCAGAGGGTGGCCCTTGTTGGCGGAGGAAATGGCGAGCGACGTGTGGCCGGCGGCATTGCCAAACACGTTTTCCCGTTGAAAGAGCAACTCATCGTAAAGGCCGGGCTCGCAACAGACGACGGGAGTGCGCCCCGTCCTCAAGGTATTGGCCGAAAGCGGATTGACCCCGGCGGCGGTGCTCCCCACGCCTATGATCGCGAAATCCGGTTGGATTTGAGTTTTTCCAGGAGCATTTTGATGG
>CAYHFE010000806.1:0-2821 GCA_964355375.1 uncultured Verrucomicrobiota bacterium
CCCACCATGGGAACGGGTTCATGGTGCCAGGGCATGGGCCAAGCGAAGGGGGGGGCTCGCCCTGAACCGTTCGTCAACCGGGCGGGCCGATATCCGAGAGGGGGCAGTAGAACTCCGCCAGGTTTTGGACTGCGGCAGCCCTCTGCCGCTTTCCCCGAGCCCGGCCAAAGCGCCGGAGGGCCGGCGCACTCCAAAACCTGTGCATTACCCGCAACTCGGGAACGGGAATTTGCGAATCCCGTCGGGATTCGGCAAGGCGGCCCGCCCTCCGAGAGCCGGTCAATGCGTGCTTGGCGATGGGTCAGCCTTCCCTGTATCCTCTGCGGACCTGACTATGCTTGAATTGGAAGAAGCGCAACGCCGCATTCTGTCTGTCGTGCCGGACCTTGGAGCCGAATCGGTGCCCCTGTGTGAGGCCGCCGGTCGAATCCTCGCTGGTCGCGTGGTGGCTTCGGTCGATTTGCCGCCGTTTGACAACTCGGCGATGGACGGTTTTGCGGTTCGCGCCGCCGATGTGGCCTCGGCCGCCCCCGCTCATCCCGTGACCTTGAGGCTGCAAGGGCGGGTGGCGGCCGGCGGGACGTATCCCGACGAACTGGTGGAAGGAGCGTGTGTGCGACTCTTCACCGGTTCGCCCTTGCCACGCGGCGCGGACGCCGTGGTCATGCAGGAAGACACTCGCGTCGATCCGGCCCGGGCGGGTTACGTCGATTTTTTGGACGGCGCGAAGCCGTGGGAAAACGTGCGTCTCCGGGGCGAGGACGTGAAGCAAGGCCGGGTCTTGCTCGAGCCAGGTGAACGCTTGAGCGTGGGACGGATCGGTTTGCTATCGGCCCTGGGCTGCCGAGAGGTCGGAGTGGGCCGGAGACCGCGAGTTGGCTTGATCGCGACCGGCAACGAGTTGATCGAAGCGGGCCAATCCTTGGCTCCAGGTCAGATTTACGAGAGCAATCGGGTCGGTTTGGCCATCCTGGCGAGGCAGGCTGGAGCCGAGGCGCGGATGTTTCCCTTGATTCCGGACGATCTGGAGGCAACCCAAGCGGCCTTGGTGGCTGCGTTCGACCAATGCGACGTGATTGTGACGTCGGGCGGTGTTTCGGTCGGGGAATTCGATTACGTCAAAGATGCGTTTCAACACTTGGGAGGAGAGCTTTCTTTTTGGCGCGTGGCCATCAAGCCTGGCAAACCATTTGTCTTCGGAACGTGGCGCGGCCGGTTCCTCTTTGGGTTGCCCGGGAATCCCATCTCCGCCACGGTCACCTTTCTCCTCTTGGTCCGACCGGCGTTGCTGCGGATGCAGGGAGCGAAAGATCTATTCCTTCCGGGGCAAACCGGGAAACTCGTGGATCGTCTCAGCAACCCGGGAGATCGACGCCATTTCATGCGGGTGTCGGTGGACCGGCATGGTGAAGTTCATTCGACCGGGCGACAGGCTTCCCATGTTCTGACCTCGTGGGCCGACGCCAATGGCCTGGTCGATGTTCCCCCTCAGACCACATTTGAGCCGGGGAGGGCGGTTTCGGTGGTGCAGTGGGACTAGAAGCGAGTCAACCGATTCCAGTTCAGAATTTCCGGCGGGGCATTTCCAGGACCGGCGGTCCCGGCTGCATGATCGGCGTCGTCGAAGGCAGCGAGGATGACGATCCGCCCATCGAACCGCCGTCATTCTTCGGATTCAGGGAATCCAGAATACTCGAGATGCTGCTCGGGCGCGAGATCCCGCTCAATCCCGCGCTCGGGTCGGGCATCGCGCTTTGGCGGGCTCCCAGGGGCGAGTTCAAAGAGGATTCCCCCAGTCGTTTCCCCGTTACCGGATTGACTTCCAGGCGCGTTTCGTCGGATTGAGAGTTGAGCGGATCATTCAGGCGCGAGGTGAGGAATTGCCGGCTCGATCCGAGGAGTTTCTGAAAGTCCTTCGAGCTTTGTTCCTGTTGTTTCGTCTTGGGAGTGCGGACCGGCATGAGGCGGTTGAAGGTTTGGCCAAAAGCATTTTGCATGAGCACCATTCCGGTCAGATCACTCGTCGGTTGGCTCAGCACTTCAAAGGGCCGGGTCACGCGCATGAGATTCTC
This sequence comes from uncultured Verrucomicrobiota bacterium, assembly GCA_964355375.1. Lineage (GTDB taxonomy): Bacteria > Verrucomicrobiota > Verrucomicrobiia > Limisphaerales > SIBE01 > CAYHFE01. The sequence goes on from CAYHFE010000806.1 coordinate 2,073, forward strand.
GAAGCTCAATTCCATGATCAGGTCCGTCGTCGATTTGGGATCTTGGTCGGATGGGGATCGGGTTTGAGGGCGATACCGGCTCATCATCTCCGGGGTCATCGGGCCCAGGACCTTTTGACCAAATTGGTCTTCCATCGACCGTGGGGTCAGCGATAAAGAGCCACTTCCATCCTTCTCATCCTTATTACCTCTGTCCACCCCGAGAATTCGCTCGAAGCCGGTTCGCGATTTCTTGTCCCGATTCTCCAAATCGTAATCGCGAACCTTGAAAATTTCCTTCAGCACCGCGTCTTGATCAAATCCTTTGGGAATGATCCAGTTCTTATCGTCGGTCTTGTCCTTGGGAAGGACGTTCCGGGGGTTGACCGGAATCGATGGAAGAACCGGGTCGAGCGATCCGGCTCCGTCTCCCCTCGAGCGCAATTCGTCGAACGGCCGGGAAAGAAGGTCGTCCCCGGCATTGCCCCGGGGAATCTCCATTTTCTCCTCTCCCTTGGTGATGCGAATCTTTTCCTGGGCCGAGACGGGCGCGGGAGGAAGAAGAATCATCCCGCCGAGCGCGAGCCACAACGTTGCCCAAAAATATTGAAATGACCGGCGTTTACACATCAGAACGGCCCATGCTCTAGCGGAAGATCCGCCTTTCGTCAAAAACTAATGGCATCTCCTCACTTTGTAAATGAAGAGTTCTCTCTCGCAGCCCTGACGCATGACCGTTGATACCCGCGTTTTCGAGGCGCGACGGGCGG
>CAYHFE010000807.1:0-2805 GCA_964355375.1 uncultured Verrucomicrobiota bacterium
GAGAGGGACGGGGTGAGGGAGCAGTTAGTCTCATCTTGATCGCAAATTCGAATGAGTATTCAAACACGTTCTCAAAACTCCCGATCATTGGTCGCCAGCGTCCGCGATGAACGGCTCGCGTCGGCCCCCCGACCGCGCGACGTGGGGGCGATTCAGGCGAGTGTTGACTCTTCTATCGGGTTCCGGGAAATCGTCAATAGATTCCCCAAGCCAGGGGATCATTCGGATCGATCCGCAAGGTCGCTTCGGCCGTGACGAAGGCGGTGCCGGTGATCGTGGGGATGATCTGACCGCCGACGCGCCGATACCGGCCGATGAAGCGGCTGCCCAGAATACTCTCCTGCACCCAGGGTTGATCCTCGGCCAGCTTGCCGTCCGCGGCCAGGCAGGCCAGCTTGGCGCTGGTCCCGGTCCCACAGGGCGAACGATCATAGGCTTTCCCAGGGCAAAGGACGAAATTGCGCGAATGACCGCCCGAGCCTTGCGGCGGCCCGAACAACTCGACGTGATCCACCTCCGGAAACCCTTGCGCGTTGACCGCCTGACGAATGCGCCAAGCCAAGCCGGTGAGCGCTTCGACCTGCCCGAGTTCAAGCGCGGGACCGTGATTCTCGACCAGGAAAAACCAGTTCCCCCCCCAAGCCACGTCACCCCGCACCGGTCCCAGGCCCGGGACCTCGATGGTCACGCCCTTGGCTTTGCGGTAGCTGGGGACGTTGCTCACGGAGACGCTGCCGTCCGCGTGCAACGTGGCCGTGACGCGTCCGACTGGCGTATCGATGCCATGGTCACCTGCTTGGATTCGGCCCAAATGGGCGAGGGTGACCACCAGTCCGATGGTGCCGTGTCCGCACATGCCCAGATACCCGACATTGTTGAAGAAGATGACGCCGGCGGCGCACGATGGCTCGTTCGGTTCCATGAGCAAAGCGCCGACCAACACATCCGACCCGCGCGGTTCGTTAACCACGGCGGAGCGGAACCGATCATGCCGTTCGCGAAACAACTTCAGGCGCTCGGACAACGCGCCTCCGCCGAGCTCGGGTCCGCCGCTCACGACGAGGCGCGTCGGCTCGCCCCCGGTGTGCGAATCAATCACGCGAACGAGGTGACGGAAATCGCTCACCGCCGGTTCATGAGATCCTCGATCGCGCCGGCTTCGATCGGGATGTCGCCCATCAAATCCAAGTTGCCGTGATCGGTGATCAGAAAATCGTTCTCCAGCCGGACGGCGAAGCCTTCTTCCGGGATGTAAATGGCGGGCTCGCACGTCATGACCCAACCGGCCTGGAAGGGCTCGGTCGTGAATCCGACGTCATGGACATCAAGTCCGAGCGGATGCCCGACCCCATGCATGAAGTATTTCTTGAGGGCCGGACGGTCCGGATCCTGTTTCTTGATTTGCGACGTCTTCAGCAAACCGAGATCGACCAGCTCCTTTTCAATCAACGATTCGGCTTCCTTTTGCCAATCCTTGGGCAGTTTCCCTGGGATCGCCGATTGGATCAGCGCCCGATGGACGCGCCAGACGGCATTATAGACCTGCTTCTGGCGCCGGGTGAACTTGCCGCTGACCGGAATCGTCCGGGTCAAATCGGAATTGTAGTTGGCATAGTTGGCGGCGACGTCGAGCAGGAGCAATTGACCCGCGCGGCAGCGCTGGTCGTTTTGAATGTAGTGCAGCACGCAGGCATTGGCCCCGGCGGCGATGATTGGCGGATAGGCGAACCCGCCGCCGCGCCGGATGAATTCCCGCGCGAATTCGGCTTCGATCTCCATTTCATTGACCCCCGGTTTGGTGATCCTGAGCGCACGGCGGAAGCCCGCGGCGGTGATGGCGCAGGCTTGCTGGATCAGCTCCAATTCGAATTCGGATTTCACCGCCCGCAAGGGATGGAGCAAGCGCGCGAGCCGATGATACTGGTGCAGCGGGTAGCGGGCTTGGCAATCCCGGACGAACCGGGCTTCGCGCGTTTCCACTTCCACGACGGCCCGTTTGTGTTCGTTGGAATTGAGATAAACGTGCTCGCACTCGCACATCAGCCGATGAAAAAGGGCCGGGAATTCCGAAAGCCATTCCACCCGGGCGACGCCCGAAATCTGGCGCGCCTTCTCTTTGGTCAGCTTGTGTCCTTCCCAAATGGCCAGGTGCTCGTTGGGCTGGCGTAAGAAGAGGATCTCGCGCTGCTTTTCATCGTCCGCATCCGGAAAAAGAAGCAGCCGACTCTCCTCCTGCTCGACGCCCGTCAAATAAAAGAGATCGGAGTTGGGGCAAAGGCGGAGTGTCCCGTCCGCGTTGGTGGGAAGCACGTCGTTCGCATTCACCAACGCGAGCGAATGCGCCGGGAGCAACTGCCGGAGACTCTCGCGGTTAGTCTGGAACAGGCGGGGATGGATGGGAGCGTGTCTCATAAAGTGTCTTCAGGCGGTCGGCGGGTTGGTCGGTTCGGGAATCGTTCGTCGGTCATGACGGCCTGAGCTTTACCATTTCGCCGCCGAAGTTGGAAATAGGAAGAATAGCGAAAGCCGGAGCCGACTCTCGATCCGACCCCGGCCAAAAGACCCGCCGAATTTCAAAACAGGCTCTGATGCAGCCATTCTCATTCTGGCGCGCATGCAGTCCCGGCTTGAGCCGGTCGCCACGTGAAGACCGGCTCAAGCCAGGACTGCATAGGTCGAACGGACCGTGTCCAAGGCCAGAATGAGAGTGACTTGCGTGAGCCTTTATGGTAGCGCCACGGTCGAGTCCGCGGGTGGAGTTGGCGGTAGTGGAGTGCTGAAGCTGACCACGAACAAGAATAACCT
>CAYHFE010000808.1:0-2795 GCA_964355375.1 uncultured Verrucomicrobiota bacterium
GAAGACGTGAGTGGCATGTCCGTAGAAGGATTCGGCGCATTCCATCAACGTCTCCGAAAGCGTCGGATGGGGATGAACGATTTCCGCCAGATCGCGGGCGGTCGCGCCCATTTCGACGGCGAGCACGCCTTCGCTAATCAACTCGCCCGCGCCGGCGCCGACGATGCCCACTCCGAGGATCCGCTCGGTTTCCGGCTCGATGATCAACTTGGTCAACCCGTCAGTCCGATCAAAACTCAGCGCCCGGCCCGAAGCCGCCCACGGGAATTTCGCGACCTGAACCGTCACGCCCTTGGCTTTGGCCTCGGCTTCGGTCAATCCGCACCAAGCCACTTCCGGATCGGTAAAGACCACGGCCGGGATGACCACGTTCTCGAACACGCTCGACTCCCCGAGAATCACCTCCACCGCAACCCGGGCTTCCTTGGCCGCTTTATGGGCGAGCATCACCCCGCCCGCCACATCGCCAATGGCATAAATCGCGGGGTCGGTCGTCTCCTGGCGGGAATTCACCTTGATGAAACCTTTTTCCGTCCGGGTGACCTTGGTATTCTCCAGTCCGAAATCCTCGCAATTGGGAACGCGCCCCACCGACACCAGGACGCGGTCGTAAAGCTCTTCCTTCTCCTGGCCCTTCATCTCGAAGATGACCTTGATCTGCTTGCCGCACGACGCCATCTTCGCGACTTTCGTTTTCAATCGCACTTCCCGGAACGCCTTCTCGGCATACTTCATCACCGGCCGCACCAAATCGGGGTCGGCGCCCAAAAGAATGGAATCCATCGCCTCCACCACGACCACCTGACTCCCCAGACCCGCATAGACCGTCCCAAGTTCCATGCCGATATAGCCGCCCCCCACGACCAACAAACTCTCCGGAATTTCCTCCAAGGCGAGCGCCTCGCGGGAAGTCATGACGCGGGGATTGCCCAAGTCGAACGCTTTCGGCATCGCAGATTTGGAGCCCACCGCGACGATCGCCTTGGCAAACTGAACGAATTGCTGACCATCGCTGGTTTCAATCCGCAAAGTTCGCGAATCCTCAAATCGAGCCCGGCCCTGCAACACTTGGACGCCCCGCCGCTGAGCCAGACCGCTGATGCCCTGGCCGAGCTTGGACAGAATGGATTCTTTCCATTGGCGCATTTTCTCCAGATCGATCCGGGGCGGGTCAAAATGGATGCCCCGCATCGCGGACTCCTTGGCCTCGGTCACGAGCTTGGTGGCGTGCAGCAAGGCCTTGGAAGGAATGCAGCCTCGATTCAAACAGACGCCCCCGAGGCGTTGGTCCTGTTCGATCAAAATGACTTTCTTGCCTTGGTCCGCGGCGTAGAACGCGGCCGCGTATCCACCCGGCCCCGCCCCGATCACCGCGATCTCAGTTTGAATTGCGTCCATGTGTAACCTCAATCATCTTCTCTGCCATTTCTTGCCGGCCTCGCCCCGTCCGATGCAGCCGGCTCGAGCCGCGACACGAATGGCTCATCGCGCGGGGTCCGAGCTCGGGTCGGCGCCTCAAATCATGACGTCGGCATCTTTGAATTGCTCCAACTCGCGCGCCAACTCGACGATGAACCGCGCCGCGCTTCCCCCATCGATCACTCGATGATCGTAAGAAAGGCAGAGCGGCAGCAAGTGGCGCGGCACGACCTGGCCGTTCCGGACCGCCGGTTTGAGCACGCTTCGGCCAAGGCCCAAAATGGCGACTTCCGGTTTGTTAATGATGGGAGTGAAATGAGCTCCGCCAATTCCGCCCTGATTGGAAATGGTGAATGAACCACCTTTCAAATCCTCGAGCGCGATCTTCCGATCTCGCGCTTTCTCGGCCAGCTCGCCCAACTCTTTCGCCAGCGCCAACACCGATTTCTTGTCCACATCTTTAATCACCGGCACGATCAATCCGGCCTCGGTGTCCACCGCCAAGCCGAGGTGATAGTAGCTCTTGAGCACCAGTTCCTGCGCGGTTTCATCGAGACTCGAATTGAAGACCGGGAATTGTCTGAGCACATGGGCCACGGCCTTCAAAGCGAAACAGGTCAAGGTCAGCCGCGCCCCCTGGGCCTCGTAGGCGGAATGCCACTTCTTCCGCAGATCCAAGAGATCCGTCACGTCCGCCTCATCGAATTGATTGACCTGCGGAATCGTCGTCCATGACTCCACCATCCGCTGCGCGATGATCTTGCGCAGCGAGGATAACGGCTGCCGGGTGACCGATCCCCACTTGGAGAAGTCCACCGCCTCCGGCTCCGTTTTCGGAGGTGCAGCTGGCTTGGTCCCGAAGGCCATCTGCTGAAGACGTTCCACGTAGGCTCGCAGGTCATTGAGCACGATCCGCCCGCCGAGCTCGCTGCCCCGCACCCGGGCCAAGTCGATCCCAAGCTCGCGCGCCATCTTCCGAATCGAAGGCGCCGCCGCGGGCGCCATCCCAGCCGGCAAGACTCGAGACGCCATTTCGCGGTCCGGTATCAGAGCGAGCCCCGGCATCGCGGGCGCAACCGGTTCCGCCGGCGCCGCGAGTTGGGGATCCTGGCGAACGGGCGCCGCCTTTGCCGCGACCGGTTCCGTCGCGCTGCCGCCATCCAAGACCAGGATGATCTGCCCCACCATCACCTTGTCGCCCGCTTTGACCCGAACCGACGAGACCTTTCCGTCGGCGGGCGCCGGAATCGGAGCCACGGCTTTTTCGTTTTCCAGTTCAAGAAGGATCTGGCCCATTTTGACCTGATCGCCCTCTTTGACATGCACATTCACGACGGACCCGGAGTCCGCGCCTTCGCCAAGATTCGGTAGTCTTA
>CAYHFE010000809.1:0-2760 GCA_964355375.1 uncultured Verrucomicrobiota bacterium
TTTGGAAGGCGATCTCATCGATGTTGCGCAAGATCTTGGTGATGTCCTCGCTGGCCGTTTTGATCGAGTCCATCGCGGCGAGCAATGTTTTCATCTGCTCAGCGCCGGTGTCGGCGGACTGGCGGGTCTGGACGGCCGTGGCTTTGGCGTTCTGGGCGTTATCGGCGTTGCGCTTGGTCATGCTCGACATCTCCTCGAGCGAGGCGCTGGTTTCCTCCAGAGACGCCGCCTGTTCGCTGGCCCCTTCGGCCAGACTCTGGCTGGCGGCCGAGACCTGGCCGGAAGCGGCGGCGATTTGTTCGGCCCCGGTGGAGACGGAGCCCACCACGTCGTTCATGACGGCGTTAGTGCGCTGCACCAGGTAGCCGCTGGCCAGGATGGCGATCAGGAGCGACACCCCACCCGCGATCAGGAGCAGAGAACGCGTGCTCTGGACCTGAGCGGCCAGCGTCTTCGCGCGCTGCTCTCCGTTATTCTTATTATAGTCCACAAGGCCGTCGCCGGCCTTGGTGTAGCTGCTGTAAGCCGTTTTGAGTTCGCCGGAGACCAGTGTGCCCGCCGCGACCGCGTTGGTCTCCACCAAGGACAAGAAGTGCTCTCGAACCTTCACGTATTCTTCGCGGCGGTTCTTGAGTTCCGAGAACAGACGCCGGTCTTCTTCGGCCGCGATGGTCTTCTCGTACTTGTCCATGGCCTCTCTAATGGTGCCGGCAGCCTGGGCGATTTCGTCCCGCACGACTTTCCGCTCCTCGGGCGTCTGAGCCCGGAGGAGGCGAAAGGTGCAAATCTGTGATTCGGCCAAATTTTCGTTGATGGTTCCCGCGTAGATGAGGCCGGGCATCGAATCGTCGGAGATGGATTCGCTAATGGTTTTAAGGCTGTTGATGCGGAGCACGGCAAAGAGGCTGATGCCGGCGATGACGAGGGCCAGAAATCCGGCCAGGGTGTAGATGCGTTTTCCAATGGTCATTTGTTTCATAGTTGTTTCTGTGGTTGGGGAGTGACTGCGGTTTGTGTTTCTTGCTGCGGTCTATGTTTCTTCGGTTTAGTTTGTGTTTGTTCAATCAATGGGTGCTCTTGGTTTGGAGTCGTTCGATGGTTTCGGCGGTGACGACTTTGTCGATGTCGAGGAGCGATTTGACGGCGCCCTTCACCTTGGCCATGCCGAGGAGGTAAGCGGTGTCGAGGGCGGTGCCAAAATCCGGCGTCGCCTCGATGTCCTGGGCGGCGATGTAGGCGACTTCCTCGACGGCGTCCACCATCAGGCCCATGAGCACTTTGGTGTGGCTGGCGGCGCTGGCCTACTCTTGAGCCGCAACTTGCCTGCGGTTTGGTTGTGCCTGAGCCTCGGCTTGCCGCCAGTGGTCGAGATCGCGGCCCTCGGGGCGTCCTTCTTGCTCCCAGATCAAGTAGGCGCGAGAGGCGATTTCCTCGGGTGCCGGTCCCGGGCTTGGGCAGTCGGGCGCGCTTTGTGTGGCTGTGTTCTTCTTGGTCTTCACTTTCCCTTCCTTTCTTTGTTTTTTTGGGTTTGGTCCGTGGTCAGGCCGAGGTGGCCAATTCGCGGTTGAAGCCAAGCGAGCCGAATGTTTCCAGGAGAATTTCCCGAGTGAATGGTTTGATCAAAAGTTCGTTCACCCCCGCGCCAAAGGCCGCGTCCGCCAGTTCCGGCCTGTGATCCGACGTGACCATGATCACGGGCACGCCCGAGTACTGGCTCAGAGAGCGGACAGCGCGGACGAATTCGACACCGTTCATCCCGGGCATCTTGAAATCCGCGATGATCAAATCCACTTTGCCGATCCGATGCAGATGCCAAAGAGCATCCGGACCGTTTTCAGCTCCCGCGGTTTCGAATCCGGCCTCGCGCAGAAATATCTGCAAGATCAGCCGGTTGGCTTGGGAATCATCCACAATGAGGGCGAACATAGGGGGCGTTAATAGGTGGAATCTTGGGTCACAGAGAAGGGGTCGTTCAGTGCGGCATGCGAAATTGGAATGACCGAATCTGGCAAATCAGGAACGCGCTGGGGACACCCTGCTTCATCGAGTTGTCTGCCGTTGATCGCCTGGCCAATGGCCCCCAGGAGCGCGGTATCCTCGAACGGCTTGATGAGCAATCCGACGAATCCGCTTTGCCAGGCCAAGGCGCGCGTTTGCGGGGTGTCGTGGGCGGTGATGAAGACGACGGGCAGTTGGTCATGGCCTAATCCTTTCAGGCGGAATTTCAGCTCGAAGCCGTTCATCCGCGGCATTTGCACGTCGAGCACCAGGCATTGGGGCAGTGAGGTCGCGATCGAACCGAGGAATTCCTGGGCCGACCCGAAGGGGCTTGCGGTATAACCAGCCGAGCGGAGCAGTCGAGCCAATGATCTAAGGACGGACGGATCGTCATCCACCACCGCGATGAGTGGCTTGGTATTTGTCATATTATACGTTTGCTCGTGCTCTGTTTGACATGCGGCTCCGGCACTCCAGCCAGCCTGGGAGCGGCCTGTCTTGGGTTGCATCATGTCACCTCCGGCCAACCTCGGCTATTGGACCTTAGTCGTACACCGGTTCGCCGACCGTGAACCTGAGAAGAAGTGGAGAGCCACGCGCCAGCGTTTTGGAGTGCGGCGGCCCTCCGCCGCTTTGGCGTCGGAAAGCACGGCGCGGTGCAAACTCTCGAGCGAGCGAACGATTGATCCATTCGGTTCGGAACTCGGTTCGGTTCGGGCTCTGCGGTTTTGGATTCTCAATCAGTGGCGCAAATCGATGCGC
>CAYHFE010000810.1:0-2756 GCA_964355375.1 uncultured Verrucomicrobiota bacterium
TCACGGTCTCGCCGCTGGGGCTGAGGCTGAACTCGGTGACCGTCTGCCAATTGGCCAGCGGAGCGGTGATCTTGGGATCGGTGGCCGCGAGGTTGTTCAGGCTGACGGTCACGGTCTGCCAGTCGGGCGAGCCTTTCAATTCCTTGACCGCGGTGTAGTCCACGGCGGGTTTGCCGGGAGTGAAGGCGCCCCAGGCGTTGCAGTTGAACGTGAGCACGAGCGCGTTGTCGGTCTGGGTTTTGATTTCAAACACCAGCTTCGCGCCGTCGGGGCCGCGCCATTTCGGATCTTTCAGCTTGCGCGTGGTGGCCGTCCAGAGCGGCGGATGGCCCCAGTTCAGACGATACCAGTCGTGCCAGCCGCGGGCGCCGTCATCAATCAACCGCTCCGGCTGGTCGGTGGCCTTGACGCCCGTCGTCTGCAATTGCGCGGGCGCTGCTGACAAAACGCGGGAACTGATGGCGAAGGTGGCGATGCTGTCCTGCCCGGCAGCCGGCTTCGCTTTTCGATACGGCTCCGGGAGGTCGTAAATCACGTTGGCGAAAGCGAAGAGCGGTTGTTCCAGGCTCATTACCGGGCAGGCCGCCTTCCACTGACCGCCTTCTTTCATCGCCTTCGCGTCGCGCCAGAAGCGGGTCAGTTCGTGCGGGTCGAGCGAATAGTAGATGTCCACCCGCCGCACCGGCTGCGATTCGTCCGGCGTGAGGGTGAGGATCGGCACGCCATCGGGGGTCTTGAGATTCAGCGCGAGCTGCGGTGTGCGCGGCATCTTGAACGCGCCCTTCAGGTGCTCCTCGAACCAAAGATACTGGGTGAGGGCGTGCTCGTCGGTGTGGCGATGGTTCAGGTGCGGCGAGATGCTGAAACGCACGCGGTCGTCAGGCAGGGTGCGCCAATTCCAGGCCATGTTGCCGATGGGCGCGTTGAAGTCGTTGGTGGGCGACAGCCAGAGGATCGGGCAGGTGATGCGCGGGAGATAGGCGTTGTCGGAAATGCCGGCCAGTTCCATGGCCGAGCGCCTGGACTTGATGCAGCCGGGCAGGTCGGTCTGGTTTTCCAGGATGTCGCCCGCGCCGCCGCAGGAGGGCACGGCGGCTTTGATCCGCCGGTCGATCCCCGCGAGGTCGGTCGTGAGCTTGCCGCCCATGGAATGTCCGAACGCGCCCAGGCGCGCCGGGTCCACTTCGGGCTGGTGTTCGAGGAAGGTGAGCGCGCGGCGTGCGGCCATCAGCACGAGAAACCAATTGCTGTTCCGGGGCGACTCGACGGCATCGAGCGTGTAGTCGTCGGGCGTGAGCGGCCCGGCGAAGTGATTCACCTGGTTGCGCTGCGGCGGATGCGTGGCGTCGAGCTTGCCCCAGTCCGTTTGGGGACCGTCGTAGGCTCCCTGCGAACGGCCGAAGTTCAGTTTGTTGCCGCCCCAGTTGATGGAGATGCAGGCGTAGCCGCGCCGGGCGCAGGTCACCACGGTGTCGAACGACGCCGACTGGCCACCGCCGTGGATGTCGAGCAGGGCGGGGAGTCTCGTGCCGCCTTTCGGAAATGCGTAGAACGCGGCCACGCGCGACGGCGTTCCTTTGAAGACTCCGACCTGGTAGCGGACAACCCGGCAGACCACCCCGTCGTTCTCCCACTCCTTGAGAACCTCGGTTTCCAGTGGCGTGGTGCGATCAAGTTCCGCGAATCCGGCCCAAAGCTCATCCAGCGTGTGCGGAATGTCTGCCGCTTGGGTGAAGGAGTCGAGGAAGGGCAGCGCGAGCGCCGTGGTTCCGATTAAGTGAAGAAACTGACGACGGTTCTGGATCAGGTTATCATTCACAGGCGTAGTGGTTATTCTTTCGCTGCCTGTCGGGTGACGATGGGGACATAGCCCGCCTCCAGGCCCGGCGGCGGAGTGACGATCAGGGCCGGGTCGAGTTCCGCCAGTTTGCCAAACGCGGGTGGGGCCAGGTAGTCGCGGTCTTTCTTCCAACTCCGGTGGAGTTTTTCCACGCGCGCCTGCAAGGCCTCCCGCTCTTGAGCCGTCATGTCGGCGTTGAGCAGGGCCGGCTGGTCGGCGAAGCGATACCAGTAGTAAGTGACCAAGCTGCCGTCCCCCGGGTGCGCCTGAAAGGGGCCGGCTTTGGGGCCGGGCTTCTTCCAGCAACTCGCCGGATCATCGGGCGTGACATAGGCTTTGGGGTGTCTCTCGGGCCGCTCGAAGCGCGCCTTGGTCAAACCCGTTTCCGCCGGAACCTCTTCCGCTCGCACCGGAACCCATTGAGGTTTCGCACCGCTCTTCACCAGGCGGAAATACTCGGGAAGCCTCACCAGCAGGCCATTCTTGGAATCAGTCTGCTTCACGACGTTGAGATCCCAGCGATAACCGAAAGTGTTCGGATCCGCCGCCATCGGTGTCGCAAAGGAATTCCACGCCACGGGTGTCTTCTCTTCCTTGACAGTACCGTCCGGATAGATTCTCCAAGTGGCCCCGCCTTTACCGGTGAACCGATGCAGGATGGCGCCTTCAGGACGAATCGCGCCGCTGGCCTCGGCCCCGCCGCCGAACCATGTCTTCACCGCGTCCCAGAGCGCCTGCTTGTTGTAGGAAGTGATGTGATGCACGAGTCGGGATTCGCCGTTTGTCCCACAGGGAAAGAAGGTCGGAGCGATGCGGGCGTAAGTCTCACCCTTGGCGTCCACGGCCTGAATGCTCGGGACATGCTGGGTCTCCATCTGCAAGGCCCGGTTGGGATCGGAGGGACGGCTATCCAGTA
>CAYHFE010000811.1:0-2753 GCA_964355375.1 uncultured Verrucomicrobiota bacterium
GATGGCCAGCGTCTCGTCCGGATCCCGAAGTCCGTGGTGACGGACCCGGGTCTGCCAATTCTCGATCTTTTGTCGGACGGCACAGTTGCGGGCCAGGAAGCGGTACTGAGGCGGGAGCTCGGGTTCCTCGAGGTCCACCGAAGCCAGGAGGTTCTCCCTCCGCGGCGATTTGGGAAGGGAAGTCCGGGACTTCGTGGAGGGTGCGTCCGCGGGTCCACCGACCCGAGCTGGAGGAAGAAGATCTTCCCCGATCAGAGCGGAACGGATGAAGATGGCGGTCGCGTCTTTGGGATTGATGGTGCCGTAGGCTGCCTTGCGGCGGTGGACTTCCAGGCCGTGCAAGGTGATGATTTCCTCGACCAAGACCCGTCCGGAACTCGCGCTCCAGTGAGGATTCTGGTGCGAGGTCTTGCAGCAGTGGGGCGCCAGTTGAGGAATCCAGAGCGGGTCAATTCCGGCAAGGGTGCGGGCAAAAAGTTGCGAAGTCTCGGTGATCTCGCCGGCGACGATCCACGCGGGCTGGCTGGGGCGCGCCGGGGGGCTGGGAAGGGACGCGGGCCCTTTCTTTTTGGGCGATTCGCCGCGTTCGTAAAGGACCGAACCAGGGAAGATGAACACCTTTCGCTGGCCCGAGGCTCGATAGCCATTCCGCTCCTCGCGTTGGGCGACATGCCCGATCATCCCCGCGAGGATGGAGCGATGGATGGCGTCGTAGGCCGCGGTGCTCTCGTTGAGTTTCAATGTGCCCAGGTCGTCCAGCGCGTCGTGGAGCTGGGCGTAAAGATCCTGCCACTCGCGCATGCGGAGGTAGGACAGGAAATGCTGCTTGCAGAATTTCCGGCGCTGGTTCTGGGTGCGAAGTCTTTCCCACTCGTCATGCACGGCGTTCCAGATGTTGAGCAAGGCGAGGAAATCGGAGCGCGGATCGTCAAACCGCCGGTGGGCCGCCGCCGCCGCGTCTTTCTGGTCGAGCGGCCGTTCCCGCGGATCCTGGATGCTCAGTCCGGACGCGATCACGAGCAGCTCTTGCGTGGCGTGTTCGTGTTGCGATTGCAGGAGCATTCGGCCCAGGGTCGGATCGATGGGCAGGTGCGCGAGATCCCGGCCCAGCGACGTCAATTCGCGGCGCTCATCGAGCGCGCCCAGCTCCTGCAGCAGGGCGTAGCCGGTGGCGATGGCGGCCGGGCTGGGCGGCTGGATAAAGGCGAATGTTTCGATGTCGCCCAAGGCGAAGGCCTTCAGGCGCAGGATGACCTCGGCCAGGTTGGAACGTTGAATCTCCGGCTGAGTGAAGGGGGATCGCTCCTGAAAATCCTCCTCGGAGAAAAGGCGAATGCAGACGCCTTCCTCGACCCGGCCGGCCCGTCCAGCCCGCTGATTGGCGCTGCTTTGCGAGATGGGCTCAATGGGCAGCCGGCGCGTCCGGGTCCGGGGATTATAGCGACTCAACCGAGCCAGACCGGTGTCGATGACGTAGCGGATGCCCGGAATGGTCAGCGACGTTTCCGCAATATTCGTGGCGACGACGATCTTGCGCCGGGTGGATGGGGCAAAAACCCGTTGTTGATCGCCGGAACTCAGCCGGCCAAACAGGGGAATGACGGCCGCGTCCTGGGTGAAACGACCTTCGAGCTGATCGGACGTTTCCCGGATGTCCCGTTCGCTCGGCATGAAGATCAGCAGATCGCCGGCGTGGGTTTCGTAGAGAATGTTCTCGGCGGCCTGGACGGCGGCATCGACGTAGCTGATTTCGCCCCGATCCTCCGATTCCGCGTCGAGGGGCCGATAGAGCATCTCCACCGGATACATGCGGCCGGAGACTTCGATGATGGGGGCGTCGTTGAAATGACGCGAGAAAGCCTGCGTGTCGATCGTGGCCGAAGTGATGATGAGTTTGAGATCCTGGCGCCGGGCCAGCAATCCCTTGAGGTGGCCGAGGAGAAAATCGATATTGAGGCTGCGTTCGTGAGCTTCGTCGATGATGAGAGCATTGTATTCCGAGAGCGTCGGATCGCCCTGGGTCTCGGCCAGGAGAATGCCGTCGGTCATGAGCTTGATGTAGGTTTCCCGGCTGGACCGATCATCGAACCGGATCTTGCATCCGACCTCGCGGCCCCAGGCGACGTTCAATTCCTCGGCCAAGCGCCGGGAGATCGAGAGCGCGGCCACGCGCCGGGGTTGCGTGCAACCAATCTTCGCCTCGAGGCCGAGCCCCGCTTCCAGACACATTTTGGGAATCTGAGTAGTTTTGCCCGATCCGGTTTCGCCGGCAATGACCACGACTTGGTGTGCCCGAATGGCGGCCACGATCTCGTCCTTGCGCGCCCGGATCGGCAAGTCGGGAGGATAATTCAGACGCGGCAGATGGGCTTGCCGCTCTTGGCGGAGAGCCACGGAGGCGCGGGCTTGCTCGAGCAATCGATCGAGCAAGGCATCATGTTGCGTCGGGTGGCGGCGGTCGCGCAAAAGGCGGACGAGCCGCATCCCAAGCCGGACCCAGTCTTGGATCATGCCCCGGGGAAGCAACGTCTTGATGTCATCGATGCGCGCGTCAGCCATAGCCAGAGCGGGCCATGGTATCGTGAGGAATCACCGAGGACAAATGAGAACCAAGAAGGGAAATTCAAGTTCCGGTCAAACGAGCGAGCAAATGAGCGCCCCGCTCGCAGCCCCGGGGTCCACTCGGCGTGGAGGTGTTCAGGGCTGACGCATGAAGCGGGAAAGCCAATGAGCACAGGCTTTTTCGAGGGACG
>CAYHFE010000812.1:0-2746 GCA_964355375.1 uncultured Verrucomicrobiota bacterium
TAGCCCGCGGTGACTTGCCCGAGCGCGCCGCCGCCGCCTTGCGCAAGGCTCCCGAGGCCAGTGTCTCGGTGGTCTGTCCATGGGAAGTGGCGATCAAGGTTGCGGCGGGCAAACTGCAATTGGCCGAGCCGCCAGCGCAGTGGATTCGTGGCATGTTGACCCGATATAACCTGCGGGAACTCCCACTCGACTCAAACATCGCTTGTCTTGCCGCCGCCCTGCCGTTGATCCATCGAGATCCCTTCGATCGTGTCCTCGTCGCGTTGGCACAGACCCAATCGCTGACGCTTCTCACTTCGGACCAAACCATCGCCGAGTACCCCGGAGTGAATACCCTTTGGTGAGGGCGGGCGCGGTCGATCTCGGATCGGGACGCCTGGATTGCGCGGGGGAGGGAAGGCAGCAGGGTGGAAGGAGACCGTGAGTTGCCAGCAGTAGCCCAAAACGCAGCCGCACTAGATTTTGGACTCGGTGGGTATAAAAATGCAACGTGCTCGTCTGCAATAAGATGTAAAAAGTGCTGTTGTGCTAGTTTTTGTGCTAGTACTGCCTTCCGTTCGAGACCCTTTGGGGAGAGGGATGAAAACGCACCCAAGTGCATTTTAGTCAATATTTGCAGGGATTCCGTCGTTGGCTAAGAAACGGGAAGAATGGCTCTGAAACCCTTGAAATTAAAAACCTGAATCTAGCGCGTCTGCCAATTCCGCCACGCGGGCTCCCTAATCATCAATGACCTACAAACGTGTCTGTGGGTCCACGGCAACCTCGAGCCAGTTTAACGGCGTGAAAGCAAAGGCTGCCGAAAGCACTGGCCAAATCCATCCGCACACTGCCGTTTCGCTTCATCAACGCGCAACCTATCAGAGGGCCTTCGACGAGCGCAAGCGTGCAATTCGAGGGCTATGGATCAGCTCGAATCCCCGTAGATCAAGTCGTCGGCCAGGACAAAGTCGATAGTCAGTTTTGGGGAACGCTAACGAGACGTGGAAGCGGCGGCGACGTCGGGTCTGGCGAGCGACGCCAGGAGAAAGACCACCCCGCCCATCGCGACCAACGAGCGCAAGCCCATGACGGAAGTTGCAGACGGATTGGGTCTGAGTGCAGGGGGTTGGGAAATCGGCAAAGGCCTGGCCTCCGATCACGCCAAATACGGGATGGTGAGCGGTCCTTGGGGTAAGACGGCCACGCGCGCTTCCGGGCCGTGCTGCCGCAAACCCTCGCGGACGGCCAGGCTGATGTCGCGGCACGGGGTCAGATGCGCTGCGTGAATAATCGGGTCGGGCAATGAGCTGAAAACGAGCACGCGGGCTTGGCGTTGGATGAGCGACTGAATCTGGGCCTGCCATTGCTCGGGACGGACAAATCCGGGCGTCGCGAGCATGGCCAGGATTTCCTCGGAGCTTGACGCGCTCCGGAGCAATTGATCGAGCGGGCTGTTGGCCGGCACACCTTCGCGGCATTCGCAGGCCAGAATGATCGTGCCTCCTTCCTGGACGATCCGCGCGGCCGCGCTCATGCCTTTCACCCCTTGATACAAGTTGAGATCGAGCGGGTAGCCGCTATTGGTAGTGATCACAATTGCAAACGGGGCCTTGACCTTCTGCATGGCTGAAGCCCGGACAAATTCAAAACCCACCTGGTGCGCCGCGAGCAGGTCGCCGGCGAAGACTCCGGTAATCTGGCGCTGCTCGTTAAGCGAGACGTTGAGCAAGAAACTCGGACCCACCCGCAGCGCGATGTCTCGCATCTCCTCCCAAATCGGATTCCCGGCGGTGATGCCAAAGGCCGCTTTCGGATCGCCAATCTGGCTCGCTCCGTGATTGCTCATGACCGTCTGAAGCCCGGCCACTCCCGGCATGATTCCTTTCGGTCCGCCGCTGAATCCGGCGAAGAAATGAGGTTCGATGAATCCGGTGACCACCCGCACGTCGGCCTCCGCGAAATGGCGGTTGATCAGGGCGGGCGTGCCGTCGCGCGTGGCTCCGAATTGAAGCAACGCCGCCGGATGCTCGGGTTCATGATTGATGACGCGATAATCTCGCACCACTTCCGGAGTGAGCAGTTTTTCCAATTCGGACCGGGTGTTGGGGCGATGGGTTCCGAGGGAATTCAAGAGCGTGATTTGGTCGCGAGGAATGTCGGCCAGATACTCGAGCAGCCAAGGAATGATCCGGTCGTTCGGCGTCGCGCGAGTGATGTCGGTGAAAGTGATGCAGACGCGATCACCCGGCTTGATCCATTCCCGCAAGGGGTGGGCGCCGAGGGGTTGAGCCAGCGCCTGTCGGACCGCCGAGCGCTCGTCCGGCAGTCCGGGAGTGTGCGACGGTTCGATAACGGTCGTTTGATCGTCCGGCAGGTCCACGGCTACGTGGCCCTGTCCATAGGCGAGTTTCACGTTCATAGGCCGCCTAGAATACTGGGTGGCCAGGATTTAATCCAGTCAATCGGACCGTAAGAAATCCAATCTGGCCCGAGTGCGACTTCACATTTGAAGGCTACCCCGCGAAAAAACTCTGCACCAACCTGTCACCCGTTGAAAAACAGTCTGTTTTGCTGGGCCTTAACCAAGTGCCATTCTTGACTGACCCTTCATGACCCCTTCATGAATACCGAGGAAGGCCGGCTCGCTGAATCGCTACTGCGCAAAAACGCGATGGAAAATCGCTTCCAAGGGCTGTCTGACCGGTTCCCTTTTCTCCTAACCGTCTCCGCTCTCCAACCTTACCTCGGCGACACCAGAATCGCC